>NZ_JBNCLE010000033.1:0-30696 GCF_049844495.1 Micromonospora sp. DT48
CTGATCGGTCCCACCCGCTGGGGCGGGCGGCCCCCCCCCCCCCCCCGGCGGCGGCCGGGGCCCCGGCCCGGGGGGGGCGCCCCCCCGACGGTGAGCACGGTGGTGGCGACGACACCACCGGCCGCATTGCGAGCCGGCTGGGTGCAGAGCGTCCACGGCCCGTCCAGGATGCGGTTGGCGGGAGGCAACGCGTCCGGGGCGAACGGAATGCCGATCCGTGGGCCACGCGGGGTGCCCACCAGCGAGTTCCGGGAAACCGAGACGGTCGGGGCCGCCGTTTCCATGGCCAGCAGGGCGGACGCGTAGTTGAGCACCGGGTGCAGCCGGCCCTCCCGGTAGAGGTAGCGGGTGCCGGTCTCCTTCTCCAGGATGACCGCACCCCCCTCTTTCCACTTCGTCGCGCCACCGGGACGCAACAGGCCGTACACGCCCACCGCGGCCAGGCAGAGGACGGCCACCATGACGCTGGCGAAGCCGGCACCGCCCAGTCGGCGGAACGGCGCTGCCTCCGGGTCAGGCTCACGTGCCACCAACGCGGAGGTCATCCGCTGGACGAAGAACTGGTACGACTGAACCTGGTCCCGCCGCGACGGCATGGCACCCCTCCCCTGGCGTACGCCGGCACGGTCACGAACTCGGGACCGCGGTGCCTACCATAGGCACGGCGTCGAGCCGCCCGGTGTCCGCATCCGGCGTTGGCCGGCGGAGCCGACGACCGCAGCCCGAGGAGTCCTTCGATGATCAGCCGCGACGAGGCCCTCGCCATCGCCCGCGAATGGGCCGACGAGCGTCAAACCCCTTTCGACGTGACCCTGTTCGAGTTCGACCTCGGCTACGTTGCCTGTCTCGTCGAACCGGTCGCCGCGGCGACCGATGGTCCGCCCATGCCACCCCCTGCCACCGGGTACCCCCGAGCCGTCATCGACCGGGAAAGCGGCGAGGTCTCCCAGTGGCCGTCGCTGCCGTGGCAGACCATCGCCGAGCGGTACACGCAGCGCCGAGCCGCCGAGGGACGCTTCCCGCCCGACGTCCGGCACGTGCTGGAGCAGGCCGGCTGGTTTCCCGGCCGCGATTTCAGCGCAGCGGTCGACCACTGGATGGTCCGCTTCGCCGACGAACTGGCCGGGCTGGAATGCCCACCGGTGGTACGCGCCGCACTGGTGGAATTCGGCGGCTTGCGACTGCCCCAATTCGGTCGGAGCGGCCGACCGGGCGGCGGCTTCATGAGCTTTATCCACCCCACCCGAGGTGGTGTCGTTACGGACGCGGCCCGCGATTTCGCCGAGGAGTTCGACAACCCGGTCTTTCCCCTTGGCAACAACGAGGACGGGCCGTCCGAACTTGTCGCCGACGCGCAGGGCCGCGTCTTCATGCTCCACTGGGCAGATTACTTCTTCGTCGGCCCGGACATCGACTCCGCCATCGGCAAGCTGATCCGCGGGGGCCCCATGCCCGAGGCCCACGACCGCGACTGGTAGGAACTCCGTCAGCCGTTGATCGCGCGCATGAAGGCGTACAGGCCGAGCACACTGCACGCGACCGGCACCACGGCCAACTGGAGCAGGATGTCGAACATGTCACCCAGCCGGGCCAGTCGGGGCGACGGGGGACGACGGCTGTAGGCGAGCCCGGCCGCTGCCGACAGCCCGGCCGCGACCAGCGCCACCGGCAACACGGCCAGCACCCGGGCACCGGTCGACGCGTCGGTCGCTCCGACGAGGGGCAGCAGACCCAGGCCCACCAGCCCGACGGCGAGCATCGGCACCCGGTGCCGGACCGTCGACACCAGTCGGGCCCGCAGCAGGTAGCCCAGCGAGATGATGCCGGCGAGCAGCAGCGCGGAGAGCGTGCCGGTCGCGGTGAGCACGATCAGGCCGGCGATGGTGACCACGAACGCCCCGAACACCATGCCGGTGAAGACCTCGTCAGCCCGCGCGGTGGCCTGGTAGACCACTTCCCGTTTCGGCTGCGGCTCGTCCCGCAGCAGGTCGGCAGCGGTACGCGGCAACGCCGGCATCGGCATCTTCCCGAGGCGTACGGAGAGCAGCGGCATCGCCGGCAGCAGCAACACCACCGCACCGACCACGATCGCGCTGCCCTGTGCGGCGTCCATGGAGCCGAGGGTGATCAGGCCACCGACCATGCCCCAGAAGCCGACGAAGACCGCGGCCACGAAGACCCGCGTGGCGTCGCCCACACCGAGCAGCCCCAGCAGGCCGAAGAGCAGCAGCACGGCGGAGCCGAGCAGCACATGCGGGGCACCGAGCGCCCAGACCGACTCGCCTGCCCCGATCACCAGCACGCCGCCGACGAAGGCATAGGGCAGGCCGGCTGCGGCGACGACCGCACCGGCGAGGGAGTCGGCCATCGCCCGGGACAGCACGATCCCGCAGACCAGCAGCAGAACGGCCGCACCGAGCGCGACCGCGCCACCGAACCAACCGGGCTGCTCGGAGGTCACGATTACGACAAGACCGAGCAGGAGCAGCACACCGGCCACGATCAGGCCGGTGAGCCGGGTCGCGAACGGGCTCCAGGCCACCCCGCGCCGCCGGGCACCGTCGGCGACGGCCTCCATCAGATCGTCGTACGCCAGCTCCGGCCACTCGGTGCGCCTCGGCACCAGGTGCAGCGTCTCGCCGTCGCGGACGTTCTGCGCGGCCAGCGTACGGGTCAGATCGATGGTGCTGCCGTCGCTGCGCCGCAGCATCCAGCCACCGTGACCGGTGCCGTCCGAGGGTTCCTCGTCGGCCTGCCGCAGCACGGCGGGCAGCAGCCCGACGAGGGGCAGGTGCTCCGGCAGGGCAAGGTCCAACCGTCGGTTGGGAGCGACGACTGCGATGCGCGCGAGTCCGGTTCCGGCCTGGGTGACCACTAACGACCCCTCGGTACGAGGAGCGGGCCGAAGGCCCGCGGCTGTCCTGACGGGCAAAGGCTACCTACCATGTGCCGGTGACGCGGGGGGCGGTTCACCGCGGCGCGCCCAGACCGAGGAGAGGCAACGGAGGTCTGTCACGTGAGCACGGTGGTCGTCAAGCGACCCGCCCGCCAGCCGGAGCCGGAGTACCCCTCCGGCGAGGTGCTGCTGGATGCCCCGCCCGAGGTGCCCGCACCGAGCGGCAAGGCGTGGGGGCAGATGCTGATGCTGCTGCCGATGCTCGCCGGTTCCTTCGCCATGGCCCTGATGTTCGCGGGCCGGGGCGGGTCGACCCTCGGTTATGTCACCGGCGGGCTCTTCGGACTCTCGGCCATCGGGATGCTCGGGTCGCAGCTGGCCAACAACTCCGGCGGGCCGAGCAAGCAGGAGATGTTGCAGAAGCGCCGGGAGTACATGACGCACCTGTCCCGCCAGCGGCGGCGCGTCCTCAAGACGGTCCGCAAGCAGCGGGAGGCCGCTTTCTACCGGCACCCTGATCCGGATGTCCTGTGGTCCCTGCCGCTGGGGCCGAGGCTGTGGGAACGCCGCCGCGGCGACGCGGATTTCGCCACCGTACGGATCGGCCTGGGGCCGCAGGAGTTGGCGACGCCGTTGGTGCCGCCGCCAGCCACATCGTTGGAGAAGCTGGAACCGATGTGCGCGCTCGCGCTGCGTCGGTTTCTCACCACCTACGGCGAGGTGCCGGACCTGCCGGTGACCATGGCGCTGAACGGATTCGCCCGGGTGCACCTACGTGGCGACACGGACGCGGCCCGGGGCATGGTCCGGGCGGTGCTCGCCCAGGCCGTCGCGTTCCACGCGCCGGACGACATGCTCGTCGCCATCTGCGTGGCACCGGATCGGCGGGCCGACTGGGAGTGGACGAAGTGGCTGCCGCACGCCCTGCACCCGTCGCGCACCGACGCGCTCGGCCAGTTGCGCCTGGTCTCGCCCTCGGTGACCGGCCTGGAGGCGATGCTCGACGACGTGCTGGCCAGCCGGCCACGCTTCAACGCCAGCGGTGGTTCGCCGCAGGTCCCCGGGCCGCACGTGCTGGTGGTCATCGACGGTGGCGACACCGCGGGCTCGGATCACCTGATGACCGAGGGCGGTGTGGAGGGCGTGACCCTGCTCGACCTCTCCACACCGGCACCGCGCCTGCTCGATCGGGCGCGCCTGGTGTTGGAGGTGTCGGCGGACCGTCAGTTGCACAGCGTCACCGTGGACGGCCCGGCGGAGATCGGCCGGGCGGACGACTGCCGGGTTGTCGAGCTTGAGGCGTTGGCCATGCAGTTGGCCCCGCTACGCCTCTCCGCCGCTTCCCGAGGCGGCGGCGACACTCCCCTGACCACCGAGTTGGGCCTGGCTGACCTGCTCGACATCGGCGACCCGTACGAGTTCGACGTGGATCGGGCGTGGCAGCCGCGTCCCAACCGCGACAAGCTGCGGGTGCCGATCGGGGTGGGTGCCGACGGTGGGCCGGTGGAGTTGGACCTCAAGGAGTCCGCCCAGGACGGTATGGGTCCGCACGGCCTGCTCATCGGCGCGACCGGTTCCGGTAAGTCCGAGCTGCTGCGCACCCTGGTGCTGGCGTTGGCGGCCACACACTCGTCGGAGAGCCTCAACTTCGTGCTCGTCGACTTCAAGGGTGGTGCGACCTTCACCCGGCTGGACGGTCTGCCGCACACCAGCGCGGTGATCACCAACCTCGCCGACGAACTGCCCCTGGTGGACCGGATGACCGACTCCATCAACGGTGAGTTGGTCCGCCGGCAGGAGTTGCTCCGCGCGGCCGGCAACTACGCCTCGCAGCGTGACTACGAGAAGGCGCGGGCGGCGGGCGCGCCGCTGGCTCCGCTGCCGAGCCTGCTCATCATCTGTGACGAGTTCTCCGAGCTGCTGACCGCGAAGCCCGACTTCATCGACATGTTCGTGCAGATCGGCCGGGTCGGCCGGTCGCTCGGCGTACACCTGCTGCTGGCCTCGCAGCGGTTGGAGGAGGGGCGGCTGCGGGGCCTGGACACCCATCTGTCGTACCGGATCGGTCTGCGAACCTTCTCCGCGATGGAGTCCCGGGTGGTGCTGGGGGCCACCGACGCGTACGAGTTGCCCCGGTCGCCGGGCCACGGCTACCTGCGGTTCGGCACCGAGCCGTTGGTCCGGTTCAAGGCCGCGTACGTCTCCGGCACCTATCGCAGCAAGACCGCGGCGGCGGTGGCGGCCGGCGACGGTGAGGACCGGGTCCGCGAGTACACCACCAGCTACGTCGCGCCGCCGGTCACCCGTACGCCGAAGGAGGAGGTCGCACCGGAGCCGACCGACGGGGTCGGCGAGAGTGTGCTGGACATCCTCGTCGGTCGGCTCGCCGGTCGGGGCAAGCCCGCGCACCAGGTGTGGCTTCCTCCACTGGCCGAGCCGCCGACACTGGATCAGTTGCTGCCACCGATGACCGCCGATCCGGCCCGGGGCATCACCGTCGCGCACGCCGGTCTGCTCGGCGAGTTGCAGGTGGCGGTCGGCATCGTCGACAAGCCCTTCGAGCAGCGACGCGACGTGCTCTGGTTCGACCTGGCCGGTTCGGCCGGCCACGCGGTCATCGTCGGCGGCCCGCAGAGCGGCAAGAGCACCCTGCTGCGTACGGTCGTCACCTCGCTGGCGCTGACCCACACCCCACGGGAGGCCCAGGTCTACTGCCTCGACCTGGGCAGCAGCGCGCTGTCGTCGTTGCGCGACCTGCCGCACGTCGGTTCGGTGGCGACCCGTCTCGACGCCGGTTTGGTGCGGCGCACCATCGCCGAGTTGCAACTGCTGATGGGGGAACGGGAGCGGCGGTTCGCCGAACGCGGCGTGGACTCGATGGCGGAGTACCGGCGGGCGCGGCGGCACGGCCAGCACGACGACGACCCGTTCGGCGACGTGTTCCTGGTCATCGACGGTTGGGCGACGCTGCGGGCGGAGTTCGAGGACCTGGAACCGACGATCAACGACATCGCCAACCGTGGGTTGTCCTTCGGCATCCACCTGATCGTGACCGCGAGTCGCTGGATGGACCTGCGGCCGGCCATTCGGGATGTCTTCGGCACCCGGCTGGAGTTGCGACTGGCCGACGCCAGCGACTCCAACCTCGACCGGCGGGCGGCGATGAACGTGCCGGAGAAGTCACCGGGCCGGGGCATCACGCCCGACGGTCAGCAGTTCCTGGCGGCGCTGCCGCGAGCGGACAGCGCGCAGGAGGCGGAGAGCCTGTCCGAGGGGGCCCGGAAGCTGGTCACCGATCTGGCCGCCGCGTGGCAGGGGCCGGGCGCACCGCCGATCCGGTTGCTGCCGCCCGTGGTGCCGTACGGCAGCCTGCCGAACACGGGCCGCCCGGGCATCCCGATCGGCATCGCCGAGGTGGACCTTCAGCCGGTGCACCTGGACTTCGCCGCCGATCCGCACTTCATCCTGTTCGGCGACGGCGAGTCGGGTAAGAGCACCTTCCTGCGGGCGATGGCGCAGACGATCGTCGACCGCCACGAACTGACCGAGGCGCGACTGGTCCTCGTCGACTACCGACGCAGCCTGCTCGGCGACATCGACACCCCGCACCTGATCGGCTACGGCTCGACCGCGCAGGTCACCGAGAGCATCATCTCCGAGGTGGCCGGGGTGATGCGTGACCGGCTGCCGCCGCCGGACATCAGCGCCGAGCGGTTGCGGGCCCGCGACTGGTGGAAGGGTCCCGACCTGTACGTGCTGGTCGACGACTACGACCTGGTGGCCGGGGCCGGCAGCAACCCGCTGACGCCGCTGCTGGAGTTCCTGCCCCAGGCGCGGGACATCGGCCTGCACCTGGTCATCGCCCGGCGTACCGGCGGTGCCAGTCGAGCGCTCTACGAGCCGGTGCTGATGCGGCTCCGGGAGATCAGCACACCGGGCATCGTGATGTCCGGCAACCGGGACGAGGGGGTGCTGCTCGGCACCGTCCGACCCGGGCCGCTGCCACCGGGCCGGGGCTGGCTGGTGTCGCGGCGTGGCGGTACCCGGCTGGTGCAACTGGTGCACCTTCCGCCGCGCTCCTGAGGCCGTACGGGGTTGCCTGATCAGGCTACTGTCGGCCAGAGTGGATCCACGGTGCGCGGCTGCATGACCCCCGACATGTCGGGGTTGGAAGCAGTCGCGCCGCCATCGTGTGAGCGGACGGGGGAGGGAACATGGGCGACGAGTGGCTCGTCGACGAACAGATCGACGTCGACATCCAGCAGCTGAAGGACTTCGCGCTGGCCATTCAGAAGGAGATGGAGACCAACTTCCAGCCCAGCTTCGACAACGGGCTACGTCCCATGCTCACGGTGCAGGCACCGTTCGGTGGTGGCGGGCTCAAGGAGGCGGCTTTCTTCCGGGGCCGGCACGACGAGAGCCGCATGGCCGTCTCGCATCTGATGGGCGACGTGATGAAGGGCCTCACCGCCCTGAGCACGGCTGCCATGTCCATCTCCGCCGAGTACCTCACCGGCGACGCGCTGGCCCAGGCCACCAACGATGACGTCTACAACGCCTTCTCCGCCGTGAACGGCCAGGACACTCTCAGCGGCCGGTGGCAGGAGAGCCAGGAGGGCCAGGAGAACCCGGCCAACTCGGTGCCGACGGAGGCCCTCGACCCGAACACCTACTTCGAGCCTGAACCCTCATCCAGCGGCGACCAGCGCGAGGAGACCCCGGAGTGGGCGAGGACGGATGTCGTCGGTGAGGGCCCTGGCCGGTACGTGATCCCGGGCGACAACGAGTACATGCATGGCGAACATCTTCGACTGGACCAGTCGGATCTCGGGTGACGGTGACACAGGCGAGGCCTGAGGAGCGGGGATGAGCGACGACTACTACGGCTGGCGACCCGTCAGCCACCCATACGCCGGGATTACCGATGACTACGCGGCCGAGCGCGCCTCCCAGGCCTCGCCGTACGAACCCACGGCGTGGGATTCGGTCAACATCGAGCAGATGTGGGAGTACGTCCGCAAGGAGAGCGACGAGCGGACGACGGCACTGGCCGACATGTGGCGACGTGCGGCAAGCCTGCTGCAGACCACAAGGGACAATCTCAAACGTCATGCCGACGCGCTGGACGCCCGCTGGCAGTCGCCCGCGGCGCGGGTCTTCATGGGCCGGGTAGGTGCCACCCTGCACTCGCTCGACGAGTGGAAGGAAATAGCCACCAACAACGCCGCCGGTCTGGACCAGCTCGCCAGCAAGATCGAGACTGCCCAGCGGGACATGAAGGAGCTCTGGCAGGAGTACCAGGCCGAACAGACCCGCCAGGGCGAGCGCCGCCGCAACGACGAGGGCTTCCAGGCGTCCGACCTCGTCGACTGGATTCCCGGTGTCACCGGCAATGACGGCAAGTCGTACGAGGACGTCCAGAAGGAGTTCCACCAGCGGGCCAAGAACATCACCAAGCCGCTGGCGGACATGTACATCGACGTCTACATCCACAACATCTCGCGCGGCGGGAAGTTCAAGGGCCCGACGGACGCGGTCATTGTCGCTCCGACCCTCGCTCCCGGCGGCCCCCGCCCGCCGGGAGCGCCACGGCCCGGCGCACCCGTGCGGGGTGCGGCACCGAATCGGCCGGACATGCCGAACCGGCCGAATCTGCCGACCCGGCCCGGTGGCGAGGCACCGGCTCAGCCGACGACACCACCGCCTCCCAACCCTCCGGACGGCGTCGGTCTCGCCGGTGGCGCCGCGGCGCCGGTCGCCCCACCGCCCACCGCCCCACCGGTGACCACCGCACCCAACGCCCCCGCCGCGCCCGGTCCGGCGGTGCCGCCGGTGGCCCCACCCGGGCCACGGCCGGTCAACCCCAACCTGACCACCCCGAACTCGGCGCGGCCGAACGCACCACGGACCACCCTGCCGGGATCGGGTGGTCCCGGCGCACCGGGTAGCCGTGGACCGGCGCCCAACCGGCCCACCCTGCCCGGTGCCGGAGGCCCGGGCAGCGGATCCGGAGCACCGGGTGGGGGCCGGCGGGGCACCGCCGCGCCGAACCGTCCGACCCTGCCCGGCAACACCGGCACCGGTGCGCCCGGCGGCGGCCGGGGCCGGCCCGGAATGGGTGGCCGTCCGGGCGCTCCGACCACCCCACCGGCGTCGAGTCCGCGACTGCCCGGTTCCACCGCCGCCCGCCCCGGGCAGCGCGGTACCACGCCCGGCCGTCCCACCGCGCCACCGCCGAGTCTCGGCGGTCAGCGGGGGGCCACGCCCGCCAGCCCGGCCCGGCCCGGCTCGCCACTGACCGGCAAGCCCGCCACCGGCAAACCGACCACCGGCAAGCCGTTGACCGGTGGCGGCACCGCCGGCCCTCGGCCGGATCTGGGCGGACGCACCGGTGCGGGCACTGGTCGACCCGCGCCGACCACCGGACCGGCCCCGTCGCTGGGCGGTCGACGCGGTGGGCCGACCGCTCCGCCGCCGCGTAAGGCTGCGCCCCGCGACGACGCCGAGGAAACCTGGGAGTACGGCGACGGTGACGACGAGTTGTGGGTCACCGAGTCCTCCGCCGTCGGTGTGGTGGAGGCTCCCGCCGAACACCGTCCTCGGGAGCAGGGCAAGGCGCTCGGCCAGAACTGACCTCGTGCGGGCCGGTCACCCAACCCTGGGTGGCCGGCCCGTACCATGCGGTGACCGTCCATTCACAGCCGCTCGACGTGTCGGCACGACAGAGGAAGGCTGACGGGTATGCCTGTCCTGACCCGATCGGTGGCCGCCGCGCTCGCGGGCGTCCTGGCCGCCGTCGCCCTGCCCGCCGCGCCCGCCCTGGCCGACTCCGTCCGCGACAGGTCGTGGCAGGTCGAGAGCCTCGAGCTGGCCGAGCTTCACAAGATCACTCGCGGTGAGGGAATCACCGTAGCGGTGATCGACACCGGGGTGGACGCGGCGCATCCGGACCTACGCGACAATGTGCTGCCCGGTGTCGACCTCTACGACGACAGCAGCAAGGGCCACCTCGACCGGCAGGGGCACGGGACCGCCATGGCCTCCCTGATCGCGGGGCACGGACACGGCAAGGGCGGCCGGGACGGCATACTCGGCGTGGCCCCGAAGGCCAAGATCTACCCGGTGACGGTCCAGAAGGACGGTGCCGGGCTGATCGCCCCGACGGCACTCGCCACCGGCATCAACCTGGCGATCGACGCCGGAGTCGACGTGATCAACGTCTCCCTGTCCAGCAGCTTCAACGACGAGTTGAACCGGGCGGTCGAGCGCGCCTACCGGAACAACGTGATCGTGGTGGCCGGGGCCGGTAACTCGGACCAGATCCTCGTCGGGAGCCCGGCCTCACACCCCGGCAGCATCGCCGTCAACGCCATCGACCGCAACGGCGTCATCAGCAAGCAGGGGTCGGTCCCGGGCACCCCGGACCTGCCGATCAGCATCGCCGCCCCCGGCCAGGACATGATGGTCGCCTATCCCGGCGGAAAGTACACCAGCGCGACCGGCAGCAGCGCCGCCACCGCCGTCGTCTCCGGTGCGGTGGCCCTGATCAAGACCAAGTACCCGGACCTCGACGCGTACCAGATGTTCCGGCGGCTGCTCGAAACCACCCGTGATGTCGGCAAGCCCGGACACGACGAGCACTACGGCTGGGGCGTACTCGACCTGCGGGAGGCCCTGACCGGCGAACCCGACGGCCGTGGCGACCGCAGCGCGCCGGCCGGTGAGCCCGGACTCGACGACGCACTCGCCGATGTCGGTACGTCGCAGAACGACGGGCCCGACTTCGCCGAGATCGCGATCGTGATGCTGGTCTGGCTGGTCTTTCTCGCCCTGCTGATCGGTGCGGTGGTGGTCATCGTCAAGCTGCGTCGACGGCGGGCAGCGCCCAGCCCGGCCCCGGAGGCGGCCTACTCCGGCGGTGCAGCGCCGCCACCGCCGACTGCGGGCACCGGGCCGACCGATCCCCCATATGCCGCCATCGACACCGACGACGCCGCCTGGCGCCGTCCGAACGGATGACCAGCGAGGGAGGGCCGGTACTGGGCCCGTCACCACCGCCGGACGCCGGAGTCGCCGCCGCACCACCCACACCTCGGCGGCCCCCCGTCGTCATCGCCGCCGTGCTGCTGATGGTGCCCTCGATCGTCATCTGGCTGATCGCCGGGTTCGGCTTCTTCGCGGCGATGCTGCGTACCGAGGGCGACGGGCTGGGCAAGCTCCTGGTGGTGGGTATCGGTGCCGGCGTACTCGCGATCGCACTGCTGATGGTGATGTTCGCGTCGCTCGGGATCCTGATGGCGTGGACCGGCGACAACGCGGCAGGACTCGCCGTCCCGGCCGGGTTCACCTTCGCGCTCTTCGTCGTCGTGATCGTCACGCTGCTGGCGCAGGGAAAGCTCAGCTACCACCCGACGATGGTCACGCCGCTCGTCGTGGGTGGGCTGGCCGGTGTGTCACTCGCCCTGATCAAAAGCCCACCGGCCCGGGCCTGGTTCGCCGGCCGTACGCGCTGAACCGACCGGCCGCTTCTGGTGGTGGCCCGGAGCGGGCCGACGAACCGCCCGGTCGGTAGCGCGGGTCAGGCCGGTGACCAGCGACGACCGGCAGCGTCGAAGCGGGCGAGCAGTTCGTCGCGGCCGTCCGCGTGCAGGCAGTGCAACTCGGTTCCGTCCGGTACGACGATCGACTCCATCCGCGGCTGCCCCCGCCCCCACTCCTCGGGCGTCTCCTCGCCGGGCGGCCAGCGCAACACGGCCACCCACTCGTCGGATTCGTCGAACGGGGAGCCCTCGCCGAGCAGCCCCAGCCGTCGGTACAGCCGGATCGGGGTGTCCCGGCCGGGTCCGTGCCAGGCGTGCACCAGCCCGGCCGCCCGGTCGTACCCGTCGTCCAGATAGGACGTCAGGTAGCGGTGCGGGATGGCCAGTTGCAGCAGCAACGGCGCGGTGGGATCGGGCTCGTCGTCGGCGGCGAGATCCGCCGCCGGACGGGGCACCGGCACCCCCACCGAGGACGGGTCGGCGAACCGGTTCGCGTCGCGCCGCAACCGCTCCTGCTCGGCCGCGTCGTTGATCACCTGCCGAAGCTCGCCGAGCCAGTCCCGCAACGTCAGCAGCGCCTCGCCGGGAAGTGCCGCCATCAGCGGCGTCTCCGGGTTGAGCAGCAGTTGCCAGGAGAGATCCGGCCAGTGGTCGGTGAGCTGGAGGCTGTTCACCACCACCAGGTCACGCTCGCCGAGTGCCTGTCGCAGTCGGGCTTCCGAAGTGAACACGGGCAGGTTGGCCCGCCCCTGCTCGTCGGGGACGACCCACCACGGGAAGTCCGGGTCGGACAGGTCACGCGTCTCGGCGCCCTCCGGGTCCACCGGCAGCACCAGTTCGGCCCGGAGCAGGGCGGCCATCAGGGCGTTCGAGTCCTGCCGCACGATCGCCTCGCGAAGTGGCCGCTCGGCCTCCTCGACCGGCGCGGCCAGGGCCCGAAGCTCGTCGGCGGTCAGTCGGATGGCGATCGGCAACCCGGCGTCGACCGCCAACATCCATTCGTCGTCCGGCCATTCGACGGCGACGTCGACCAACCCCATCACCCGGTAGCTCACCGATCGACCGGGCACCCCGGCGGCGATCGCCGCCGGTGAGGTGTACGCGAGCACATGGGTGACGCCCTCGTGGTGGGCGGTCGGCCACGCCATCGGTGCCTGTCCGGCCGCCGCCTCGGGCGACACGGGCAGCAGCAGCGGACCGGCGGCGAGTTCGGTGAGGAAGCCCTCCCGGTCGTCGGCCTCGACGGCGGCCAGCAGCGCGCGTTCGGCGGCGGTGGTGGGCTGCCAGCCGGTCACCAGGTGCCGTCCGCGCGTACCTTGGCGGGGCGGCGCCCCAGCACCAGCGTGGTGAGCGCCTCATCGAGGTTCTCGCCGAGGAACCAGTCACCGACGTGGTCCAGCACGAACACCCGGCCGTGCTGGTCGATGGCCAGGATTCCGGTGCCGTCGCCCTCCTCACCGAGCGGGCTCAGTGGCGCGCCGATCGCCTCGGCCAACTCGGCGAGGGTCTCCACCGAGTGCCGCACCAGGAACGGGTCGAGGTGGAAGCTGCTCGGTGCGACCTCCTGGTCGCCGTCGGCCTGCGGATCCACCCGCAACCCGCCGAACTCGGCGTACGCCTTGATCGCCCGGTCGGTGACGGTGTGCTGGCGGCCACTCGGTGTGGCGTGCGCGGCCATCCGCAGCCCCCACTCGCGGCCCCGACTCTCGTCGGAGTGGTCGGGCCGCCAACCGGCGGCGGCGAGAGTCTGCGCCACCGAGGGCGGAAAGCGTTCGCTCATGTCAGCGCCTCCACACCGAACCAGTCCAGCAGCGCCGCGCAGGAGCGGCAGGGCGGCTGGACCTCACCGTGGCGCGGGTCACCTTCCTCCCGTACCCGGGTCACCCGAATCTTCGCCCCCCACAGCAGCGCCCGGGACCGGGCGGCGTCCAGCGGCGGGCCGTCGGCCTCGGCGGCGTAGAGCCGATCGGAGATCAGCACCGCCTCGGCGCACCAGCCGATGTAGCGCTCTCGCTGTTCGGCGGGCAGCCCGTGCAGGAACCGCCGGACCACCGGATGCAGGTCGGGGGCCAGGTCGCCGCGTACCGAGGTGTGCGTGTGGACGGTGCCGTCGGTCAGCAGCGCACCCGCTGCCAGCGGCAGCATCCGTGGCTGCGCCATCCGTCGTCCTCCCGAACCGTCGAAAGGGAGCACCGGCGAGGTTCGCCCGCCCCGAACGCGAGCCTAGTCGTCGGCGTCCGCCCGAGCGGGCGGGGCGTGTGGGTGCCACTGGCATCGAGGGGCTCACATCACCTCGACCGCCTGGGATATCGTCGGTCCAGCCCCCTTCTTCGCCATCCAGAGCCGGAGCCATGACGCGCACCCTTCTCGTCTCCCCGGATCAGCCCGGTGCCTACCCCTCCATCGGGGAGGCGCTGGCGGTGGCCAGTGACGACACGGTCGTCTCGGTCAGCCCCGGCACCTACCACGAGGCACTGTTCGTCAACGACCGTGGCGTCAGCGTGGTCGCCGCGCAGGGACCGGGCACGGTCACCATCGACGCGTCCGCCGGGCAGTACCCGACGGTGTCCTGCAACTCCGGTCGGTTGGAGTTGCGCGACCTCGTCCTCAAGGCGGGTGACGCGCCGGTCGTGGTGGCCGACGGAGCACGGCTGACCATGACCGGGTGCGAGCTGAGCGCCGGCTTCGGCGCGGCGATCCAGGTCGCTGGTCGTTCGGAGTTCACGCTCAGCCGCTGCCGGGTGACCGGCGGTCGGTACGGCCTGGTCGTGGAGGACTCCGACGGCAGCGTCGAAGGGTGCGAGTTCAGCGACCTCAGCGAGGACGGCATCATCGTCCGGATCGGTGCGGCCCCGACCATCCGCACCAGCACGATCACCCGCTGCGGCAACCGTGGCATCTACATCTACCAGTACGGCCGACCCACCATCGAGACCTGCGACATCTCCCAGACCGGGCAGGCCGGCGTGGCGGTGGCGCACCAGAGTGCTCCGGTGCTGCGCCGGTGCCGGATCCGCGACACCCGTGGCCCGGCGGTCTCCTTCGGCCGGGGATGTCGTGGCTCGGTCGAGGAATGCACCACGGAGAACACCGGCCTGCCGGCGATCGAGATCGCCGAGGGTGCCGAACCGACGGTCGTCGAGGGCACCGTGAACCGGAAGGCCGCCTTCGGCGCCGACGCGGCCCGCGCCGCCGCCGGCCAGGACGACGCTCGGGTGGAGAAGTTGCTGGCCGAGTTGTCCGCGATGGTCGGTCTGGAGACGGTGAAGGAGGAGGTCCGCGCCCTCATCGACGAGATCCAGGTCAACGAGTGGCGGCGCAGCGCCGGTCTGCCCGTCGGCGCGGTCAGCCATCACCTGATCTTCGCCGGTGCTCCCGGCACCGGTAAGACCACCGTCGCCCGCATCTACGGTGACCTGCTGGCAGCCCTGGGCGCGTTGCCCGGCGGCGCCTTCCGCGAGGTCTCCCGACGTGACCTGGTCGGCCAGTACATCGGCCACACCGCCGAGAAGACCGCTGCGGCGTTCGAACTGGCGCGTGGTGGCGTGCTCTTCATCGACGAGGCGTACACCCTGTCCCGATCGTCGGGCACCGGCGGCGACTTCGGGCAAGAGGCCATCGACACGCTGGTCAAGCTGATGGAGGACCACCGCGACGAGATCGCGGTGATCGCGGCCGGGTACACCGGCGAGATGTTGCAGTTCCTCGACGCCAACCCCGGTCTTGCCTCCCGATTCGCCAAGACGGTGGAGTTCGGCAACTACTCCCCGGAGCAGTTGGTGGTCATCGTGGAACGGATGGCCGGCGGCGACGAGTACCTGCTCGCCGACGGCGTCTCCGAGGTGCTCCGCGAGCACTTCGGCACCATCGAGCGGGACCAGAACTTCGGCAACGCCCGGGAGGCACGCAAGCTTTTCGAGGGTGTCCGCAAGGCGCAGGCGCAGCGGCTACGGCAATCCGGCCAACGCCCGAGCCTCGACGAGTTGCGGACCGTGACCGTGGACGACGTGCGCACCGCGATCGGGCGATGACGGTGCCGCGCCGGTCGAGGAGGGACGTGCGGTGACGCATCCGGGTGCGGCGCAGCCGGGCACGCCGGGTTGGCAGCATCACCCGGGTGCGGCGGCACCGCCGCCACAGCAGCGCCCGGCGCAGCCCCAGCAGCAGGGTGCACCACCGGCCCCGACGCTGGGCGGCACCGGGCCGGGCCACAACTGGGCGGCCCAGCGCGGGCAGGGGCGGGCCACCGTCGGCACCGCGTACACCAGTCAGGCCGCTGCCGCTACGGCGTCGGCCGCCGTCGCCGCGCCCACCCAAGCTGCGCAGAGCCGGGTCGCGGCACCGGCCACGGCCACCCCGGCGCGACAGCCCGCCGCCGAGGTCGCGGCGGCCGAGGCGGCGGCGACCCCGGTCGTACGCCCACACCGACGGCAGCCGCGCGTCGGTGGGATCCACGTGGCCCAGCTCGTGGCCTGGCAGGCCGGTGCGGCGGCGGTGCTGGCGGCCACCCCGCACGGCGTGCCGGTGACGGTCGCCGTGGCCGCTGTCGCGGTGCTGGTGCTCGCCCCGACGGTGGTACGTCACCGGGGCCGTTGGCTGCACCAGTGGCTGGCGGTGTGGTGGGCGTACCGGGGACGGAGCCGACGGCTCGACGGCGGCGGTTCCGACGGCCCCTGGCAGCTGTTGAGCCAACTGGAGAGCACGGTCGAGCTGGATCAGGTCGAGATCGACGACCAGCCCGCCGTGCTGCTGACCCACCGGGGTGGACTCAGCGCCGTGCTGGAGGTCGACCCGACCGAGGGGGCGCTGCTCATGGGCGCGCCGCAGGCCCTGCCGTCGCCGGTGGCGTTGCTGCCGGCGGCCGACCCGAAGACGCCCGTCGTGACGGTGCAGGTGCTGATCCAGGTGACCCCGGCACCCCGTGCCCGGGCGGCGGCGGTCGACCGGGCGTACCGCGAACTCACCAACGGAGGCGTCCCGGCCAGCCGGCAGGCGTGGGTGGTGCTCCATGCGCCGCGTACCCCCGATTTCCACGCCGACCGCGATCTGCGGCCGGCGCTCACCGCGGCGATCCGGCGGACCCGGCGTCAGTTGCGGCAGGAACGGGCGACCGCCCGCCTGCTCAATCGCGACGAGGTGCTCGCGACGGTCGCGCAACTGACCCACCTCACCGGTGGCGCGGTCGGCACGGATCCGCCGTTGGCCCGGGAGACCTGGCGGCACTGGTCGGTGCAGGGCGTCCCGCAGAGTTGTCATCGACTGCTCGACTGGCCCAGCCGAGCCTGGGAACTGGACCCGCTGCTACGCGGTCTGCCTGCCGCAGCGGGCGTGGTGTCCATCTCGGTGGCCCGGGAGAACGACCGCCCGGGTGACGACGACGCCCTGGTGGAGGTGGCGTTCCGGCTCATCGGCACCGACTCGGCCGCCCTGGCCACCGCCGACCGTGCGCTCGACCAAGCGATCCGTGAGCACGGTGGTCGGCTCCAGAGACTCGACGGCGAGCACGCCTACGGGGTGGCCGCCACCCTGCCGTTGGGAGGCTTCCTGCGATGAACGGTGTCGCCTTTCCCGGCAGTCGGATGGGTCTGCACGTAGCCGACGGGGCGGCCGTCGCCGGGCTCCAACTGGTCGCCGGCGGCGGTGGGCTGGTCGTCGGTCGCAACCGGCAGCAGGAGCCGGTGGGGTTGCGGGTGTTCCGGGCCGAGCCCACCCGACTGATGCTGACCGGCGGGGTACGCGCGGCCGAACTGCTCGCCTTCCGGTCCCTGGCGCTCGGTGCCCGGCTGTTCATCCAGACCGCGCGGGAGCAGGAGTGGGACGCCTTCCTGCGGCGCTGCGTCATCGGCCGGGAGATTGCCTCGTTCCTGCCACCCGGGGTGGCTCCTCCGGTGCCGGCCACGCCGACCGAACCGCAGCTCGTGGTGATCGACACCGGTCCGGTGACCGGGCCGGACACCAGCCTCAGCGCACCCTGGCGGGCCACCCTGGTGGTCCGCGACGACCTGGCCGGCTGGGACGTCGAGGTGCTGGTACGCAGCGACATCGTGGTCCTCCAGCGGCTCACCGAGGCGGAGGCCGCCACCGCCGCGAGCGCGCTCGGCCTGGCCAGCGTGCAGAGTTGGTTCACCCAGTTGCATCCGGAGATGGTCGGCCTGATCACCAAGGGCAAGGTGCAGTGGGTGATGCTCAGCATGACCGGCACCGAGCGCCAGTTGATCGGTCCGGTCGCCCGGGGCGGCTGACCGGAACCGGCACCCCGACCAGGCTCCCCGGCCACCGGTAGGCGCGGCTGAGCAGTCGCCACGGCCCAGGTCACGGTCTTTGCCGCATTGGTACACCCGGTGGCTCCCCACCGGACACCGGGGCCGCTTATCCTCCGACGGTCTACTCCTTCGGAGGCCGCTTACATGCAGCGCACAAGAAGTTCCCGACTACTCACAATCCCGGGCGTACTGGTCACCGCCACCACGCTCATCCTCTCCAGCGGCACCACCGCGTTCGCGGACCCGGTGCCCACGACGCCGTTCATCAGTGAGATCCACTACGACAACGCCGGCACCGACACCGGCGAGGCGATCGAGATCGAGGCGCCGGTCGGCTACGACCTGACCGGCTGGCGGATCGTCCTCTACAACGGCGCCAACGGCTCCGCCTACAGCACCCGGACGTTGAGCGGCGCGGTGCCGGCGACGGGGGTGGTCGTCGAGTCGTACCCGACCGACGGCATCCAGAACGGCTCACCCGACGGCGTCGCGCTCGTCGCGCCCGACGGGGACGTCGCCGAGTTCCTGACCTACGAGGGCACTTTCACGGCGGTCGGCGGACCGGCGGACGGCCTGACCGGTGTCGACATCGGCGTGCAGGAGACCGGGTCGACCCCGGTGGGCCACTCCGTCCAGCGGATCGAGGGCAGCTGGCAGGCACCGGCACCGAACACCTTCGGGGTACGCAACACCGCGTCGGACCCGGACCCGGACCCGACCGGCTGCACCGTGACCGTGGACCACACCATCGCCCAGGTGCAGGGCAGCGGTGACGCCACCCCGCTCGCCGGCAGCCGGGTGACGGTGGAGGGCATCGTCACCGCCGACCACCGCACCGGTGGCTACAACGGTGTGTACGTGCAGACGGCGGGCAGCGGTGGGGAGCGCCCCGTCGCCGCCGGAACCGCCTCCGACGGCATCTTCGTGTACCTCACCACGAACACCGCCAACCACCCGTCGGTCGCGATCGGTGACCGGGTACGGGTCAGTGGGACGGCGAACGAGTACAACGGTCTCACCCAGCTGACCATCGGGGCCCGGACCGACGTCCAGGTCTGTGCGCAGGGCGCACCGCTGCCGGCACCGGTCCCGGTCGAGTTCCCGCTGGACGACGCCGCCCGTGAGTCGGTCGAGTCGATGCTGGTGGCGCCGGTCGGCGCGTACACCGTCTCCGAGGTGTACAACACCAACCGGTACGGCGAGGTGGTGCTCGCCGCCGGTGACCAGCCGGCCCGGACGCCGACCGACGTGGCCCGGCCCGGCTCGGACGCCGCGCGGGCCCAGGCCACCGAGAACAAGCTGCGCCGCGTGCTGCTGGACGACGGTAAGACGACGAACCTGGCCACCGCCGGGCTGCTGCCGCCCTACCTCTCGCCGACCAGCCCACTGCGGGTCGGCGACTCGGTGGAGGCGTTCGGCCCGTCGGTGCTGTCGTACGGCTTCGACGAGTGGCGTCTGCAACCGACCCGCCCGGTCGACGCGGACACCGCACCGGCCGACCGGACCACGTTCAAGGCCACCAACCCGCGTACCGGCGCTCCCGTCAACGTCGGCGGTGACCTGCGGGTGGCCAGCTTCAACGTGCTGAACTACTTCGTCCACTTCGGTGGTGACGCCCGAGGTGCCGCCGACGAGGCGGCGCTGGCCAAGCAGGAGGCGAAGATCGTTTCGGCGATCAGTGCGCTGAACGCCGACGTGGTGGCGCTGGAGGAGATCGAGAACTCGGTCCGGTTCAACACCACCGACCCGCAGCAGGCGCTCAAGCGCCTGGTCGCCGCCCTGAACAGCAAGGATGGCGCGGGCACCTGGGACTACGTCCGCACCCCGGCCGAACTGCCCGGCGCGGCCCAGCAGGACTTCATCACCACGGCGATCATCTTCAAGCCGGCCAAGGCACAGCCCAAGGGCCCGTCACGGTCGGTGAACGACGAGACGGTGTGGTTCAACGCCCGCGAGCCGATCGCGCAGACGTTCACCGCCGGCTCGGTGGACTTCATCGTGGTGGCCAACCACTTCAAGTCCAAAAGCGGTGCCGGATCCGGCGACAACGCCGACACCGGTGACGGTCAGGGCGGCTGGAACGGCGACCGGATCCGGCAGGCCACCGCGCTGGCCGCCTTCGTGGACCAGGTGAAGGCGGACAGCAAGACCGACAACGTGCTGCTGCTGGGTGACTTCAACGCGTACACCCACGAGGACCCGATGCAGGTCCTCTACGGCAAGGAGTACCGCAACCTCAACGACACCGGGAAGACCAGCTACGTCTTCAACGGCGAGTCGGGCTCCCTGGATCACGCGCTGGCCTCGCCGTCGCTGGCGGCGCGGGTCACCGGGGTCGACGTCTGGCAGATCAACGCGGTCGAGTCGTACGCCTTCCAGTACGACGGCCTGGCCGCCTTCTTCGCACCGGACGCGTACCGTGCCAGCGACCACAACCCGCTGGTGGTGGGCATCGACACCGGGACCGGCACCGGCCCGGTGGACCTCCAACTGCTGAGCATCAACGACTTCCACGGTCGGCTGGAGTCCCCGGCCACCGTGGACGGTCAGCCGGTCGGCGGCGCCGCCCAGCTCGCCGGGTTGGTCGATCAGCTGCGGGCGGAGAACCCGAACACCGCGTTCGTCTCCGCCGGTGACAACATCGGTGCCTCCACCTTCATCTCGGCGATCGACGACGACAACCCGACGATCGACGCGTTGAACCAGGCCGGCCTGCTCGTCTCGGCAGTGGGTAACCACGAGTTCGACAAGGGCATGGCGGATCTGACCGGGCGGGTGACCGACCGGGCCGCCTTCCCGCACCTGGGTGCCAACGTGTACCGGGGCGACACCCGGGCACTGCCGGCGTACTCGGTGAACACCATCGGCGGTGTCCGCGTCGGCTTCATCGGCGTGGTCACCGAGCAGACCGCCTCGCTGGTCAGCCCGGACGGCATCGCCGGGCTCACCTTCCGCGACCCGGTCGCCGAGGCCAACGTGGTCGCCGGCCAGCTCAAGGACGGCAACCCGGACAACGGCGAGGCCGACGTGGTGGTGCTGCTCGCCCACGAGGGTGCCGCGACCGAGAACATCGACTCCGCCGAGGCCTTGGCGAGCGACCCGGTCTTCGGCGAGTTCACCCGGGTCGACGCCACCATCGACGTCATCTTCAGCGGGCACACCCACCAGCCGTACGCCTTCGAGGTGCCGGTCCCCGGCACCGACAAGCTGCGGCCGATCGTCCAGGCCGAGGACTACGGCAAGCGTCTGGGCAAGGTCACGCTGACCTTCGACCCGGAGACCGGCTCGGTCACCTCTGCCGACGCGTCCCTGGTGGATGTCGTGGGCGCGCCGCAGGACGCGGCCGTGGCGCAGATCGTGGCCGACGCGAAAATCCGGGCCGAGGAGCTGGGTCAGCGCAAGCTCGGTGAGATCACCGCCGACATCAAGCGGGCCTACACCGACGGCAACGAGGACCGGGGCAAGGAGTCGCCGCTGGGCAACTTCATCGCCGACGTGCAGCTCGCCGGTACCCGTGACGAAGGCCGGGGTGGAGCGCAGATCGCGTTCATGAACCCGGGCGGTCTGCGGGCCGACCTGCTGTACGGCGACGACGGCACGGTGACCTACTCCGAGGCGTTCGCCGTCCAGCCGTTCGCCAACGACGTGGTCACGAAGACCTACACCGGCGCCGAGATCAAGCAGACGCTGGAGCAGCAGTGGCAGCCGGAGGGCGCGTCCCGCCCGGTGCTCTGGCTCGGTGTGTCGAAGGGCTTCAACTACACCTACGACCCGCAGGCCCCCCAGGGCTCGC
Source organism: Micromonospora sp. DT48 (assembly GCF_049844495.1). Classification (NCBI taxonomy): domain Bacteria; kingdom Bacillati; phylum Actinomycetota; class Actinomycetes; order Micromonosporales; family Micromonosporaceae; genus Micromonospora; species Micromonospora sp. DT48. The sequence goes on from NZ_JBNCLE010000033.1 coordinate 21,493, forward strand.
GGATCACCTCGATCACGCTGAACGGCACGCCGATCGACCCGGCGGGCAGTTACCGGGTCACGGTGAACTCGTTCCTCGCCGCCGGCGGGGACAACTTCACCGCCCTCGGTGGTGGCACCAACCCGGTGACCACCGGCGACAACGACCTCACCATGCTGGTGAGCTACCTCGCCGCCAACTCGCCGGTGACCCCGGACACCGGGCCGCGTTCGTCGGTCGGCCAGGGCGGGCCGGAGTGCACCACCACGATCACCGGGAAGTACTCCAAGCCGCTGATCGTGACCACCGGCCTGACCTGCGTGGACGAGGCGACCATCGCGGGCCCGGTGTCGATCGCCGCAGGTGCTTCGCTGCGGGTCACCGGCGGCACCATCAACGGTCCGGTGTCCGCCACCCGACCGGCGCTGTTCGAGGTGTCCGGCACGAAGATCTCCGGACCGGTCACGGTGGCGGGCACCACCGGCGACCTGAAGATCAGCAAGGCCCGGATCAACGGGCCGCTGTCGCTGGTGTCCAACCTCGGTGGCGTACGGGTCGACGAGGTCACTGTCAGTGGCCCGGTGAGCGTGACGGGCAACTCCGGCAGCCAGCCGGTGGTCGTCGCGGCGAACACCGTCAGCGGGCCGTTGGCCTGCTCGGGCAACACCCCGGCCCCGGTCAACGAGGGTCGGGCGAACACAGTGCGCGGCCCGGCCTCGGGCCAGTGCGCACGCCTGTGACCGGTAGGTGACAAAGCCGGTCCGCGATCGGAGCGATCCGATCGCGGACCGGCCACCGTCTGCCCCGCGGTCCCGCCCGACCGGGTGAGGCGCGCACCGGCACCCGATCGGGCGGCATCTGCGCACCTCGACTGGGTAACCAGGCTGGAGACGACCTATCGAGGAGCGGGGCATGGCGGTGCAGGTGTCGGTCATCACGACGTCGTCCCTCGGCGACCGCAGCTACCTGGTCGACGACGGCCGCTTCGCGGTGGTGGTGGATCCGCAGCGGGACGTCGACCGGGTGCTGTACCGGGCGGGTGCGGCCGACGTACGGATCACCCATGTGGTCGAGACACACCTGCACAACGACTACGTATCCGGCGGAGTCGAGTTGGCCCGGCTGACCGGGGCGCGGCACCTGATGGCCGCCGCCGACGAGGTCGACTTCGACCGGGTGCCGGTCGACGACGGCGACGTCATCGAGGTGTCGGACACGCTGCGACTGAGAGCGGTCGCCACCCCGGGTCACACCTATCACCACCTGTCGTACCTGGTCGACGAGGCCACCGAGGACGGCTGGGCCCCGCTGGGGGTCTGCACCGGCGGGTCGCTGCTGTTCGGCACCACCGGTCGTACCGATCTGCTCGGTGCGGAGCACGCGCACGAGTTGGCCCGACGGCAACACACCTCGGCAGGGCGACTCGCCGACCTGCTGCCCGACGGGGCACAGGTGTGGCCGACCCACGGCTTCGGCAGCTTCTGCTCGGCCGGCCAGTCCGACGCGCCGGACTCGACGATCGGCCGGGAGAAGCAGGTCAACCCGGTGTTCCGGCTGGCCGAGGCCGAGTTCGTCACCGAGACCCTGGCCGGTCTGGACGCCTACCCGGCGTACTACGCGCACACCGGGGCGGTCAACGCCGCCGGCCCGGCACCGGTGGATCTCACTCCGGTGGCGCGGGCCGACGCCGCGCAGTTGCGGGAACGCATCGCCGCCGGGGAGTGGGTGGTCGACCTGCGACACCGCAAGGCGTACGCCGTCGCACACCTGGCCGGAACGATCAGCCTCGGCCTCGACGGCCCGATGTCGACCTGGCTCGGCTGGCTGGTCGACTGGGGTGCCCCGGTCACGCTGCTGGCCGAGACTCCCGAGCAGATCGCCGACGCCCAGCGCGAGTTGGTCCGGATCGGCATCGACCGGCCCGCCGCCCAGGCGACCGGCGCACCCCGACAGTGGGCCGGTCAGCCCACCGAGCTGCGGAAGCTGCACGTCGCGGACTTTCCGGCGTTGGCCGCCGCGCAGCACGGTAACCCGCCTGACCGGCTGCCCGCCCCGCAGGCCGTCCTCGACGTCCGGCTGGGCAACGAGTGGCGCGACGCTCACATCGCTGGTGCCGTGCACGTACCGCTACCCGAACTGCCCCGCCGGATGGCCGACGTTCCGGCCGGCGCGGTCTGGGTGCACTGCGCGTCCGGCTACCGGGCTGCCCTCGCCGCCAGCCTGCTGGCCAACGCCGACCGCGACGTGGTGCTCGTCAACGACCTCTTCGACAATGCCGAGGCGGCCGGCGTACGGCTGAGCCGCGACGCCTGACCACCCGTCGGCGGGCAGGCGCGGCGCGGGGTGCCTCACCAGGCACGTATGCCTCACCGGCGACGCTGCCGGCGTTGTTGATGGCTCGGGCCCCGCCGTTGCGGCCGTCGAGGAACACCGGGCTGGTGTTGCCGCGGAACCAGCGCACGGGGGCGGAGAGGTCGTCGCTGCTGGCTCCAACCGCCACCCAGGTGCCCACATCCTGCCAGGCCACGGTGACCGGCACCAGGACAGCGGTCCGGCTACCCGTGCCGGGCGCGACGCGCCCGCTCCAGCAACGCCCGGCGCTCGGCCTCCCCGGGCACCCGGTCCGCCGCCGCCCGGAACAGCGCCGCTGCCCGTTCCTGGTCGCCCTGCCGGGCGACGAGGTCCGCCTCCACCGCCAGGGTCAACGGATAGCCGTCGAGCCCGCCACCGGCGCGTGCCTCGGCGAGCAGGGCCAGTCCGGCCGCCGCACCGTACGCGTACCCGTGGGCGACGGCCCGGTTCAGCGCGATCACCGGGGTGGGCTGCGCCTGGACGAGGTGGTCGTAGCAGTCGGCGATCCGTCGCCAGTCGGTCTGCTCGGCGCTGGGCGCGGTGGCGTGGCACGCCGCGATTCGGGCCTGCCAGGCGTACGGGCCGGGCTGTGTCAGCTCGGCGAGCAGCCGGTCGGCCTCGGCGATCGCCGCATGGTCCCACCGGCTCCGATCCTGATGATCGAGCGGGATCAGGTTGCCGTCGAGGTCCCTTCGGGCGGCACGGCGAGAGTGCTGCAACAGGCACAGCGCCAGCAACGCCCGCGCCTCCTGCTGCTCCGGCATGAGCCGCACCAGCAGCCGGGCCAACCGGATCGCCTCTTCGGCGAAGGCCGGCTCCCCGTCCGCGTCGTACCCCTGGGTGAACAGCAGGTACAGCACGCCCAGCACCCCGGGCAGCCGCTCGGTGAGGGCCCGGCCGCGCGGCACCCGGTACGGAATGCCCGCGTCGGCGATCTTCGCTTTGGCCCGGGTCAACCGGCGGGTCATGGTCGACTCGCTGACCAGGAAGGCGCGGGCGATGTCGGCGGTCGGCACCGCGCAGATCGTGCGGAGGGTCAGCGCGACCCGCGCCTGTGGTGCGAGGGCCGGATGGCAGCACGTGAAGATCAGCCGCAGCCGGTCGTCCACCACCTCCTCGTCCGGCACCGGTTCCGCGGTGGCGGCGGTGAGCGCCAGCACCGCCACGTCACGCAGCTTGCGCCGTTCGACCGAGGCCCGCCGCAGCACGTCGAGGAGCCGGTTACGGGCAACCGTCATCAGCCAGCCGACGGGGTTGACCGGCACCCCGTCGGTCGGCCAGCGTTCCAGCGCTCGGGCCAGGGCCTCCTGGGTGCAGTCCTCGGCCAGCGTCCAGTCACCGGTGATCCGGATCAGCGTCGCCACGATCCGTGGGTACGCCTCGACGGCGGTGGCCGCGACGGCTTGCGCCGCCGCGGCCCGTCCGGCCGCCGGACCCCCGTTCTCGGCGGGCCGCCGTGCCACCGCGTCATCGCCGCCGGTCGCCTGCGGCACCGCCGGCCCGGCGGCCGGATCGGTCACTGCTCGAAGTCGGCGAACGGGCGAAGTTCGATCCGCCCGGCCCAGGCCATCGGATGCGACCGGGCCACCTCGATCGCCTCGTCCAGATCGGTGCACTCCAGCAGGTCGAAGCCGACGATCATCTCTTTGACCTCGGCGAACGGCCCGTCGGAGACCAGCAGTTGGTTGTTGCGGACCCGTACCGTGGTGGCGGCCGACGCCGGTGCCAGTTGGGCGCCCTGGAGACGCCGTCCGGTCGCGTCGTGCTCCGCCACCCACACCTCGACGTCGGGGTGGTTGCTCGGGTCCGGGTCCGGCTCCGGGTCGGTGCAGACCAGCATCAGGTACTTCATGTCAGTGCCCTTCCGTTGATTCGTCCGGTGGTTGCACCGACATGACGAACGGCGAACCCGGCATCCGGACCACCGCAGGGTTTCACCTTTCGTGCGGCTCCACCCGACCGCTCGGCGTACCCCCGGTGGCTGGAAAGCCGACCCCCCTTCCGGAAAAGATTCACACGAGTGGATACGATGGGTACTATCGCGCTTGGGAGCCGCCGAGCCGCCGCAGGCAACACAGTCACCTGCCTGCCCTGAGATCGTCATGTCGATCGACGCATTCCTCCCGGGACTGGGCATCCCGGGAAGTGACACCGGCGTCGGCGGATCAACTGGAGCATTGATGAAACTCGCACGAACAGCACGTCGCCTGGGACTCGGCGCAGCCGCAGTCCTCGCTGCGGCGTTCACCATGGTCGTGGTCAACCAGCCTGGCCCGGCCTCGGCGCACGGTTCGGTCACGAACCCGCCGTCGCGCAACTACGGCTGCTATGAGCGCTGGGGCGGTGACCACCTCAACCCGGCGATGGCGCAGAGCGACCCGATGTGCTGGCAGGCTTTCCAGGCCAACCCGAACACCATGTGGAACTGGAACGGCCTGTACCGCGAGAACGTCGGCGGCAACCACCAGGCCGTCATCCCGGACGGGCAGCTGTGCAGCGGTGGCCGCACCCAGAACGGGCTGTACGCCTCGCTGGACGCGGTCGGCGCCTGGACCGCCAAGCCGATGCCGAACAACTTCACCCTGACGCTCACCGACGGTGCCCGGCACGGTGCCGACTACATGCTCATCTACATCACCAAGCAGGGCTTCGACCCGACCACGCAGCCCCTCACCTGGAACAGCCTGGACCTGGTGCTCCGCACCGGCTCGTACCCGACCACCGGGCTCTACGAGGCTCAGGTCAACGCGGGCAACCGCACCGGGCGTCACGTGGTCTACACCATCTGGCAGGCGTCGCACCTCGACCAGCCGTACTACATCTGCAGTGACGTGATCTTCGGCGGGGGCGACAACAACCCGCCGCCGACCACGCCGCCGCCCTCCAACCCTCCGCCGACCACGCCGCCGCCGACCACGCCCCCGCCGCCCACCACGCCCCCGCCGGGTAACGGTGCCTGCACCGCCACCTACCGCGTGACCAACGAGTGGCCCGGTGGCTTCGGTGGCGAGGTCGTCGTCCGCGCCGGCAACGCCGCCATCTCCGGTTGGACGGTGAACTGGACCTGGCCCAACGGTCAGAGCATCACCAACTCCTGGAACGCGACGATCACTTCGAGCGGATCCTCGGTCACCGCCTCGAACGTCAGCCACAACGGTTCCCTGAGCGCCAACGGCACCGCCACCTTCGGATTCAACGGATCCTGGAACGGCACCAACGGCGCACCGACCCTTTCCTGCACCGCCCGGTAACAGCCCGTCCCGCAGGGGGTGGCGCACCAGCGCCGCCCCCTGCGCGCTGTCCACCCACGGTCCTGCGGCCCGCGTTCACGGCCGCAGCACCCGCTCGACCTGCCCGCCGGTTCTGATCCACCGGTCGAGGGACCTGCCGCCTCCCCTCGCGCAATCCCCTCCGCCGGGCACAGGCGGCCACGTACCGTCGAGGCAGGCCGGCCGTCCCACGGGCCCGACGGTCGGGGAGGAGGACCAGTCGACCTGCCGACGCCCGCCGGGACACCCGGACGGACGTGGGGGCGAGCATGACATCGGAACGTGATGTGCGGCATCAGCGGTGAGGCGAGGTTCGACGGCGCGAGCCCGGACGTAGCCGCGGTGACCCGGATGACCGAGGCCATGCGGTCCCGAGGCCCGGACGGCGAGGGTCTGTGGAGTGACGACTGGGTGGCCCTCGGGCACCGCCGGTTGACCGTGATCGACCTGTCCGAGGCGGGCGGGCAGCCCATGGTGCGTGAGGATCTCGGCCTCGCGCTGGTCTTCAACGGCTGCGTCTACAACTATCCGCAGCTGCGCGAGGAGCTACGCGCGGCGGGGCACACCTTCCGCTCGACCAGCGACACCGAGGTGATCCTGGTGGCGTACGCGCAGTGGGGTGAGGACTTCGTCGACCACCTGGTCGGCATGTTCGCCGTGGGCCTGGTCGACCGCGTCCGTCGTCGGCTCGTGCTGGCCCGGGACCGACTCGGCATCAAGCCCCTCTACCTCGCCGGGACGCCGGGCCGGCTGCGGTTCGCCTCGACGCTGCCGGCCCTGCTCAAGGCGGGCGACGTGGACACCGGCGTCGACCCGGTGGCGCTGCACCATTACCTGTCGTGGCACTCGATCGTGCCCGCGCCCCGGACCATCCTGCGCGGCGTCCGGAAACTCCCGCCGGCGACCGTGCGGGTCGTCGAGGCCGACGGTGGTAGCCGCGACCGCGTCTACTGGCGGCCCGACTACGTCCGCGACCCCGCCCACGCCGACTGGGACGCCCGGGACTGGCGAGCCGCGATCGGTGACGCCCTGCGGACCGCAGTACGACGGCGGCTCGTCGCCGACGTCCCGGTCGGTGTGCTGCTCTCCGGAGGACTCGATTCGAGTCTGATCGTGGCGCTGCTCGCCGAGGCCGGGCAGCAGCACCTCCGCACCTTCAGCATCGGCTTCGACAGCCGGCACGGCGAGACGGGCGACGAGTTCCACTACTCGGATCTGGTCGCCCGTGCGTACGACACCGACCACGTCCGGATCCGGCTCGCCAACGACGACCTGGTCCCAGCCGTACGCCGCACGATCGACGCGATGACCGAGCCGATGGGCAGCCACGACGTGGTCGCCTTCCACCTGCTCTCCGAACAGGTGGCGGCGCATGTCAAGGTGGCGCAGTCCGGCCAGGGGGCCGACGAGGTGTTCGCCGGGTACGGCTACCACCACCCGCTGACCGAGGTGCCCCGGGCTGACGCGGCGCGGACCTTCGCCGCCGCCTTCTTCGATCGGGACCACGCCGAGCTGTCCCGGGTGGTCGGGCCGGCACATGCCGTCGACGCCGACGTCAGCCGGGAGCTGCTCGTCGCCGAGTTGAACGCGCCGGGGGCGGACACCGCACTGGACGCGGTGCTGCGTCTGGACACCCATCTGATGCTGCCCGACGACCCGGTCAAACGGGTGGACAGCATGAGCATGGCGTGGGGGTTGGAGGTGCGTACGCCGTTCCTCGACCAGGACCTGGTCGCCCTCGCCGCGGCCTGCCCGCCGGAACACAAGATCACCCAGGGCGGCAAGGGCGTACTCAAGGAGGTCGCCCGCGAGGTGCTGCCCGCCGAGGTGATCGACCGGCCGAAGGGCTATTTCCCGGTGCCCGCGCTGCGCAACGTCGACGGTCCGGTCCGCGACCTCGTCGTGGCGGCGCTGCGGACGCCGCAGGCGCGGGAGCGGGGCCTGTTCCAGCAGGCGTACGTGGACGAGTTGCTCGCCGACCCGGAACAGGCACAGGCCGCCGCGGGCAGCAACAAGTTGTGGCAGCTGGGCCTGCTCGAACTCTGGCTACAGACCCACGGTATCCGCTGACCGCCGGGCTCAGCCGGCGGTGGTCTCGGCGGCGAGGTGGTCGAGGACTACGCGTACGTCTCCACCGGTGCGCGCGATGACCCGCCGCTGCCGGGCCGCGCCGGTGCCGTCTCGGCGCAGCCGGGCCAACTGCTTCAGCACGTACGGCAGGTCCCCGTGCCGGACCAGCGCGGGTGTCACCAGGGCGAACAGGTCCTCGACGAGGTCCCAGGCCGGTCGCGCACCGCCACCGCGCAGGTCGATCAGTCGGCCGTCCAGCCCTTCGTGGGCGGCCCGCCAGTGTGCCGCCGCGAGCAGGCAGTTACGCAGCCGGGGTGCCGGCACGCCAGCGCGCACCTGGTCGACCATGGTGGCGACCAGGGCTCGTACCAGGGCCGCGACCAGCACCGTGTCGTCCACCCCCGGGCAGACGTCCCCCACCCGGACCTCCACCGTGGGATAGCTGGCCGACGGTCGGGCGTACCAGTAGACCATCGCCGCGTCGAGCATGATCCCCGCGTCGACCAGCTCCGCCACCGTCGCGTCGTACTCGGCGGCGGAGGCGAAGTACGGCGTCGGCCCGATGCTCGGCCAACGTTCGAGCTGCATGGAGCGCCAACTCGCGTGGCCGGTGTCCACCCCGTCGTGTAGCGGCGAGTTGGCGGTGAGCGCCTGCACCACCGGCAACCACGGCCGCAGGTGGTTGCAGACCTGCACCGTCAACTCCCGGTCCGGCAGACCCACGTGTACGTGACAGCCGCAGACGGCGGGATCGTGTGCGACCGGGCCGAACCGACGGGACATCGCGTGGTAGCGAGTTTCGTCCGGCACTGTCCGGTGCGAGTCGCGTACCGGAGTGGCGCCCACCGCGACGAGCTGCGCTCCCGCCGCCCGGGCGGCCTCCGCAGCCGCACGCCGCAGGGCGACCAGGTTCGCCCGGAGATCGGCCAGATCGGCACAGACGGGAGTGACCATCTCCACCATGCTGTGCCGGAACTCCTTCCGGCTCTGGTTGCGGGCCGTACCGCGCAGCGCGATCAGCACCCGGTCCGCGACCGGCAGGCTCTCTCCCGTCTCCGGGTCCAACAGCAGGAACTCCTCCTCCACCCCGATGGTCAACCGCGTCGGCACATCCACGGCCCTCGCGGACGGTGCGGTGGACGGGTGGTTCGTCATCGTCGGCATCCCCTCCTGCCGGCAACGGTCGCCGCCGCACCGCAGGACTTCCCCGCCGTGGCCGTCGCAAACTGTGCATAAGTGCGTGGTTGAGGGGGCTCGCCTGTAGTGAGCCGCGTCCCAGGCGGCGTCCGGCCATGGCCTTCTCAACCCACGCTAACAACGACCGGGCGGGCTCGGTACACACCGAGCCCGCCCGTTCCAGCTCCGCCCGATCCGCTCGCGGGGCGTGCCAGCGCTCATCCGTGTCGGCGAGCGTCCTCAACCGCGACCATCAGGCGTGTTGAGCCGGATCTGTGTGTTGTCAGCGTTGGAGGGTGAGGATTCCGGGGCGGTAGGGCAGGAGGCCGTAGTCGCCGCCGGAGTTGGGGGAGCGTCC
>NZ_JBNCLE010000034.1:0-30135 GCF_049844495.1 Micromonospora sp. DT48
AAACCCAACCCCAAACCGAGAAGATCAACTGCCCAGATCACGGCCTTGATCAACAGCTAGCGAAAGACCGAGGCTAGACGATGCGAAGGCGTACACCCTCTTCGCAGAGTGCGTTGAAAGACTGCGCGACGAGCAGAACAAGCGGCAGCAGCAGCTTGATCAGCCCGCCGAGGTCAAACGCGAAGAGTGACGAGGCGCTCGCCTACAGCGCCTCCGGCGCGACCGCTGAGACCGAAACCGAGACCACAAGCGGAACGCCCGGTGCGATCCTCGCGGATCGACCGGGCATTCTCGCTGTTCACGAGCGGTGGCGGAGGGATTTGAACCCTCGGAGGGCGTAAACCCTCACACGCTTTCGAGGCGTGCTCCTTAGGCCGCTCGGACACGCCACCGCCGACGAGGGTACAGGACCATGGGTTCCGACGCCGAACCGGTCCCTGGCAGGCCGACCTGGCAGGATCAACGCCATGAGTACGCACATCGGCGCGAAGCCGGGCGAGATCGCCGAGCGGGTCCTGATGCCGGGTGACCCCCTGCGGGCCAAGTGGATCGCGGAGACCTACCTCGAAGACGCGAACTGCTACTCGACGGTCCGGGGCATGTTGGGCTTCACCGGCCGCTGGAACGACGTCGAGGTTTCCGTGCAGGGCTCCGGGATGGGTATGCCCTCGGCTTCGATCTACGCCCACGAGCTGGTCAACGAGTACGGCGTGAAGTCGCTGATCCGGGTCGGCTCGTGTGGCGCGCTCACCGAGGATCTCCAACTGCGGGACGTGATCGCGGCGAGCGGGTCCTCCACCGACTCGAACATGAACCGGATGCGCTTCGACGGGTTGATCGACTACGCCCCGGTGGCCGACTTCGGGCTGCTGCGTACCTCGGTGGAGGTGGCCGAGCAACGCGGCATCGCCATGCGGGTCGGGCCGATCCTGGCAGCCGACGCCTTCTACACCGACCGGCCGGACCTCTACGACCGCCTCGCGGATTACGGCGTGCTGGCGGTGGAGATGGAGTCCGCCGCGCTGTACACGATCGCGGCCCGGTTCAAGGCCCGCGCACTGACCCTGCTGACGGTGAGCGACCACATCAAGACCGGCGAGAAGACCACCTCGCAGGAGCGGGAGCAGACCTTCAGCCAGATGGTCGAGATCGCCCTGGACACGATCGTCGCCTGATTCGACCAGGCAGACGTCCCGCCGCCCTTGTGGGGTGGCGGGACGTCTTGTTTCGGCGTCGGTGTGACGGCCCCCACGCGATAAATATATACGACCGGTCGGTCTTATTGGTTAGGCTCCTCGCATGAACATCGACGGTCGGCTCGCCCGGGGCCAGCGCACCCGCACCGCCGTGCTGGACGCCGCCGTCAGCCTCGCCTCCGCCAACGGCCTCGACGGGCTCTCCCTCGGGCATCTGGCCGAGTCGCTCGGCGTCAGCAAGTCCGGCCTCTTCGCGCACTGGCGATCCAAGGAGGAGTTGCAGCTCGCCACCATCGACCGGGCCGTCGCCCAGTGGCGAGAGAAGATCATCGGCCCCGCGCTGCGCGCCCCCCGGGGCGTACGCCGGATCCACGCCCTGCACGAGGCCCGGGTCGACTTCTACGCCGACCGGGTGCTGCCCGGCGGTTGCTTCTTCGCCACCACCGAGTTCGAGTTCAACGCCCGGCCCGGCGCGGTCCGCGACCGCCTCGCCGAGGTCTTCGCCGCCTGGACGGGCTTCCTGGAACGGCTCGTCGCCGAGGCGGTCGACCTCGGCGAACTACCCGCCGACACGGACGTCGCGGTGCTGGCATACGAGATTGACGCGTACGGCATCGCCGCCGCCATGCGCTCCCGACTGCTCGACCCGGAGGCCACCTACCGGCACGCCCGTCTCGGCGTGCTGAGTCGCCTGCGGGCGCTCTGCCCTGATCCCGCACTACTACCGGAAGGCACGTCATGAGTCACGCAGTCGTCGAACCGCCCGCCGTGGAGTACGGCCACGTCGAGCCGGTCATGGTTCACTTTGACGACCTCGACGCCCTCGGCATCCTGCACAACGCCCGCTACGCGGTGCTGCTGGAGCGGGCGCTCACCGCGTACTGGTCCGACCGTGGCGTCGCCTACCAGGCGGGCCGGGCCAGCTCGCCCGACGTGTTCCACGCGGTACGCGAGTTCTCCATCAGCTACCTCGCTCCGGTCACCGGCACCGGCCCGATCGCCGTGCACTTCTGGCTGGAGCATCTCGGCACCAGCAGCGCCCGGTACGCCTTCCGCTTCCACTCGCTCGACGGCACCACGGCGTACGCGCAGGGACATCGCGCCGTCGTCCGGCTCGACCCGGCGACCCTGCGACCGGCGCCCTGGACCGACACCGCCCGGTCGGTCGCCGCCACGCTGCTGCGCTCCTGAGGCCGCGCTCCGCCGACGGATCAGCGGAAGAACGCGCGCAGCACCGCGGCGTTCTCGGCTTCCAGGACGCCGCCGTACACCTCGGGACGGTGGTTGAGCCGACGGTCGCGCAGCACGTCCCAGAGCGAACCGGCGGCACCGGTCTTGGGTTCCCAGGCACCGAAGACCACTGTCGAGACCCGGGCCAGCACCAGCGCACCGGCGCACATGGTGCAGGGTTCGAGGGTCACCACCAGGGTGCAGCCGTCCAGCCGCCAGCGACCCAACCGCTGGGCTGCCCGGCGTAGCGCGAGCACCTCGGCGTGTGCGGTGGGGTCACCGGTCAACTCGCGCTCGTTGCGGCCGATCGCCAGCTCACGGCCGTCCGGACCGTAGAGCACCGCCCCCACCGGCACGTCGTCGGCCGAAGCCGCATCCCCACCTGTTCCGGCCGGGCCGGTCACGGCGACTTCGAGGGCGCGGCGCATCCAGAGTTCGTGCCGCTGTCGCCGACCGGTACCGGTCGGGACGCCGTCACCGGTCAGCCCGTCCGTGCCAGTGGGCTCAGACCTCACGCAGTTCCTCGACCTCGTCGACGCAGCCCAGCACCTGGCAGATCTCGGCGGTGACGTCGCCCGGCAGCATGCCCTCGTGGGCGCAGAGATCGAGCAGTCGCTGCGCGGGGATGCCCAGGTCGGCCAGGAGGTCCGCCTCGCCCACCGGGTCCGCCTCCGGATCGACGGCCGGCTGCTCGTCGTCGTCGCCGGTGCCGGTGGCGCGCGGCTGCTCGCTGTCGTCGAACCCGGTCACCGACGTCTTCAGGTCGCCGACCAGCAACGCGCCCAGCTGGGACTCCTCCGCGTACGCCGAGTCGGAGCCGAAGACCCGCAGGTCCTCACCCTCGTCGAGGCGCAGGATGACCAGGTAGGTGTCGTCCGCCTCGACGAACAACAGCGACAGGTCCGCGTCCGGGGCGACGTCGCGGAGCCGCTCGGCGACCTCGTCGATGTCGACGGCTCCTCGTAGGTTCAGATCGGCGGCCGTCCAACCGCCCTTTTCGCGCACGACGGCCGCAGCGAAGTACGACACGGTTCCCCCAAGTTGCCTCGGCACAGCACTCGCCGATCCGTTACGCGTGCACGTTAGCCGGTCGGGTCGGCAGGCGACCGGTCAACGCCCCGAAGGGCCGGTCATTCCTGAGGTGGGGACTTCGAGCCGTTCAGCTGGCGAGGCGACGGCGAGTGGCGATCAGCTGGCGGAGCCGCTCGGTGCGGGCACGCTGTGGCCGTTCGCGTTCGCGTACCGAGCGCGCGTCCGCCAACTGCGCCAGAAGCTGAAGGCGGCGACGGCTGCGATCGGGATCCAGCCGCGGAGTGGTCCAGGCCATACCGGGAGGGTGCCGAGTTGTGGCCGTTCAGTCAAGACGGGTTTCGGTGTCCGTGCGACGACGCAGCGCAGTCCCCGCTGCACGGGTCACCACAACGGCCAGTCACCACTGGCCACCCAGCGGGCGATGACCGCGGCGGCGGCGATGCTCCAGCCTCCGGCGGTGACGATCGCGACGCCGGCGGCCGCTCCCCGGTCACCGAACCTCACCAGCACCAGGGCCGCGCCCCAGGCCAGGCCACCGGCGAGGAGCGTCCACCAGACGTATCCGACGAGGCTGCCGCCGAGCAGGCCGAAGAGGACCAGCCAGACGAAGGTTCCGAGGGCACCCGCCGCGACCCCGGCACCACCGATCGGGTGCGGCTCCCGGTAGGTGGGGCGCGGTGGCCGCCCGGAGGGAAAGAGTCCGGACGGGTTGTACGGCAACACCGGTACCCACTCCTCCACAGACACGGGACGCTGCGCTACCACCGTATCGAGTCTGTCAGGATGGCCGGATGGTTCCGCTGACGATCGGACGGTGGCGCGGGTACGCCGTGTTGCTGCTCGTGCCGGTGCTCGCGGCGAGCGGCTGCGGTGCGCCCGACGCGCCGACGGGCGCCGGGCCGACGGCCGCGACCAGCCCGACGGTCGTGACCACCGACGGACCCAGCGCGTCGCCCGACCTGGCGGACCAGTCGACGGCGTCGGCGTCGCCACGAAAGGACCTGCCCCACGTCTTTCCGGTACGCGCGAAGAAGGTGTCGTATCACCCGACCCACTCGGCGTACCCGGGGACGGACATCTTCGCCGACTGCGGTGAACCGGTCGTCGTGGTCACCGACGGCACGGTCGGTGAGGTGAGTCGGCGGGACCGGTACGACAAGCGCGGTCCGCAGGGGCCGTACAACGGCGGCCTGTCCGTGTCGGTCATCGGTGACGACGGGGTGCGCTACTACGGCTCGCACCTGACCGAGGTCGCCGAGGGGATCGACGCGGGGGTGCGGGTGCGGGCCGGTCAGCGGCTCGGCACGGTGGGTCGGACGGGTAACGCCAACAACGTCTGCCACCTGCACTTCGGCATCTCTCCACCGTGTCCTGGCGAGGACGGTTGGTGGATCCGTCGGGGCGTGGTCTGGCCCGCGCCGTATCTCGACTCGTGGCGCAAGGGCGGCAATCGGAAGCCGGCCGCCGAGGTGGCCGCGTGGCATCGCAAGCACGGCTGCCCGGGGAAGCCACCCGCCCGCTGATCCGCGTCATCCGCGTTTCATCACTGCGAAACATTGACGCAGGTCTCGCTGGTGAACTACCGTCCGCCGTAACAAGAGAGCGCTCTCTCAGGTAACTAAACTCACAATACCGACGAAGCGTGCGCCGACCGGCGGGGCCGGGCCGGCACGCGTTGGAGGAAAGATGAGACCTCCCGTCCCACGCCGCCCACACCATCGGATCCTGGCCGCCACCGCCGCCGCGACCCTCGTCCTCGGCGGGTTGGCCGTCATCGCCAGTCCCGCCGCGCAGGCGGCAACGGTCGGTGCCGGCAGCTACACCACGACCCCCGTCGGCCCACTGCCCAGCGGCTGCGGAGACCTGACCACCAACCCCCGGCAGTACGCCACCAACGCCGCCCCGCCCGGGCCGGTGCCCACCAACGACTGGTGGTCATCGCTGCTGTGGAAGCGCCTCAACTGCGCCTTCAGCGAGCCGTTGCACGCGCACCCGGTCTCCTACCAACCTGTCACCGACGGGCTCGGCTTCTCGGCCACCTCGACGCCCACCATCACCGGCACCGCCACCGGCGTCGGTGAGTTCAAGTACCCGTACGTCGAGGACATCCGGGTCGGCATCGCCGGGCTGGGTGCACCCAACGTGCTGGTCGACGACTGGACGGACTGGACGGTCACCCCGTACTGGAGCGACGGGGCACGCACCATGCGCGCCACCATCGGTCACGGATTGCCACTGGCGTACTTCCGCGTCAGCGGCGGCGACGCCGTGATCAACGTGACCGGCGGCAACCCCACGGTCTGGTCCAACAACGCCAGCAGCATCGGCTTCACCGTCCGTGGGCACGACTACGTGGCGTACGCGCCGACCGGTGCCACCTGGACCGTCAGCGGCAGCCGGATCAGCTCCAACCTCGCCGGACGCGGCTACTTCAGCGTCGCGCTGCTGCCGGCCACCAGCGACGGCACCGCCCGCGCCCAGCTCGCCACCAACTACGGCCGGTACGCGCACGCCCACGTCACCGGCACCCGGGTCAGCTACACCTACAACGCGGCGACCAGTCAGGTGGAGACCCGGTACGCCTTCACCACCACACCTCGCGAGGGCACCGAGACCCGGACCGTGGCCAGTCTCTACCCGCACCAGTGGCGGGCATTGTCCGGTGCCACCCCGATCGCCCAGACCTACCCGTCCGCCCGGGGGCGGATGAAGGTGGTCGTCGGCGTCGGCGAGTTCCGCACCTCGATGCGGTTCAACGGCGTACTGCCCGAGCTGCCCGCCGTGGCGACCGGAGCCGGCACCGACCTGACCACGCTGCGGCAACACCTGGCGGCGGTGCGGAGCAACCCGATGGACCAGCGCGGTGGCGACACCTACTGGACCGGCAAGGGGCTCGGCCGGGCGGCTCGCATCGCCGAGATCGCCGACCTGGTCGGCGACACCGAAACCCGTACGGCGGCGCTGAACGCCATCCGCACCACCCTGAACGACTGGCTCACCGCCTCGCCCGGCGAGACCGAGCGCCTCTTCTACTACAACCAGCAGTGGGGCACGCTGATCGGCTACCCCGCGTCGTACGGCTCCGACCAGGAACTCAACGACCACCACTTCCACTACGGCTACTACATCGCCGCCGCCGCGACGCTGGCCAAGTTCGACCCGACCTGGGCCCGGCAGGATCAGTACGGCGGCATGATCGACCTGCTCATCCGGGACGCGAACAACTACGACCGGTCGGACACCCGCTTCCCGTACCTGCGCGACTTCGACATCTACGCCGGGCACGACTGGGCCTCCGGGCACGGCGCGTTCGCCAGCGGCAACAACCAGGAGTCGTCCTCGGAGGGGATGAACTTCGCCAACGCCCTCATCCAGTGGGGGCAGGCCACCGGCAACACGGCGGTACGCGACGCGGGCATCTACCTCTACACCACCCAGGCGGCGACGATCCACGAGTACTGGTTCGACGTCACCGGGGAGAACTTCCCCGACGCGTTCGGGCACTCCAACGTGGGGATGGTGTGGGGTGACGGCGGCGCGTACGCCACCTGGTTCAGCGCCGAACCCGAGATGATCCAGGGCATCAACCTGCTGCCGATCACCGGTGGGCACCTCTACCTGGGCCAGCACCCGAACTACAACTCGGTCAAGTACGCCGAACTGGTCCGCAACAACGGCGGTGAACCGACCGTGTGGCAGGACATCCACTGGCAGTTCCTCGCCCTCGGTGACGCCGACGCGGCACTGGCCAAGCTGCGGGCCAACCCCGGCTACACCCCGGAGGAGGGCGAGAGCCGGGCCCACACCTTCCACTGGATCCGCAACCTGGCCGCCCTCGGCCGGGTCGACACCGGGGTCACCGCCGACCACCCGTTGGCCGCGGTGTTCACCCGCAACGGCGCCCGGACGTACGTGGCCAGCAACATCTCCGGCACGCCGCTGACCGTGCGGTTCTCCGACGGTACGCAGTTGAACGTGGCGGCCGGGCGCACCACCACCAGCGGGGCGCACACCTGGAGTGGCGGCAGCGCCAGTGGGGGCGGTTCCCCGAGCCCGACGCCGACGCCGACCACCTCTCCGACGCCCACGCCGACCCCGACGCCCACGCCCACGCCGACCGACCCGCCGTCCAGCGCACCCGTGCGGTACCTGCTGTCGGGCGGCGGCCTGGGCGCCTCCGGCACCGCCGGCACGACCAGCGTGAGCAGTGCCGCAGGCGCGAACTACGACGGCACGCCGCGTAACCCGGTGGTGTTCACCGCGACCGGGCTCAACCTCAACCACAACGGTGGGCAGACCGCGTTCGACCTCTTCCTGGACGCCGACACAGCGGTCGGCAACGGGGTGCAGGTCCGGGTCTCCTACGACCTGACCGGTGACGGCAGTTGGGAGCGGGTCGAGACGTACCGCTACTTCGCCACCGACCCGGTGCCGGGCTGGGAGCACTACACCCAGGCGGCCGGACTGCACTCCAGCAGCGGAGCCCTCGGCAATCTGCGCGGCGGTACCGTCCGGGTGGAGGTGTGGTCCGCCATCGGCAACAACCCCACCACCCTCGGAGTCGGTGACCGTTCCCTGATACGGCTGCCGTACGCCTGATTCCGCCCCGCGCCGCCGGTCGTGCCCCGACCGGCGGCGCGGACGCGTACGTTTGCCACCATGCGGGACCCCATCGCTGATCTACGTCGGATCGCCTTCCTGCTGGAGCGGGCGAACGAGGCCACCTATCGGGTACGCGCCTTCCGCTCGGCGGCCAAGGCACTGGCCGCGCTGCCGGTCGAGGAGGTGGTCGAGCGCAGCCGCACCGGCAAGCTCACCGAGCTGCCCGGGGTCGGTGACGTCACCGCCCGCTGCGTGGCCGAGTCGCTGGCCGGGGAGGAACCGGTCTACCTGCGCCGGTTGCTCGCCACCGAGGGCACCGACCTGGACGCCGAGGCCACCGCCCTGCGTACCGCCCTGCGCGGCGACTGCCACACGCACTCGGACTGGTCCGACGGCGGATCACCGATCGAGGAGATGGCGCTGGCCGCCGTCGAACTGGGCCACGAGTACCTGGTGCTGACCGACCACTCGCCCCGGCTGAAGGTGGCCCGGGGCCTGACCGCGGACCGGTTGCGCCGCCAGCTCGACCAGGTGGCGCAGCTCAACGAGGCGCTGCCGGAGGGGTTCCGCATCCTCACCGGCATCGAGGTCGACATCCTCGCCGACGGGTCACTCGACCAGGACGAGGAGTTGCTCGCCCGGCTGGACGTGGTGGTCGGCTCGGTACACAGCGGCCTGAACGACGACCGGGCGAAGATGACCCGCCGGATGCTGGCCGCCGTCGCCAATCCGCACCTGGACATCCTTGGCCACTGCACCGGCCGGATGGTCACCTCCCGACCCGCCGGAGTGACCGGGCCCGGTGACAAGGGGCATCGGGCCCGGAGCCGACCCGAGAGCGACTTCGACGCCGACGCGGTCTTCGCCGCCTGCGCGGCGCACGACACCGCCGTGGAGATCAACTCACGCCCGGAACGGCAGGACCCGCCGAAGCGGTTGATCCGGCGGGCGCTGGAGGCGGGTTGCCGGTTCGCCATCAACACCGACGCGCACGCCCCGGGCCAGTTGGACTGGCAGCGCTTCGGCTGCGAGCGGGCCGCCCGCTGCGGGGTGCCCGCCGACCGTGTGGTGAACACGTGGTCGGCCGACGAGCTGATCGCCTGGACACGCTCCTGACACAGTTGCCTGGTCAGCGGGTGACCGGTCGTCGGGTACGACATTGTCCTGCGGTTTTCGGCCGTCGTGTCCGCGCCACAGAAGCCACCTACGCTGGTGAAACGTTGACCGGCCGAGGAGGTGTAACACCATGGCGATGCCGATGCGCTTCGACCCACTCGTCGACCTCGACGGCATGTGGACGACCCAGCTCGCCGACCGCTACCTCCCGTTGCCTGAGTTGCCCGATGCGCGATACGAGTGCATCGACGGGAGGTTGGTCATGACGCCCGCCGAGGTCGGCACGAACAGCTACGGCGAGATCGAGCTGGCGCACCTGTTGAAGTCCGCCGCCAAAGCCCACGGTTTCTGCGTCTTCGGCCAGGTGAATCTCACCTTCTCCCCGCAGCGGTGGATCCAACCGGATCTCACCGTGCTGCACACGCTGCCGAAAACGGACGAGGAGGATCGCTGGATTCCGGCCCACCTCTGCACCATGGCGGTCGAGTTCGTCTCCCCCGGCAGCCGCCGGCAGCCGCCGGCAGGATTTCGTCGACAAGCCGATGCGGTGCGCCGAGGGCCGGGTGCCGTACTTCATGCGGGTGGAGATCTCGCGCCGACTGCGGCATGCCGCGGTGGAGCTGTTCACCCTCAGCACGTACGGCGGCTACGACACCATCGCCAAAGCGGTCAGCGGCGACCGGGTACGCGCCGACGAGCCGTTCCCGATCGACTTCGATCCTGCCGACCTGCTGCCGTGACCGGGTCGACGACACCACGTCGACACCGGCCTCGCGTAGGGTGCGCAGGGTGGGAAGAATCGACGATCTCGCGAACCGCTTCGTCGCCGACTGGGCCGCACTGAGCCCGACCGGCGCCACCTACGTCGGCATCGCCGGCTACGACGACAAGCTCGATGATCTGTCCCCGGACGGATACGCCGCGCGTGCCGACCTGACCCGCCGCACCCTCGCCGAACTCGACACCATCGAGCCGGAGACGGAGACCGAGCGCACCGCCCGGGAGGCGATGCAGGAACGCCTGGGCCTCGAACTCGACAGGTACACCGCCGGGCAGACAACCAGCGAGGTCAGCGTCATCACCAGTGGGCTGCACGAGATCCGGATGGTCTTCGACCTGATGCCCACCGACGGCGAGCAGGCTCGGGCCAACCTGGCCGCCCGGTTGAACCTCTTCCCGAGCGCGTTGGAGGACTACAAGACGACGCTACGCGAGGCGGCAGCGGCCGGGCGGGTCAGCTCGCGTACCCAGTTGATCGAGGTGGCCAAGCAGTGCGACGCCTGGGTCGATCCGGACGGTGACAACGTCTTCCACGGGCTGGTCGAGCGGCTGGGCGAGGAGAGCGCCCTCGGCGCCGAGCTGCGGCGTGGCGCGGCGGCGGCCACTGCGGCGACCGCCGAGTTCGGGCAGTTCCTGCGGACCGAACTCGCCCCCCTCGGGAGGGAGAAGCAGGCCGCCGGTCGGGAGACCTACGAGCTGGCGTCCCAGTACTTCCTCGGTGCCCGCATCGACCTCGACGAGACGTACGCCTGGGGCTTCTCGGAGCTGGCCCGGCTGGAGGCCGACATGCGGACGGTGTCCGCCGAGATCGCCGGCCCGAGCGCCACCATCGACGAGGCGGTGGCGGTGCTGGATGCCGACCCGGCCCGGATCATCCGGGGGCGGGACGCCTTCCGCGACTGGATGCAGGAGCTGGCCGACCAGGCGATCAGTGAACTCAACGGCACCCACTTCGACATCCCCGAGCAGGTCCGGCGGATCGAGTGCATGATCGCGCCCACCAGCGACGGGGCCATCTACTACACCGGCCCCAGCGAGGACTTCGCCCGACCTGGCCGGATGTGGTGGGCGGTGCCGCAGGGCCTGACGGAGTTCTCCACCTGGCGGGAGGTGACCACCGTCTACCACGAGGGAGTGCCGGGGCATCACCTTCAGATCGGCCAGACGGCCGTCCGGGCCGAGGTGCTCAACCGCTGGCAGCGGCTGCTCTGCTGGGTCTCCGGGCACGGTGAGGGCTGGGCGTTGTACGCCGAGCGGTTGATGGAGGAGCTGGGCTACCTGGACGACCCCGGTAACCGGCTCGGCATGCTCGACGGCCAGGCGTTGCGGGCAGCCCGCGTGATCGTGGACATCGGCATGCATCTGGAGCTGCGGATCCCCGAGGACAACCCGTTCGACTTCCATCCCGGCGAGCGCTGGACGCCCGAACTGGGTTGGGAGTTCCTGCGGGAGCACTGCCGGGTGCCGGACGAGATGCTGCGCTTCGAACTCAACCGCTACCTGGGCTGGCCGGGGCAGGCACCGTCGTACAAGGTGGGCGAGCGGATCTGGCTCCAGGCGCGGGAGGAGGCGAAGGCCCGCAAGGGTGCCGACTTCGACCTGCGGGAGTTCCACCGGCAGGCACTCGACCTGGGTGCGCTCGGTCTCGATCCGCTGCGCCGGGCCCTGACCCGACTCTGACGATTGCGGGGGCGGGCCGACGGCCCGCCCCCGCACCATCGACCTGGTGCTACTGCTTCTCCGACTCGCTCTGCGCTGCCCGCTGGCTCGGCACCGTGGACTCCTCGGACTTCCAGTTCGTCGACGCGGGCGGGATCTCGTCGGACAACGGTCCACCCTCCCGCGCGTCGTCCCGCACCGGTGCCTGGTCGACCCGGGTCGGTGCCGGGTCCGCACCGACGGCGTGCCTGCCGACCGTGCTCGGGGTGCGGTTGCGGGAGACCAACAGCCCGATGACGATCAGCACCAGGCCCAGCACGACGAGCCCGAGCGGCGCGTACACACCGAGGATGGTGAGCTGGCTGCGGCTCTTCTTGGCCCGGTCCACCGACGACGTCACGGTTTCCTCGTTGTAGGAGAAGTCGGCGTCCAGCAACGTCGTCGGGGTGCCGGTGTTCGGCACGAGCACCTTCTTCTGCTGCTCCCGGACCTTCAGGTAGGAGCCGGTGACCGGGTCGATCCAGACCGTACGGGTGTTGCTGTACACGACGTCACCGGAGGTCGATCCCGGGGCGAGCGCACCGAGCAGCAGCGTCACCCGGTCGGCGGCCAGCGGCAGCTTCTCGTCGGTGATGACCTGCTCGTAGCGGTACGCCTCCAGGCCGTTGATCTCCTCGGTGCCCTTGAACTGGGCCACTCGGGTCTGCCGCAGATCCCGGTCGAAGATCTCGTAGTTCTTCTGCTCCGAGTTGAACGGGAACTTGTACATCTGGCCGGCGAACGAGACGTTCTCCGGCGTTCCGCTCTCGTCGAGGTACTGCTCGTTCCACTCGACGGCCGCCGCGGAGACCCGGTCCAGGGCCAGCTCCGCGCCGTACGCGCTGACCAGCTCCTTGGTGTCGATGCGCTCGACGGTCTGGCCGACCCGCCAGACCACCGTGTCACCGGCGAGGTCGCCGCTGAGCGCCGCGGTCTTGGCGCGCTCCGGGGTGACCTGGATGGTCGACTTCAGGTCGCCCTGGTTGATGGCGACCGCACCGTTGGTGATCTGCAGGAACGTCGCGCCCTTGGCCTCGGCCACCGAGGTCGTCGGGTCCAGGTCGTAGGGCAGTTTGGACATCGCGGGCTTGACGACGAACACCAGTCCGGCGGCCAGCGCCAGGAGCAGTACGCCGCCTCCAAACAGCACGGCACCCACGGCGCGCTGCTTCATGTTTCCTCCCTGAGGAGCTCAATTGCGTCGAAGTCAATCAGTGAGATGGCCGCGAGGTTACTACCTAGTCACATAGCCACGCGACCCCCGGTCAGCTCGGATTTCTCCACCACACCGGGCTGCCGCTGGGCAGTGCGACGCAGTACGAGCACGAAGTTCCACGCCGCGACCTCACGCACGCCGGGCACCCGGATCACCCAGCGGGCCCACCACGGGTGGTAGCGCGGCAACGTGTCCAGCACCTCGATGTCGTCGTTACTCCGCGCCCAGCGCAGCGTGTCGGAGATCGAGACCGGGAAGAGAGTCTCCTGGAAGCGGTTCTTGGGCGGCCGTCCCATCCGTCGTTCGTACCGACGGCGGGCCCGGTCACCGCCGAGGTAGTGCCAGGGCGCGGTCTCGTGACCGCCCCAGGGCGACAGCCAGGGCGTGTACGACACGAAGATCAGCCCGCCGGGCCGGGTCACCCGCACCATCTCGTCGAGCATCCGGGACGGTTCGGCGACGTGTTCGACGACGTTGGAGGAGAACGCCACGTCCACGCTGCCGCTGCGCACCGGCAGCGCCGTGCCACTGCCCCGCAGCATCCCCGCCCCCGAGTCACCGGCTGCCGAGAAGTCGCCGACATCCGGGTCCAGCCCGACGTAGTGGGCACCGGCCGACCGGAAGGCAGTCGCGAAGTATCCCGGGCCACCACCCACGTCGAGCACGGTCCGACCGGCCAGCTCGGTGTAACCCGACACCTGACGCACCGAGTCGTCGGCCAGCAGGCCGTAGAAGTGGTCCGGGTCGGTCTGTTCCACCAGGAACGCCCGGAACAGGGCCACCGATCGGCTCAGCGATGCGAAGCGACGGCGCTGCGCCCGTCGCGTCCGGTCGTCCGCTGCCCTCACCGCGCCACCGTCCCGTCCTCGTCCTCGCCCCTGTCCGCAGCCACGTCCGGCGGCTCACCGGGCGTGTCCGGCGTCACATCATGCGGGATGATCGGTTCGGGGCGTACACCGGGGACCGGCAGGACCGCGGCGACCACCGCACCGATCGCGACCAGCATCGCTGCCTGCACCCAAGCCCCGTACGCCCACGCCTGTCCGTGCCCCTGCAACCGACCGGCCACAGCGATCGCGGTCGCCACGGTCAGGCTGCCCAGCACCACCACCGGCAGGGCGCGCACCGCCAGCTGCCGCAGCAGCATCGCGGCCAACACGATGGCCACCGGAAGCACCCCGCCCAACGCGGCGAGCAGCACCACCAGCAGCACGCCGACCAGCCAGGCGGGAGCCTCGGCCGCGATGGCGTCGTCGTCCCCGCCGATGGTCGTCCGGCGACGTACCGGCCAGATGGCCAGGACCAGGACGCCGACCGCCAGCACCGCCCCGGCGGCCAGACCGCCCCGATACGTACGGTCGGGGGCGAAGACCAGTTGGACCTCACCACCGGGGCCCGGCGGCAGCACCCACGCCTGTTGCCACCCGTCCACCCGGGAACTGAGCAGCGGTTGCCCGTCGAGGGTGGCGGTCCAGCCGGGGTTGGCGTTCTCCGGCACCACCAGCAGCGCCTGCTCACCGGCGGCAACCCGCACGGTCCGGCCGGTGGCCGCCCAGTCGAGCACGGTTACCTCCCGATGGCGGGGGGCGGCGCTCGCGTCGTCGTCCGGCCGCAGGGTCGCCTGGTGTACGACGAAGCCCTCCGACGGCGACGTGGCCAGCCGGTGCCCGCCTGCCGGCAGATCCAGCACCGCGCCGGGTTCGCCGCAGACGCGGACCGGCACCGGCCGTCCGGCCAGCACGTCCGCCAGGCTGGCGGAGACCGACGTGTCGTAACGGAGACCGGCCAACTCGACAGTCGGGCCGTCACCGCAGCGCTCCACCACCTTGGTGTCGGTGCCGATCGGGTTCAGCAGACTCGCCAGTGCCGGGATCTCCACCTCCGCGATGCCCGCCGTGGCGGGCCAGCCGTTGCCCCGCAGGTCGGCCAGCCGGTGCTCGGTCTCCCGCACCATGATCTCCAGCCGGTCGGTACGCACCGCCGGGAAGCGGACGGTCCCGTCGGCTTCGACCGACGCCTGCACCTCGCGTCCCGGTGTGTGGATCTCCACCTGCTGCGGCAGCGAGCCGATCGGCGACGAACCGCCCCGCAGCCGCAACCGGTCGATGCGACGCTCGCCGGACCAGCTCAGCTTGAGGGTGGGGCGCAGGTCTCCGGTGCCGGCCAACCAGGCCGTGTTCGGGTCACCGTCGACAGCCGCGTACGCGCCGACCGCCGGGTCACCGCTCAGATTGGACGACGCGGTGGCGGTCACCTTCGTGCCGGAGAGCGTCAGCGCCCCACCCGGACGGGGCACCACCGACAGTTCCATCCGATAGGTGCCGGCCGCCGGGTTGCGGAACAACCGATCCAGACCCAGCGGTTCCTCACCGGCCCGGGCCAGGAAGCGATCGCAGCGGATCACCGTGCCGGCCGCCCCACCGGAGCCGCCGTCGGAAACCTGGGCGGGATAGCACGCCGGCCGGTCCGTCGGCCCGCGACTGAACACCCAACTGACCGGCGTCGACAGCTCGTCCGGCAGGTCCGTCGGGGCGCGTAGCGCGCGACGCGGTTCGCTGCCCGGGATGGACAGTTCCCGGATGCCGACGCCACCGTCGAGGTGACCATCGGCCACCGCCAGCACCGTCACCCGGATCCGGCTGGTGGGGCCCGGCAACGTGTAGTACGAGTGACCGCCCAGGGTGGTGGCCACGTCGTGGTCCACCGAACCCCGGTCGGTGGTGAGCCGGAACCGGGTCACCGGCCAGCCCACCGCCAGGTCGGTGACGAACGCGAGCCGCACACTGTCGACCTGACGCGGGGTGTCCAGATCCACCTGGAGCCACTGCCCGACCGGTCCGGCCAGCGGCGCGGAGTGCCAAGCCGTGTCGTACTCCCCGTCGACGGCGGCGAACGGCAGGTGGGACGGGTTGGCCGGGCCGAGGCTGTCGACGAAACTCGCCGCCGACGACGCCGTCACCTCACGGATGCCCTGGTAGGTCGCGGTGGTCTGGTGCCGCTCGTCGGAGAAGGGCAACACGTCGAGGGCGACCCGCCCCTGTCGCCCCGCCTCGTTCGCGGTCAACGTCTGGGAGAGGTTGTCCCGGACCCGGCCGATGTCGCGCTCCCGGCGACGCAGACCGTCCGTGACGATCCACCGGTCGCCGACGGCGTCGTCGACGGATTCGTCCCGGTCGCCGGCCAGCACCACCGGACGGTCCCGTTCCACCACCCCCTGTTCGAGCAGGGGAAGCAGCGACTCCGGACCACCGCTGACCGTCGGCACGTCGGCGGTCAGCACCGCCGACGCGGCCGGGACCGGCCGCTGCACCTCGTACACCTCGATGGCCGGTGGAGAGCCGACACCGTCGTCCACCGGACTACCGAGTGTCCGGGACAGCGCGTCGGTGGTGCCGAAGGTGGCCACCAGGGCGATGCCGGGTGAGTCGGTCAACGCGCGGCGCAGCACCGTCACCGGTGGCGCGTCCACCTGGGTGCGGTCGATGTCGTTGCGCAGCAGCAGGTGTCGGAAACCGGAGCGGGCGAGCAGGTCGGCCAACCCGGCTGACCCCCGACCGGCGGCCAGCACCTCCTCGACGGTGTCCATCATCCGGGTGTTGCCCGCCGACCCCAGCGGAACCTGGTGGCGGACCGCCCACGGTGCCTCGGCCAATGCCTGCATCGGCTCGTCGACGGTGCGCCCCCAGTCGTACTGCCCGAAGCCGGAGCCGGGCACCACCAGCGTGCGGGCCAGCGCGTCCCGGTCGGCCAGCCAGGTCGCCGCCGATCGCCAGTGCGGCGGCAGATCGGACCAGCCGGGGCCGGGACGCAACTGGCCCAGCCAGGCCGGGGCGGCGGCACCCAGCACGAGCAGCAGCACCGGCGCGAAGACCAGCGGACGCAGCCGGATCCCGGGTCGGCGTCGGGTCACCGCGTTGTGCATCCGGGTGGCCACCGCGTCGGCGCCATGGGCGAAGCCGAGCATCAGCGGCAACCGCAGCACCGGGTCGAGCTTGTGCACGTTGCGGAACGGCGCCAACGGACCGTCCAGCAGATCGCGGACCAGTTCGGAGATCGGGCTGTCCACCGATCCGACGTAGCCGATGGTGAGCAGGGTCAGCCCGGTGAGGAACCCGGCCACCAGGAAACGCCGTTGGGGCAGCAGGTTGCCGGCCAGCCCGGCCAGCCCGATCAGCGCGACGATCGCGGTGAGCGTCATCAGCACCGGGTGGTCGATCAGCAGCCAGCCCGCCGGCCACCACGGCTCGCCCTGCACGATGTACGCGACCCACTGGTTGGTGCCGCGTACCGCCTGGAACAGGGAGGCCACCGCGGTGGTCGTGGTGGACGACTCGATGTAGTCGAGGAAGGGGAGGCTGTACTGGCCGAGGAGCAGCAGCGGCACGATCCACCACAGGCAGACCCCGATGACGCAGACGCACCACCAGGCGACCAGGCGCACGTGCTGCGCGTCCCAGCGGCGGGTGAGCAACCAGACGCCGGGCAGGAGCAGCGCCAGCAGCACCACCGCCGCGTTGATCCCACCCATGCCGAGCACGGCCAGCGCGGAGAGCGCGGCGGCCCGGCGCGGAGAACCGATCCGGCGTACGGTCACCAGCGGCAGCAGCACCCAGGGCAGCATCGAGGCGGCCAGCGTCTCCGAGGAGAGCGCGCCGACCTCGGTGAGGATGCGCGGGGCCAACGCGTAGCCGAGGGCCGCCGCGTACCGGGCCGGTTCGGTGCCGATCTGCAACGCCCTGGCCAGCCGCAGCAGACCGTAGAAGGCGGCGGCCAGCAGCAGCACCGTCCACAACCGCTGCGTGATCCACGGCGGCACCGACAGCCACTGCCCGACGGCGAAGAACGGCCCCATCGGGAACAGGTAGCCGTACGCCTGGTTCTGCAACTCACCCGAAGTGGCTTCCGGGTTCCACAGGTGCAGCGCCCGAGCCATGAAGTGGATCGGGTTCGCGGCCAGGTCGAGTTTGGTGTCGAAGGTGACCTGGCCGGGCCGCTGCCCGAAGGCGATCGCGGTGAGCAGCAGCAGCGAAAGCGCGGTACCCGGCGAGCGACGCAGCCGCGCCACCAGCGCGCCGGGCGACCGGCGCGGTCGCTCCGACCCGGTGTCCGGTCGCTCCGACCCGGTGTCCGGTCGCTCCGACCCGGTGTCCGGTCGCTCCGACCCGGTGTCCGGCGACCGGAGCGGTCGCTCCGGCTCGCCACTCATCGGCGGCACTCCGGCGGCAGACAGCTCAGGTCAGCCAGCGCCGAGAAGAAGATGCGGCGGATTCCGCTCGGTTGCTCGGTGACGAACACCTGCCCGCCGGTGACCTTCGTGATGGCCTTCAGCTCCTCGGGGTCGATGTCCGCACCGAGACCGATGAAGATGATCGGCAGGGGGCGGCGCGGCTCCTGCAACCGCTTGAGTTCGGCCAGGAAGTCGGCCCGCCCGATGGTGTCGGCGTCCTCGTTGCGCCCATCGGTCATCACCAGCACCAGGTTGATCCGCCCCGGGATCCAGTTGCGGCGAGCGTCGCGGTACGCGGCCAGCGTGCTGTCGTACAGCCCGGTGCCGCCCTGCGGCTTGACCCGGACCTCGGCCAACGCCTCAGTCAACTTCTTGCGTTGGCCGCCCAGCGGGCGTACCGGCAGGATCTCCCGGTAGTCCCGGTCACCGTCGACCTTGGTGGAGAAGACCCAGATGCCGAGTTCGCTGTTGTCCAGCAACAACTCGGCACCCTCCCGGGCGGCGCGCACCGTGGCGTCGAGTCGGGTGCCACCGGCCGGCACCGGCGCGGCCATCGACCCGGAGATGTCGAGCAGGGTGAGGATCCGGGCGCTGCGCTGCACGCCACTCCAGCCGGTCAACACGTCGTTGACCATCTCCTCGGCGGGCAGCGGCACCGGTTGACGTTCCTCGGGCCGTAACCGACCGTCCTCCGGCATCGCCGGGGGGAACCCGGCCGAGGTCCGGAAGCCGTGCCCGGCGAACACCTCCCGGGCCTCGCCGGTCAGCAGCCGGTCGAGGAACGCACCACCAGCGTCGCGGGTCCGGCCCTGCGCGGCGGGCAGCACCACGTACGGCAGGTCGAGCCACGGCACGTCGACTTCGGGGTACGCCGCGACCAGCTTTCCGGTCGCCGCCAGCGCGTTGTGTTCCAGCACCGCCTGTTCGCTGGCGGCCACCGCGTTCGCCCGACCGGGCAGGTCCCGGTTCGGGATCAACGAGCTGGCCTCCTCGGCCGGGCTGAAGGTCCGCTCGGCGAGACCACGCAACGTCGCCGCCACCGTGGCGGGCGAGCCCTCGCTCGCGTCGGCCAGGGCACGGGCACCGAGCAGGGCACCGACCCCGGCCGGGTCGGCCGCCGGATCGGGGAGCCCCACCTGGATCTTTTCCGCTCGCGTACCCAGCAGCGACGCCCAGGTCAGCGGCTTGTCCGGCCACCCGGAGCGACGCGCGACGCGCTCGTTGACGGCCAGCACCACCGGAGTGCTCGCCACCGACGTGCCCTCTCCGGGCACCTCGAACGCTCCGGCCGCACGGGCCCGACGCAGCCAGAACGTCGACTCGGGCAGCCACACGTCCCCGACATCGCCGTCGTCGGCGAGTTCCCGGACGACCGTCGCCGACGGTCGGGCCTGCACCTCGACGGAGACACACGGTTGACTTCCGACGTTGGCTCTGGCCACCCGGTCGAGTGCCGGCGCGATCACCGGAGCGGCCACCACGCGGAGTCGCACCTGTTCGGCGCAGGTCGGGATGCCCCGGTCGGCTCGGATGTACGCCACCGCCGCCCAACCGGCCAGCAGCAGCACCAGTGCGGCGCTGAGCAGCACCACCGGTGAGCGGCGGGACAGGACGCGCGTCGGCGCGGGACGGTCGGCAACCACCGCCGCCTCACCTCCTCGTCACGCCCGCGGACGATGTCCCACCGCAGGTCATCACACCTGCCACGACGAGCACGGCCATCAGGCACCGGGCATCGTACGGGATCGCGCTGCACACCCTGCCAAGGTTTCCGCCCGTCGGCAAACCCCCCATCCACAAGCCGTTACCGGATCGTCGCCGCCAGGACTGCCCCATTGCGCAGCCGGGCTAGACCGCCCTAGGGTGGCGCGATCGTGCTCACTTACTCACCGGTAGGAGCAGCGTGGACAACTCCGGTACCCCCTCCCGCCACGTCTTGTTCCTCAACTGGCGCGACACCACCAACCCCGAGGGCGGCGGCTCGGAGGTCTACATCGAGCGGATCGCCGCCGAGCTGGTCACCGCCGGTCACCAGGTGACTCTGTTCTGTGCCGCGCACGGCAACGCCGGGCCGTCCGGCACCACCGAGTCCGGCGTACGGGTGCTGCGTCGTGGCTCCCGGATGACCGTCTACCTGCGGGCGGCGCTGCTCTGCCTCACCGGCCGGTTCGGGTTCGGCCCGCTGAGCCGCCGTGGCCTCGGTCGGCCCGACCTGATCGTCGACGTCTGCAACGGTGTGCCGTTCTTCGCCCCGCTCTATGCCGGCCGACCGGTCATCGCGTTGGTCCACCACGTGCACCGGGAGCAGTGGCCGGTGGTGTTCGGGCCGTTGATGTGCCGACTGGGCTGGTGGATCGAGTCCTGGCTGGCCGTCCGGCTCTACCGGCGGTGCCGCTACGTCACGGTCTCCGAGGCCAGTCGCGCCGAGCTGGTGGCACTCGGAGTCGACGCCGAACGCATCGACGTGGTGCCCAACGGAACCCCACCGGTGACCGGTCCGTCGCTGCCCCGCACCCCCAACCCGTCGCTGGTGGTGCTGGGCCGACTGGTGCCACACAAACGGGTCGAGATCGCCCTGCAGACCGTCGCCGAGCTGGCCGAGGAACTGCCCGACCTGGAGCTGGTGGTGGCCGGGCAGGGCTGGTGGGAGGAGCCGCTGCGCGCACGGTGCGCCGCCCTGGGGATCACCGACCGGGTGCGGTTCTCCGGCTTCGTCAGCGAGGACGAGAAGCACGCCCTGCTCAGCTCCGCCTGGCTCGCCCTCACCCCGTCACTGAAGGAGGGCTGGGGCCTGACCATCGTGGAAGCCGCCGCGCGCAGCACCCCGACGGTGGCCTTCCGGTACGCGGGCGGAGTGGCCGAGGCGATGGTCGACATGGAGACCGGCCTGCTGGTCGACGACGAGGCGGAGTTCATCGCGGTCGTACGTGACCTGCTCGCCGACGACGTTCGGCGCAAGGCGATGGGCGAGGCGGCGCTGGCCCACGCGGCGCGCTACACCTGGACGGCCACCGGTGCCCGGTTCGCGCAACTGGTCGCGGACGCGACCAACCGCTGACCAGCTGGCGGTGCCGCCCGGCTCCGGACACGACGAAGGCGCCCGCCGGATGCGGGCGCCTTTTCGCTGGTCGAGGTCAGCGCGTGCCGTACAGCGGGGCCTCGGTCTGCTCACTCACCTTGGAGTTAGCGGCTTCCTGGGCGGACGGGCTGAGCACGTTCGCCAGACCGACGCTGCCGAGCATGCCGAGCACGACCCCGAGTACCCCGACGGCGACGAACGCGGGCAGGTTCCTCATCCACCTTCTCCTTCCGCGGGACTCGCGTGTCGGGACGCTACCACGCGGTAGCACCGTCGTGCAGTGCCTGAAGAAACGAGAACCAGCACCACCGTTCCGGCCAACAGGTGCGCCCAACCCACCGGGCCGGGACGGCTCGGCCCCGGCTCCGGACGCCATGCCGGGTTCTCGTACAACGTCAGCTCGTCACCGGCGTACACCTGCCGCAGCCCGGCCAGCGTCGCCGGTTCGGGGGTGGGACCGGCGGCGCGCTGCACCAGCACCCACCGTGGACCGGCCGCCGCCACCGGTTCGCCGGCCGCGAGCAGCGCACGCAGCCGAGCCGCCCGAGGATCCTCCCCGGCGACGGCGGTGCCGTCCACCCGCAACGTGTCGTCGATCAGGACCGGTACGCCGAGGTAGCGCGGTGCCGGGTCGATCACCACCTGACCGCCGTTCCACGCATAGCTCTGGTACTCCTGGAACGGCAGCGAGACGACCTCACCTGGCCGTTCGTCGACCAGCCGCGCCACCGTCGCCCAGTCCGCCGGCCAGGCCACCGGTCGCAGCCGTCCCGCCCCACCGGAGGCGAGATCAGGCATGACGGCCAACGGCAGCAGCGCCGCACCGGCCAGCACCACGCGCCCGGTGGCCAGGTCGAACCGGGCCGCTAGGTGTCCGGCCAGTCGCTCCACGCCGACCGCCCCGGCGACCGCCACCAGCAGCACGTACGGCACCAGCAGCTTCTGCCCGTCGCGGAGCAGCCCGGCACCGGGCACCGAGGTGACCAGCCAGCCCAGCAGACTCGCCCCGCCGGGTAGCACCCCGAGTGCGGCACCCAGCCACGAGGCGACCGCGAGCAGGCCGAGCCGACCGGCGACCGGGCTCCTCCAGCGACGCCACAGCACCGGCAGCCCGTACCCGGCGACCGCCAGCACCAGCAGCGTCGCCAGCGGAATCAGCCATCCGCTCCGGGAGGCCGGGGTGGCCTGCCCGTTCCAGATACCGCCGGTGCCGGCGAGCGCCCACAACGCCCCCGCCCAGTTCTCCGACCGGGCGGCGAAGACCGCCACCCCGGCCGGGTCGGATCGGCCGCTTCCCGCGCTGACGAACCCGGCCACCAGCCACGGGGCGTTCAACAACACTGTCGTGACGACTCCGGTCGCTGCCGCCCGCGCCGCGCCGGGATACCGCCCGACCAGCAGCACCGTGACCACGACCAGGGCGAGCAGCCCGCCGGTCGGCGTGATCGCGGACGCCGCCGCCGCCAGCAACAGCCGACGCAGGGCACCCCGCTCGGCACCGCGTACCCCGATCGCCGACCGCACCAGCCAGGGCAACGCGGCGTACGCGACCAGCAGCCCCCACTGCCCGATCAACAACCGCTCGGCCAGGTACGGCGTCCATGCGTACCCGAGCGCGGCCACCACCCGCACCCCGGTCCGCTCGGTCGGCACCAGCCGCGCCGCACCCAACGCGGCCAGGTAGAGAATCGCCACCAGCACCAACCGTTGCAGCACCCACCCGGGGAACAGCTGGTTCGCCAGCGCCACCACGGCGTCCTGCGGGACGGCCCGGGGCAGGGCCGTGGCCGGGGCGATCAGCTCCCAGCTCAACGCCGACCTCGGCACGAAGACCATGTCGTAACGCAGCACATATCCGGGAAGGGCCAGCGGCGCGAGCACCACCGCCGTCACGGCGGCGGCCACCGCGTGCGGCACCAGCCGTTCCCGCATCCGTCGACCTCACCACTGCCGGTGCGCGGCGACCGGCCGCGCTGGTGGCGGCCACTGTACGCGCCCTTCGGCGTCCCGCCCCCGCTCCCTGCCGAACCATCCGTTGACCTGATGGGAGGCGCAACCGTTGCTGTGGCAGTCTTCCCGCCATGGCATCGAACCCCTCCCACCCTTCCCTGAAGGTCAGCCAGACCACGGGGTCCCGCCCGACGCGCTCGGGCCAGGCGGATAAGGGTTCGTCGACAGATATGGACGGCCCGGACGACGCGAGCGGGCCGGGCCGCGTCGGCTGGCTGGGCCGGGACCAGATCCGTGCGGCGGCGTTGGCCATCATCGCGCTCAGCGTGCTGTGGCGTGCCCAGGTAGCCTCCCGTGGCTTCCTGGCCGCCGACGACTACGTGATGATCAGCCAGGCGGCGGAGTCCGAGCTGACCGTCGAGCATCTGCTCAGCCTCTACAACAACCACCTCATGCCCGGCGGTCGGCTGCTCATCTGGCTGATCACCGAGTACGTCGGGATGGCCTACTGGCCGTACGTCCTGCTGATGGCGACCGGCCAGGCGATCCTCGGCCTCACCTTCTTCCGGCTGCTGCGCCGACTGCTACGACCGTCCTGGCTGCTGCTCCTGCCCCTCGGCGCGTTGATGTTCAGCCCGCTGACCCTGGAGGCCACCTCCTGGTGGGCCGTCGGGGTCAACATGCTGCCGATGCAGATCGCCATGGTGCTCGCGGTGGGCGCACAGGTCGGCTACGTGCAGACCCGGCGCAAACGGCACCTGGTGACCCTCGCCCTCTCGGTCCTGCTCGGTCTGGCCTTCTTCGAGAAGGCGATCCTGGTCGTGCCGCTGGTCTTCCTACTCACCGCCGCCCTCTACGCCAACGGCGGTTTCTTCCGCACCATCTGGACGACGATCCGCCGCTGGTGGCCGTCCTGGTTGCTGCTGACCGCGCTGTCCCTCGGCTTCCTCGCCGCCTATCTGACCAGGTCGGAGTCGTCCCTGCGCCGGCCGGCGTCGGCCGGTGAGGTGTTCACGTTCATCACCCAGATGCTCGGGTCCACCGTGGTGCCGGGCCTGCTGGGCGGGCCATGGCAGTGGCTGGGAGCAGGGGACGGCGCCCCGGTCGCGGCACCGCCGGAACTCGGCACCTGGATCGCCTGGACGATCTTCGTGGCGCTGGTCTGGGCGACCGTACGCCGTAGCCGCCGCGCCGGACGGGCCTGGCTGCTCCTCGGGGCGTACCTGGTGCTGGTGGCGGCGATGCTGGCCGCGACCCGACTCGGGTCGACCTTCAGCGGGGTCGCCGGAGGGGTTCCCCGTTACGTCAGCGACGTCGTCGTGGTGGCCGCCATCTGCCTCGGCGTCGCCGTGGTCGGGTTGGCCCGGCCACCCCGGGTCCGCGACGACGCCGCAGCACCCGCCGAAGCGGCCACCCCACCAGCGAAAACGGAGCTCGCCGAGCCGGTCCGGACCGGGCAGCCGACGGTGGCGGCCAGACTCGGCGTCATCCACGCCGAAGCTCCCGTCGACCCCGCGCCGGTACCAGCGCCGCAGGGCAGCAACCCGCCACCGGCCGGCGACCCGGACAGCGACACCACCGACGGCGACGCCCCGGAGGCCGGTGACCCGTCTCCCGCCACGCCACACCGCCGCGCCGCCGACGACCAACCGGCCGACGCGGCACCACCCCCACCGGAGACGACCCCGTCCGAATCGCCCATGCCGCCCTTTCCCGGGGTGGCCGAGCGCTACCGGGAGGCGGTGCACGTGGCACTCGCCCTGGTGCTCGTCGCCGTCTGCCTCGGCACGGTGTGGACCACGTCCCGATACAGCGACGAGTGGGCGGTCAAGTCGAGCCGGTCGTACATCGACACCGTTCGGATCGAGATGGCCAGCGCGCCGCCCGACACGGTGTTTTTCGACGGCCCCGTCCCGAACGAGGTCGTACCGGACCTGTCCCGGCCCTACAACCTCCAATCCCGGTTCTTCCGCGCCCTCGGCACCCGCCCCACCTACGTCGACGAGGCCGATCACCTCTCGGTGTTGGACTCCCTCGGCCGGATCCAGGTGGCCACGGTCATCGGCAGCACCATCCAGCCGGGCCCCCAGGAGGGCTGCGGCTACCTGATCGCCAGCGGGCAGACGGTACGGATGCCACTTAACGAACCCCGCGACGACTGGCACTGGGTGGTGCGCATCGGCTACCTCAGCTCGGCGGACGGCACGGCGACCCTGCGGTTCGGCACCGGCACCGCCACCTTCCCGGTCAAGAAGGGCCTCAACCAGCGCTTCTTCCGCATCGTCGGCGGCGGCGACGCGGTCGAGCTCACCGTGACCGGTAGCGACGTGTCGCTGTGCACCAACGAGATCGCGATCGGCAACCCGGCCCCTCGGCCCGAGTAGCCGCAACCCGTTCGGCGGCGGGGCCGGACCGCCCCGCCGTCACTCGGATCGTCCCGCCGTCACTCGGGGCGGAACAGCACCGAGTTGACGTACCGGGGCCGGGGCCACACCACCCGGCGGGCGAAGCCCTGACCCACCCGGGCGATCGCCGCACGCTGATGCCCGCCGAGGTCGAAGTCGGCCAGCGGCACCCACGTACGAGACGGCAGCACGTAACCGCGATAGCCCCAGCTGGTGAGCAGGTCCAGCAGCGGCTCCACCGGCTGGATCCGCTCCTCCACCTCGATCAGCAACACCGGACGGTCCCGCCGGACGGTCTGCTCCGCGCCACGCAGCGCCGGCAACTCGTGACCCTCGATGTCGAGCTTGATGAAGCGCACGTCGGTCAGGTCGAGCGAGTCCAGCGTGATCCGTCGGACGGAGACCGCCGGGCCCTGCGCCGCATCCTCCAGAGACGAGGTACCGACGATCGCCCCGCCCTCCGGCAGGTAGAGCGTGGCCGTGCCCTCGTGGTCGGAGACGGCCGCCTCGA
Source organism: Micromonospora sp. DT48 (assembly GCF_049844495.1). NCBI lineage: Bacteria > Bacillati > Actinomycetota > Actinomycetes > Micromonosporales > Micromonosporaceae > Micromonospora > Micromonospora sp. DT48. Next base: position 26,043 of record NZ_JBNCLE010000034.1, read on the forward strand.
TCACCTCGACGTCCGGGAAGGCCACCCGGAGTTGCCCGGCCAGCGCCGTGGTCGGCTCCACCGCGACCACCCGGTCGGCCCGCCGGAGCAGTCGGGCCGTCCACGGCCCGTACCAGGCCCCCACGTCCACCGCGGTGCCACCGACCGGAACGAAATCGGCGAGCCGCGCCAGTTCCGGCTCCACCCGGGGGTACGCCCGGCGGATCGCTCCGGCCAACAGTCGCGCGGGGAGCACAGCCGCCAGTCCGGAGGTCGCTGCGGGGGCCAGCTTCGTCGACGCCATGGGGCAGCACACTAGACGTTTCCCGGCCCGCTGGGCAGGGGGTGCCGGTCCAGGGCTGTCCAGACGGTCGACCTGCCGGTACCGTCGTCCGGTCGGGTCGCCGTCCCGACCGGATCGCGGCCCGGCATGACCGGGTCGTCCGCGCGGACGACCGACACGACGCGGAGTGGCATGGCCCAGACCACGAGCAGGGACGCCGCCCGGACGCGCCTCGGCGTGGCCGGTGCCGCAGTCACCGTCGCCACGGTGGTCACCAACGCGCTGGCGTACGTCGTCCCAATGCTCGGTGCGCGCCGACTCAGCGCCGCCGACCTGGGCGCACTGGCGACGGTGCTCGCGCTCGCCGCGATCGCGGCGGTTCCCGGCTTCGGTCTACAGATCGCGGTGGCCGCCCATCGGGCGCGCGAAGGTGCTGGTGACACCGGCCGCCTCGGGTTACGCACTGCGGCCCTGACGGCCGGGGTCACCCTCGCGGCGGCACCGGTCCTGACGGTCGCCCTGCGCCTGCCGCTGACACTCACGCTGCTGCTCGCGGCCACCACGTTCGCCACCGTGCTCAGCGGCCGGTGGCTCGGCGAACTTCAGGGGGATCAGCGTTTCCTGCGACTCGCCATGGCGATGGTCGTGGTGGCCGTCGGTCGTTACGGCGGACTGGTCGTCGGGTTGTCGCTCGGCCGGGGCCCGGAAACCGGCCTGCTCCTGACCACTCTGACCGGCCTGCTCGCGCTGCCGCTGCTGGCCCGTCTCGCCGACCCACCCGGACACCCACGACCGGTTGGCCAGGCCGCGCCCCGCGCCGCCGACCGGGCCGAGACGCCCGCCGCCGGGTCGCCGCTCGGGGCCAGGCAGGTGATGACGGCGTGCGGGGCGACGTTGGCGATGCTCACCATCTCGTACGCGGACCTGATCCTCGCCCGCCAACTCCTACCGGCCGCCGCCTCCGGGGCGTACGCCGTCGGCGCGGTCCTCACCAAGGGCGCGCTCTGGGCCCCGCAGGTCGTCACGCTGCTGGTGTTGCCCCGCCTGGCCCAGGGCGATCGACGCGCCCGGCTGGTGGCGCTGGCGCTGATCCTGGCCTGCGGAACGGTCCTCGTCGTCAGCTCGGCGGTCGGCGGTGAGCTGGCCTTCCGGCTCGTTGGCGGCGCCGACTACCTGCACCTGGCCGGAACAGCGCCGATGTTCGCCGCTGTCGGAGCCCTCTACGCGGTGGTGTTCATGCTGGTGAACGACCGGGTGGCGACCGCCGCCCGGTGGCCGGCCGCGCCGCTGTGGCTGGCCACGGCCGGCCTGGCGGCGGGTGCCATGATGATCGCGCCACGTACGGTGACCGGAGTGCTGACCTGCTCAGTGCTCGCCGCCGCCCTGGCTGCGGTGGTGATGGGCTGGCTGGTGTTCGGGCGCGGAGCTGACCCACGGAACAAACCGCCGTCACCCTGAGTCAGATTTTCCGGGCACAGCCCGCGATGAACGGGCAGAACTGGCAATCCGGCCCGACTCGGCCTCCCCGGTGCTGGCCTGGTTGGCTACCGTAGTTCTCCCGGAGAGGGCACCCCCGGCTCCGCATGCGGTATGTCGCTAAGAGGTAACTGTGACGCTGTACGGCGAAGAACGTCCACCCCCGGCCGACGACCGGCCCACGGTGCAGGTGACTGCGGTCAGCTGGCCGATCGAGGAGCCGGTACGACCAGCACCTACCCCGCCGGACGGCGCCCGAACCCGGTCCCGCCGGTTCCGGCTGCTGATCGCCTCCGGCGTGGCCACCGCCGTGCTCGGCTCGGTGGGTGCGGTGGCCGTCTGGGCGTACGCGGGCGACGTGCCCCGTGGCACCAGCGTGCTGGGCACCGAACTCGGTGGACGCAGCCGGACGGACGCGGCGCGGGAACTGCGGGAGCAGCTGGACCGTCGGGCAGCCGAACTCGAAGCCCCCATCCAGGTACGCGTCGGCGAACGGACCGCTGAGATCGTCCCCGCCGAGGTAGGGCTCACCGTCGACGTCGACGCCACCGTGGCAGCCGCAGCGGCGACCAGTGCCCACGCCGTGGACCGCCTGGTCGGCTCGCGGGAGATCGAGCCGGTGGTCTCGGTCGACGTGCCGAAGCTCGAAACCGCCCTGAAGAAGCTCGTCGGCGACCAGGGCCGGAAGATGACGATGCCGGCCATCACCTTCTCCGGCACCAAGCCGAAGGTGCGCTACCCGAAGCCGAGCCTCACCATCGACCCGGAGCATTCCGCCGAGGCCGTCAAGCAGGGCTGGTTGAGCGGGCAGCCGGTCACCGTCCCGCTGGTGGAGAACCACCCGGCCACCACCGCCGAGGAAGTGGACCGGCTCGTCGCCGCGCTGGCGGAGCCGGCCGTGGCGGCACCGGTCAAGCTGACCACCGAACGCGGGTCGGTCACCATCCCACCGCAGGCCATCGCGAAGAGTCTCCGTTTCAAGGCCGACAAGGCCGGCAAGCTCACGCCCAGCGTGGACGTCAAGAAGCTGCGTTCCGCGCTCGGCAGCACCCTCGACAAGGTCGAGGTGGCTCCGAAGGATGCCACGATGACCATCTCCGGCGGGAAGCCGAAGGTGGTGGACGGACGGGCCGGCAAGCAGGTCGACACCAGCAGCCTCGGCACCGATTTGCTCGCGGTCCTGCCTCTCGGCGACGATCGGACGATCTCCGCCGCGCTCAGGCCGGTCCAGCCGAAGCTCACCGCAGAGAAGCTCCAAAGCCTAGGGATCAAGGAGAAGGTCTCCTCCTTCACCACCAACTTCACCGGTGGGCTCTCCTCGCCGCGCAGCCAGAACATCGTGACGATCGCCAACGACGTGAAGGGGACCGTGGTCCTGCCCGGCGAGACGTTCTCGCTCAACGGTCACACCGGTGAACGCGGCTACGCCCAGGGCTACCGCGACGCGCCGGTCATCCTCAACGGAAAACTGGTGCCGGGGGTCGGCGGTGGCACCTCACAGTTCACGACGACTCTCTTCAACGCCACGTACTACGCGGGCCTGGAGGATGTCGAGCACAAGCCACACTCGTACTACTTCAGCCGCTACCCGGCGGTCATCGAGTCGACCATCTTCTGGCCGGACCTCGACTTCAAGTTCCGCAACAACACCGAATACGGCCTCCTGATCGACACCTCCTACACCGGCAATTCGGTGACGGTGTCGATCTGGAGCACAAAGATCTGGGACAGCGTGAAGACCGAGTATGGCCCTCGGCGGAACATCACCTCGCCGAAGACCGTCTACCTCGAACCTGGACCGAGCTGCATTCCCGCGAACGGCAGTCAGGGCTTCACCCAGGACGCGTTCCGGGTCATCAAGAAGGACGGCAAGGTCGTCAAGCGGGAGAAGTTCACCTGGACCTACAGCGCGGAACCCCGCTTCATCTGCGCGAAGAAGCCCGACTGACGTCCGCCGGGCAACAGCTTCCACGGCCCCGCCGGCTCCGCGCCGGTGGGGCCTTCTCTTTGCGTACGCCCCGACCCCGCCGCCACTGCCGTACCAGCGATGCCCTCTGCCCTCTGCCCTCCCAAGACAGCGAGCCTGGGCTTCGGCTTCGAGACATCGAGGTCGGTTGGCTTGTCGACCCCGGGGAGAAGGGTCGCCCTGGCTTTGCAGTCGGCCGCTGCCTTCGGCGGTTGGGCCACTGTTGGGCCGGTCCCAACCTCATGGCGGGGACACGGGTGTCTGGAAATGCGTTGAGGGCCACCCCATGTGGGGTGGCCCTCAACGGAAGAATGTCCGGCGGTGTCCTACTCTCCCACACCCTCCCGGGTGCAGTACCATCGGCGCTGGAGGGCTTAGCTTCCGGGTTC
>NZ_JBNCLE010000035.1:0-29909 GCF_049844495.1 Micromonospora sp. DT48
GATCTTCCCAGATCAGAAGGCACTTCCTCTTTCATGATCCACGATGCGGGCAGCCCTTACTGAAGGGCCGAGGCTAGCCCCGCGTACTTACCCACGCGAAGCTCGACAGCTTCGTACTCGCGTTCGATCGCGTCGGCCGTCTGTTGCGAATTGAAGCTGCGCTCGTGGTATTTGAAGTACCCGGTGAACCCTGCGGCTAGTCCCACGGCGGCGCTAGCCGCCACAGTTGCCCACCTTGCCTGGCTGAAAGACACGGACGCGGTGGCAATCGCGGAGGTGGCTACGGAGCCGACGATGATCACGCTCTGAAAGCGGTTGTGGATCCCCCGCGTTCGTCCTGCATCTTCGCGGAACTGCGAGACCAGGTCGGGGACATCGTCTCTGTAACGCTTCTGTGCGAGTAGTGCCGAGTCGTTATCGCTGCTCGTGCTCTTGTCCTGCTCGGCCTGGGTGCGCCGACGGACGACGTGGAGCTTTTTGATGATTAGGCGGGTGTTCCTCATGCGCTTGTACTGCAAGTAGGCTAGTGCTGGTGAAGCCAGCAGTGATGCGGCGCACGCAATGTACAGATGTACGGAGAACTGGGATAGCTGGTCGAAAGTAGCGAAAGACGCGGTTATTGCCACCGCTATGAGGGCGGCGTTTCCTATCAGGATCCAGGTGATCCCGACTTTTCGCCATAAGACCTGAAGATGAAGCTTCTCTTCGGCGTCAAGGATCTGGCTTCTGATGTGGTCGGGGTTCCAGCTATTGGAGCTGTCGCTGATAATGCTCAGCCATTTTTCTTCCCTTGTGTCGCTACTTCTTCTCCAAAACCGTGAAATCCTCGACCGCATGGAGTAACGCTATGGTCGATTGTGTCTCACGGACAAGGTAAAGTGCGGTCAGGTTATCGACACTTGCTTCCCGGTTGTCCACAGCAGCCCGCCGATCTGTTGGGCAATGTCGCGGCGCACCTGCGCAGTGCGGTGCAGATAGCGGATCGCTGTTGCCAAGTTGGACCAGCCCGTGATGCCCATCACCACCCGTTCGGCCACGCCGAGGATTAACAGTCGGCAGTTCACCAGAGACCGTGGGGCGATCGTGGCGGGCGGGCTGTGAGCGCCTGGCGGCTGCGGCGAGCGTCCGGGCGGAGCTGAGCACTCGACCCTAGGTATCCGGGCTCGTGTATCTGCGGTGACCTTCGGGTTAGTGTCAGCATCCGCACAAGGAGGGAATCGCTGTGGTCATCACACCTGCACAACCGGCGGCACCCGCCGGACCGGTCATGTCCCGTTCCGGGGGCTCCGTTCGGCCGCACCTGTTGTGGGAGGCGGTGCTGCTGGTGCTGACCGTGGTCGCCGCAGTGGTGTGGTACTCCCAAGACGGGTCGCGGCTGTCGCTGCTGGTGTACGACATCGCCTTCGTCGGCCTGCTGGCGACCGCTTTCGCGCTGTCGCTACGCACCGCCACGCCCAACCTCGCGGTCGTCGCCGCAGCGGCCCTCGCCGGCGTGGCGTACGCGGAGGTGCTCGACTCCGGCGCCCCGGTCTTCGTCGCGGCGATCGCCGCGATCGCCGCCGCGACGTTCCTCGGTCTCGGGATGGGCCTGGTCGCCGGGCTGCTGCGGGCACCCGGGTGGGCGGTGTCGTTGGGCGGGCTAGCGCTGACGCAGGGCATCCTGCTCGCCGTCACCGGCGGCGGCGGTCCGCAGCGGCTCGCGAAGGAAGGTGCTATCCGGTCCGACAGTGCCGCAGCCAAGTGGTTGGTGCTGTTTCTCCTGCTGTCGATCGGCGGCGCGGCGCTGTGGTCGATCCCGGCGGTGCGGCGGGCGCTCAGCGGCAACCGGGTCGTCGCCGGGGAGCCGCCGTCGCCGTTCGGCGCCCGGCTGCTGGGCGCGGTCGTCGGCCTGGGCGGTTCCAGCCTGATCGCGGGCGCGGCCGGAGTCCTGCTGACCGGCCGGATCGGCGCCACAGTCCTGTCGACCGACATCAGCCAGCTGGCGTTGGTGGCCGGTGCTGTCCTGCTCGGCGGCGTGAGCGTGGCCGGCGGACGGGGCGGCTTCGCGGGCACCGTGCTGGGGGTCGTCCTGCTGAGCCTGGTGCAGAGGACCATCCTCGTCGCGGACGGCCCCCGGTGGCTGTCGACGGTCGTCTTCGCGCTGGCGATCGTCGTCGGCCTGGGCATCAGCCGGGCGCTGGAGGCCCTGCAGCCGTCCCTGCCCACGAGCACGCCGGGAGCCCCGCCCATGAGCATGCCGGGAACCCTGCCCACGAGCACGCCGGGAGCCCCGCCCGCGAGTGTGCCGGGCACCGGGCCGGTCGAGCAGTCGCGGAATTACTGACCGCGGTAAGCCGGTGGCCGTTGTCCCACGGCAGTCCGGGGTGCTACGCCGCCCGTACGAACTGACGGCGGTGCTCCTACGACAGAAGGCACCGGAGACGTTGTGTGCGACTCCCTCCGCCACCGCTCGTGAACAGCGAGAACGCCCGGCAGATCCGTGAGGACCAGCCGGGCGTTCCGCTTGGTGGTTCTTTTGCTAATGCGGTCTGCCGAACGGTGCGCAGCGGTTGATGTCGAACCAGGGGGCTGCCCGCAGCCGATCGACGAGCGGCTTCGACGGGCCGTAGTCTGGGTTCACCCGTCGGCCGATGATCACCGCTGCGACCGCTGTCGCGCCAGCCGCCTTGAGTGCGAACGCCAGGGACTGCACTCGACCCCCGGTCGTCCACGTGTCATCAAGTAGGAGCACCCTGCTGCCGGTCGCGCTGCCCGTCGGCAGGTAGAAGCGGTCACGGTAGAAGGTTCGGTCGTCGGCACCGTATGCAGAGTTAGGTGTTGGTCGTAGCACGGGCAGCGGAATACGTCTGGCGACGACGGTTTCCAGCGGATGCTCGCCCCTTCGGCCGCGCGTGGAGGGAACCGTAACGATGTGTGTAAACGCGCCACCGAGGATGTTGGCGAAGCAGTCCCAGTGGTATGCGAGGTAGAGGATCGCGAGGGAGGAGAGGTTTCCCATCGCGACGGCCGACGGCTGCGCCGACTTGTAAATGATCAGGTTGTGATCGTGCTGTTTGCCTGCGATTGAGTAGGCGATCGGGGCGACAATGTCCGCCTGGATGCCGCCGGATGCCGAGCGGTGCTGGCTGCACTGGTAGCAAAGTTCGAAACCACTGCCCGCAGTGCTGCGGCAGACGGCGCAGATGCCATCTCCCGCTGGTAGCGGGTTGCGTAGGTAGTTACGCTGTCGCTCAACCACCTGCATCTCGGCGTGCTGGGCGATCGCCCACTGTCTAAAGGTCGACAAGGCGCGGCAGATCCTCAAGTGCCTGGGGCGATTCGGGTATCTGGCGCACGATGAGATCGACCGTAGCCACCAGTTCATTAGCTGTGGACACGACGTAGACGCCCGGTCGGGTGGCGTACTCGCGTGCCCAGTCGTGCTGAAGAAGCGAGTTGGCCAGGACTACGGGGCGGCCGTGCTGAAGCGCAAGGCGAGCCTGCATCCGCGCGCCGCTATGGTATGTCGCCTCAACGACGACTGTCGCGGCGGCATAGCCGCTCATAACCGCATTCCGCATGGGAAAAGTGTGCTTGCCGGGTGGCGCGTCTGGCCAGAACTGACTGAGCACCAATCCGTCTTTGACGATCTGATCCTGGAGAGCTCTGTTGGCCGCTGGGTAGTACCTGTTGACCCCTGTACCGATGACAGCGACGGTGCGGCCCCCGGCGCGGAGGGCTGCGGTGTGGGCTGCTGTGTCGATGCCGGCAGCAAGACCAGAAACGACGGTGATGCCGGACTCGGCCAAGGCGGTTGCGCAGGTCTCGGCGATGCCGATGCCATGGTCGCTGGGCTGGCGGGTCCCGACCACTGCCACTGCTCGCCGATCCTCCGCAGGCGTTCCGCGCGTGAACACGATCGGTGGCATCTGATGGATATCGCGCAGGCGCGCGGGATAGGTGTCATCGAACAGTGAGTGCACGTCGATCCCGTCCGCCGCCCACGTCCGCAGCTCAACGAGCGCATCGTTCAACCCGTCTCGCACAGGGTCGTCAGCAAACAGGGTCTGCCCTGCGCCAAGGTGGCGATGCAGGACGGCAAGCGCGCTGCCCTCGGCAAGCACCTCTGCGGTTATCTCGGTCCAGCGAACACCAGGCTGACGCAGCAGCGCGACAAGGGCTGCTACCTGGGCCTGGTGGTCTTCCGGCATGTCAGTGATCCTAGGAGTGCGATCTACCGGCGGCAGCGACACGGAGCTCATTGCCGCTCCTCCCTTCGGTTGACCCTCGACTCTAAGTTTCGTACAGCCGTACGACGGTTTCCGTTTGTCGTGTTTGTGGCGTTGTCTGGCCTTGCGGGTCGGTCGTGCGGCGTCGTCGGTTGCGTGGCGCCCAAATCGACAACGATCTTGCAGGTGGCGAGGTTCGTCGTGCATGGTGGCCCCATGGCGTCTATCGATGTTGATCCCGTGCGGCACCCGTTGAACGTCGACGCGGATGGCATCGATCGGACAACGGGACCGGACAAGCATCCCCTCTACGCGCGGATCGCCGCCTCGGGGTCCGGTGTGCTGCCGGTGGTGCGACAGGTCGGCGGGGAGTGGCTCCCGGCCTTGTTGGTCTGCCGGTACGACGACGTCCGGATGGTGCTTCGGCGGCAGGATCTCTTCTCCCGCGCCGCTGCGGCCCACGCCGACCAGGTCGACGTGTCCGGGACGATGCTCGGCATGGACGGGGCGGAACACGCCGCGGTCCGGGGCACCGTGAAGGACAGTTTCACCAAACCGGCTGTGTCCGAGCTGCGCGACACGGTGCGCGCCGCTGCCGAGGCGCAGCTCGCGGTGTTGGTCGCCAAGGATCGTCAGGCCGATCTGGTTAGCGACTTCGCGGTGCCGTTCGCCCTGAACGTGATCTCCGACCTGCTCGGCCTGCCGGAGCCGGATCGGGCGCAGTTCCACCGCTGGGGCGACATGTTCATGGGGTCGGGTGACCTCAGTCGGGCGGACGCCGCCCGGTCCGCCGAGGAGATGGGCGGCTATCTGTGGCAGCAGTTGGACGGGCGGCGGGGCTGCCCCCGCGAAGACCTGCTGACCCGGATCGCCACGGCGGCGGCGAACCAGCCGCTGGACGTTCAGGTCAAACTGCCGCTCTCGCTGATCGTCGGCGGGTGGGAAACCACTTCCAGTTCCATCTCGACCTTCCTGTATCTGCTGCGCACCTGCCCGTACGCCGGGCACGACCACGCGTGGGACTACCTGCTGGCGCATCCGGAGGCGGTCGACGGGGCGGTCACCGAGTTGGAACGGCTGCACTCGACCTCGAACGGTGACGAGATGCCCCGGCGGGTGATGGCGGATGTGACCCTGCCCAGCGGTACGCGGCTGGCCGAGGGTGACATCGTGATCCCGTCGCACGACGCCGCGAACCGGGATCCACGGGTTTTCCCGGACCCGGAGCGGATGGACTTCGGGCGTGATCCGAACCCGCACCTCTCGTTCGGGTACGGCCCGCACTACTGCATCGGCGCACACCTGGGCGCTTTGGAGGTGCGGGTCGCGTTGGCGCTGCTGCTGCGGGAGCTGCCGACGTTGCGGCTCGCCGTGGCCCCGGACGAGGTCCGATGGAAGCAGGGACACGCCATCCTCGGCCCTGCCGCACTACCGGTCACCTGGTGAAACCGGCCAGGTGGTGAGGCCGGGTCAGCAGGGGGCGTGGCCGTCGACGAAGAGGCGGTGCGCCCAGGTGGCGTAACCAACGATGATCTTGCGTACGGTCTGGCCGTCGTGCAGGAACAGGTACGCGCGGTCGCCGTCGCGGGCGAGCAGACCGTCGAAACGGTACGTCCCCTGTGGGGCATGAAGGTCGCGTACGGTCGGATAGCGGGCCCGGACCTCGGCGATGGGTGAGCCGGCGGAGATCCCCTCGGGGGTGCGGACCGGGTCGCCGGCCCAGAGCAGCACCAGTCGATCATCGATGAAGATCGGGCTGATCTCGTCATGCCCGGCCAGCGTCGGCCCGCAGGCGTCGACGTCGGTACGCAGGATGCCGCGCCGGGCCAGCTCGCGTTCCGACGCGCCGAAGTCCACATCGGCCAGCCCGTCGAGATCGACGACGCTGACCGAGGCGACGGGCTCGCGGACGGCGATGGTGTCCGGTGGCATGACTCCGCTACCCGATGCCGAGGCAGCCAGAAGTAGTGCGGCGATGAAGCCGAATTGTCGCAATTTCATCAGAATCCCCCAGTCCCCAACGTGACGGGGGCGCTGAGGTTATTGCCGGGACTCCCATTCGTCTGCCAATTCGTCCCAGTAGTCGACGCTGAGCCCTCGTCGGCCGTGCGCGAGCCAACCTTCGGTGCTCCGCTCGACGTGTAATCCCAGCTCAGCGAAGGGGTCGATCCACTGCCCCGGCTCCGCGCCCAGCTCGACCAGGGCCGCGTTGATCGGCCATCCGGGGCGCGGGCCGTCGAACGCCGCGTCGAAGCGCGGACCCCAGGAGAGGGTGCCGTCCAGCCAGACCGCCGCCGCCTGGTGCCCGGCCCCTCCGGCGAACTCCGCCTCGACGTACGCGACCGGCCCGCGCAGTGACCAGCGGGCCAGGGCGTCGGTCAGCGCGGGGGAGAGGATCAGCGTGAACGGGTGCTCCGGATCGGGCTCGTCGGTCGTGTAGTCGGGAGGTGTGCCGGTCAACTCCTCGACGAACTGCGGCGTGACGGGCAGCAGCGCGAAGTCCTGTCGCAGCTTTCCGGGGACGGCGTAGTCCAGCTCGCGGGTCTGCTCGCGCAACAGTTCGGCGTCCGCGACGATCGCGCTGAGCTGGTAACTCACCCCGCGTCCACAGCCTGTGGATAGAACATGTGTACGACGGGAGTCAGGTCTTGTCGACCGTGGCGACGAAGGCGCGCCAGGCCGCCCGTGTGAAGATCAGCGCCGGCCCGGTCGGGTCCTTCGAATCGCGTACGCCCACCACGCCGGGCAGGTTGTCGGCGACCTCGACGCAAGCTCCCCCGTTGCCGCTGCTGCGGCTGCTCTTGCGCCAGCGGGCACCGGACAGCACCGGGATGTCGTTCACTGCCATGACTGCGCCACCTCCTTGATCAGGTCGACCGACTGCCAGTGCGACAGCGTCTCGCCGCGTACGTTCTCCCAGGCGGCCAGTATCGCCGCGATTTCGGCCTGCTCACTGACCACCTGCCCCTGCACCTGGTTGTCCAGGTAGCCGGCGATGCGGTGATCCGGCGCGGTGGCGATGATGAACGGGCCGTTCAACCCAGCGTATTCGCCCACTGTGGACGGCACCACATGGATCCGGATGTGCGGCTCGGCGCACGCCTCGACGAGCGCGAGCAACTGCTCGCGCATGGTGGCCGGGCCGCCGACCGGCCGACGCAACACCGCCTCGTCCAGCACGGCGGTGAACAGCGGCGGCTCCTCCCGGCGCAGGACCAACTGGCGGGCCATCCGGTGGTCGACCAGGCGCTCCACCTCGCTGCGGGGGATCAGGCCGCCGCCGGTGAGCACCGCGCGGGCGTACGCCTCGGTCTGGAGCAGGCCCGGCACCACCAGGGATTCGAACCAACGCAGCGTGGTCGCCTCGCGCTCGATCTCCTGCCACGGTCGGAACCAGGCCAGCGCACGACGTCTCGAAATGTCCGGCCAAATGTCCGAGACGTTCTTGCGGAGGGCATCCGCCGCCGTCAGGCGGTGCCGGGCGTGCGGGATCCGATCTTCGAGCAGCCACCGGCTGACCGTCTTCGGGTCGACGCCGACGCGTTCCGCGAGCGACTCGATCGTGTGTCCGGTGTCCCTTAGCGCCACCCGCAGCGCGTCGTTCATGGCCGCCTCCCATCGGACGTCTCGAATATCCGCCGACCATACCCACACGCCATGTAGTTGTCCCGTTACCTAGGGGAAGTTGAGGTGGCGACGGCGCGGCCGGTGGAGGTTCATCCCCCTTGACCCGGCGGTCGTGACGTCCGGGGGCCGCCGTCGGGCGAGCAACCACGGCGGCCCCCTTCCACTACTCGACAGCGGCGTCGGGCCGGGTCGGGTCTGTGGCGTCGGGAGGTGATCGGGTGGCTCGGGAACGCGGTGCGTCGCACGTGCCGTCCCGCCCGACGTGGCGGTGCCGGGGATGCGGCGCCGGATGGCCATGTGGGGCGGCGAAGCTACGGCTGCTCGGGGAGTACCGGCAGGACCGGGTAGCCCTGCTGGTCCACCTCGCAGAGCTTTTCGCGGAGGCCGCCCCGCAACTCGGTGACACCACGCCGCCGATGGCGCTGTTCGACCGCTTCGTGTCCTGGGCGCGTGGGCGCAGATGAGGAGGCTGTCCGCGTACCGCCGAAGGTGCCGGACCGGGACGGGCCCGGCGCGCGACCAGGGGCCGCTCCCGTCGGAACGGTCCCTGCCCCCGTTGCCGCGCTCAGCCCGGCACCACGGCGGGCTGAGGTTGTTGCTCGCCCGGGCGGGCGGCGAGGACCGCGGCGACGGCGACCGCGAGCCCGGCGACGGTGAGCCCGGCGACGGTGAGCCCGAGCACCAGCCACTGTGGGCCGAACGGGTAGTACTCGCCGGGTGTGAAGGCGCTGTGCACGGTCAGCGGAGAGCCCTCGTGGCGGCTGCCGTCCCGGAAGACCCGCATGACATTGCCGTAGAGCGCGACCACCGGCAGGGCCAGCGTCAACAGGGCCGCACCCCAGAGAGCGGCGGCGGCGCGGCGGCCTGCGGGCGGCGCGGCCACCATCCGGTACGCGACGGCTGCCGCGAGCAGCCAGCCGACGAGCAGCCCGCCGATCGTGCCGAGGACGACCAGCGGCAGGAAGGCGACGGTACGCTCCGGCCACGCATCGATTACGACGTGACCTATGCCCGTGTCGACGAAACGGGAGTCTGCGGGGGCCAAGCCGTCTACATGGAGGATCAGGCCGTTCGACGTGGCCGAGAACCATGCGCCGTGCAACGGAACATAGGTGATCGATTCGTCTTCGTGGAAGATGCCGTTCCCACCGCTGCGCGGCTTGAGGCCGGAAACCGACCAGCCATCTGCGGCGAAACGCTGCCGGACCTGTTCGGCGTCCCATGTGCCGTCCAGCGGGCCGTGCACGGCGACTCCTTCCGCCATCCACGGCGACCCCGTCGAGTGAGAGTGGCGTTCTGCGCCGTCCGCGCCGGCCTGCTGGACAAGCCGGGTCAGAGCGGCGTCGTCGGGCAGGTCCGCGAAGGTCTGGGCGCCGAGCCACGAGCCGGCGGCGGCACCGAAGCCGCCCATGGTCAACGCGGTGAGCAGTGCGGCAAGCGCCATGAGCGGGCGACCGGCGGGCAACCGGAACCGCAGCCGCAGGCCACTGGCGACCAGGTGCACGGCCTCGGCGAGACGGGGGCGGCGCTGACCCGGTTCGGCCATCTCCAGCAGCGTGGTCACCACTTCGGTGCCGTGCCGCCGCCGGTGTCGGCTGGGGTAGGCGAGCAGGAGTCTGCGGTAGCCGCGCACCAGACGGTCATCGGCGCTCGGCCAGGCGGCGGTCATCCGGTCACCACACTCGCGATCGGGGCGCTTGCCGGGCCGAAGCTCAGCGCGTTTCCGAGACGCTTGCCCAACTGGGCCTCGGCCGCAGCGGCGTGTCGGCGCAGTCGCTCAACCTGTGCCTGCAACGCGGCGGCCCCGGAATCGCTGAGCCGGTAGTAGCGACGGAGGCGGCCCTCGACGGCCTCTTCCCGGTCGACGGTGACGAGCCCCTGCTCGGCCAGCCGGTCCAGCGCGCCGTAGAGGGTGCCCGGCCGCAGCTTGACCTCGCCCGCCGACAGCTCGTCGACCGCCCGGATGACCCCGTAGCCGTGCAACGGCTGCGCGGCCAGCGCAGTGAGGATCAGAAAGGTAGGTTCCTGCATGAGCCGATAGTACGGTCACCGTCATATATCGTCCACCGTTCTGTCGGACGAGGTGAACCCGTGATCGAAGAAGTCCTGATCAACCGCGCAACCACGGCACGGGACCGGCCTTGGAATACATGGACCACCAAAGCGAGCAGGCCACTGGCCAGTACGTCACCGCCGCCACCGCGAGGTACCACGGGTGATAACCGCCCAACAGGAGTTGATGACCGTGCTCGGCGGCCCAGTCGTAGACCAACCACGTCCAGACGGCGTAGCCAGCCCAGAAGATCACCGTCCAGCACACGCGCGCGAGCCCTGTCGGGCCTTTGCTGCGCCAGTGGGAGACCGCACGGCGGGCACGGGGACTCACGGCCCCATCATCGCCCTGCCCGACAAGACGCTGACCCGGGAAACAGTCGCCTGGTCAGCCGGAACGGGGCAATCAAGAAGACAACTGAGACGAAAGCGACCCTAGGCACGACTCAGGGCCGGTCCCGTGGGGGCCGGCCCTGGCGTCTGTGCTGCTCAGGTGAGCGGAGGATACGAGATTCGAACTCGTGAGGGTGTTAACCCAACACGCTTTCCAAGCGTGCGCCCTAGGCCTCTAGGCGAATCCTCCGCGAGCCAGGATACAGGTCTGCGCCGAGCTTCCCACCCCACCACCCCCTGAGGATCCACGATCGGTCGGGTAGGCTGGGCGTACCTCCCGTGCGGCGGTATCTCGTGAACCTCCCCAGGGCCGGAAGGCAGCAAGGATAAGCGAGCTCTGCCGGGTGCACGGGAGGCCTTTCTGTCTCCGCCTCCGGTGTCTCCCACCTCACTCGCTGTGCCCGGGTGCTGCCGGCTCAGGTGTTAAGAGGGGCCCCTTCCTCTACCGGAGGCGTTAATAAGGTGCCCTTCCTTGCACCGCGGTCAGCGGGGCGGGTGGTGGGGCGGGCGCGGGCGGCGCAGAATGGCTCGGTCGAGAGGAGGCGGGACGCCGTGGCACTGGCGCTCTACCGCAAGTACCGGCCGCGTACCTTCGCCGAGGTCATCGGGCAGGAGCACGTCACCGAGCCGTTGTCGCAGGCGTTGCGTAGCGGGCGGCTGAACCACGCGTACCTCTTCTCCGGCCCGCGCGGCTGCGGCAAGACCTCCAGCGCCCGCATCCTGGCCCGCTCGCTCAACTGTGAGCACGGGCCCACCCCGGAGCCCTGTGGCACCTGTGACTCCTGTCGCTCGCTGGCCGGTGACGGGGCCGGCTCGATCGACGTCATCGAGATCGACGCGGCCAGCCACGGTGGCGTGGACGACGCCCGTGAGCTGCGCGAGAAGGCGTTCTTCGCGCCCGCCAACAGCCGCTTCAAGATCTATGTGATCGACGAGGCGCACATGGTCTCGTCGGCCGGCTTCAACGCCCTGCTCAAGCTGGTCGAGGAGCCGCCGGAGTACGTCAAGTTCATCTTCGCCACGACCGAGCCGGAGAAGGTCCTCGGCACGATCAAGTCGCGGACCCACCACTACCCGTTCCGGCTGATCCCGCCGAAGGTGCTCCGGCCCTATCTTGAGCAGCTCTGCGAGGCCGAGGGGGTGCAGGTCGAGTCGGCGGTGTTCCCGCTGGTGGTGCGGGCCGGTGGCGGCAGCGCCCGGGACAGCCTCTCCGTACTCGACCAGCTCATCGCCGGTGCCGGTCCCGACGGGGTGACCTACGCCCGAGCCGCCGCGCTGCTCGGGGTGACCGACGCGGCGCTGATCGACGAGATGTGCGACGCCCTCGCCGCCGGGGACGGTGCCGCCGCGTACGCCACCGTCGACCGGGTCGCCGAGGCCGGGCACGACCCCCGCCGGTTCGCCTCCGACCTGCTGGAACGTCTGCGGGATCTGATCGTGCTCCAGCAGGTGCCCGACGCGGTGGCCAAGGGGCTGATCGACGGGCCGGACGACCAGATCGAGCGGATGACCGCCCAGGCCCAGCGGCTCGGGCCGGGCACCCTGTCCCGCTGCGCCGACATCGTGCACGACGGCCTGGTGGAGATGCGCGGCACCACCGCGCCCCGGCTGCTGCTGGAGTTGATCTGCGCCCGGATGCTGCTACCGGGCGTGGACGACTCGACCGGTGGTCTGCTCCAGCGCCTCGAACGCATGGAGCGGCGGCTCACCGTCGTCGGCACCGACGCGCCGTCGGCCGCCGCCGACTCCGCGCCCGCCGCCAACCCCCCGGCCGTACGCACGCAGCCTCCCGCCGCGAACCGGGCCGGGACCGGCGCTGCCGCGCCGGCTACCGACGCCCCACCTGTCGATCCCGGCAACGGTCACCCGCACTCCTCACGTGGCGGCGTGACCTCGAACGGTGGCCCGAGGGCTGGTGGTACCGCAGCGGGTGGAGCCCACACCGGCACCACACCGGCCGGTGGGCCGGATGGCGGTCGGCCGGGGGCGACCGATGGTGTCGCCGCGCCCCGGCGACCGGTGCCGGCGTCGGCGGTCATGCCCGACCCGGCGACCCCGGAGCCGCCCCGCCCCGGAGCGGTGAGCCCCGGCGTGCTGGACGCGGTGGCGGTGCGCCGGGTCTGGCCGGAGGTGGTCGGCAAGGTCAACCGGAGCAACAAGCGGATCGCCGCGCTGATGCGGGACGCCGTCGTCCGGGACCTCGACGGGGACACTCTGGTGCTCACCGTGAAGTCGGCGGTGCTGGCCCGGATGATGTCCGACCACGCGCAGGTGCTCACCGACGCGCTCTACGAGGAGTTGGGCGGACGCTGGCAGATCCGGTGCGAGGTGGCCGGCGAGCGGGGCGGAGTATCGCTCGGTCCGTCGCGCGGCACCGCCGCTCCCAGCGCTGCTCCGGCGACCGCCAGCCCGGACACACCGCCGGGGCGTGCCGACCGGGGTCGTTCCGGCAACGCTCGTCGGCCCGGTGACGCCGCCGAGGGCGACGACGACTGGCCGGAACCGGCCCGCCCAGGTGGCAGTGATCCGTCCGCTGGCGGTGGCGGCTCCGACGACGACTGGCCGGAGGCCGCCCGCCCCGGCGGCGTCTCCGCCGCTGCGGCAGGGGGCCCGTCGGGTGCCTCCCGGGCGGCGGCGTCCGACACTTCGGCGGACCCGGCTGCCCGTGGCGTGACTCCGGGCAACGGTTCACCGGGCGGCGCGGCGGGTCGGGCCAACGGAAACGGGGTGGCTGGCTCGCCCGCCAGTGGGGGGAGCGCCGCTTCGGGCGGCCCTGGGTCGAACGGCACGCCACGCCAGGCGGCCGGGCCCAACGGAACCGGCAGCCCTCCGGTGAGCAGCGCGATCGCGGCAGCACGGGCGGCGGCGGCCGGGCGGGGTGCGCGTACCGCCAAGGGTGTCCGGCCGACCGCGGACGTGGAGTTCGCCGGCGAGCCACCGTACGACCCGGATTTCGACGGCCCGCTGCGCGGCGGCGCGGGACGTCCCGGCGGTGCCCAACCGGCCGTCACCGCCACCTACGAGGGCTTCGACCCGGGGGACGAGCCGCTCGACGAGATCATCGACGAGAAGACCGCCCGCGAGTCGAGCGAGGAGCAGGCCGTACGGCTGCTTCGGGAGACCTTCGGCAGCGTCGAGAAGGTCGGCGACTGACTCCGCCGCCCCGACCGGCGCGAGTACGGGGTGCGCCGCGCGGGGTAGGTCGGTGGGGGACGTTAGGGTGAGCGGCGGCAGCGTAGGCGAGTTGAGGGAGTCATCGTGCGGCCTGGTGGACAGCCGAACATGCAGCAGATGCTGAAGCAGGCGCAGAAGATGCAGCAGCAGATCGCCAAGGCGCAGGCCGAGTTGGCCGAGGCCGAGGTGACCGGCACCGCTGGCGGTGGGTTGGTCACCGCTGTCGTCTCCGGTTCCGGCGACGTCAAGAGCATCAAGATCGATCCGAAGGCCGTCGACCCGGACGACGTGGAGACCCTGGAGGACCTGGTCGTCGCCGCGCTGCACAACGCCACCGAGGCGGCCCGCGAGCTGACCGAGCAGAAGATGGGCCCGGTCGCGGGTGGGATGGGCGGCCTCGGCCTGCCCGGGTTCTGAGTCCGCATGTACGAGGGCGCCATCCAGGATCTGATCGACGAGTTGGGGCGGCTGCCGGGGGTTGGCCCCAAGAGCGCCCAGCGGATCGCCTTCCATGTGTTGTCCGCCGACCCGGCCGACGTCAACCGCCTGGCGAGCGCGCTGCGCAAGGTCAAGGATCTGGTGCGGTTCTGCACGAGTTGCTACAACGTCGCCGAGTCCGACCAGTGCCGGATCTGCCGCGACCCGCGCCGCACCGACGAGGTGGTCTGCGTGGTCGAGGAGCCGAAGGATGTCGTGGCGATCGAGCGGACCGGCGAGTTCCGGGGTCGCTACCACGTGCTCGGTGGTGCGATCAATCCGCTGGAGGGCATCGGGCCGGACAACCTGCGCATCCGTGAGCTGATGACCCGCCTCGGCGGCGGTGCGGTCCGTGAGCTGATCCTGGCCACCGATCCGAACACCGAGGGCGAGGCGACCGCGACCTACCTTGCGCTGATGGTGAAACCGATGGGGATCGCGGTGACCCGGCTGGCCAGTGGGCTGCCGGTCGGCGGCGACCTGGAGTACGCCGACGAGATCACCTTGGGCCGGGCCTTCGAGGGCCGCCGGGCGGTGTGAGGACGGCCCTGGCTCCACTGTGGCGGTCTAACATGTGGACTGGCTAGCCGACAATCGATGTAACAAATCCGCATCGCCCAATCCGGGCAAAACGGCCCTTTGCTGTGC
This sequence comes from Micromonospora sp. DT48, assembly GCF_049844495.1. Lineage (NCBI taxonomy): Bacteria > Bacillati > Actinomycetota > Actinomycetes > Micromonosporales > Micromonosporaceae > Micromonospora > Micromonospora sp. DT48. The sequence continues at coordinate 14,580 of NZ_JBNCLE010000035.1, forward strand.
GTCTACCCTGGCCGCCGGGTGCTGTCCCAACGATTAAGACACGATCCGGTACCAACCGCTTCGACAGCCGTTTCCGGGCGGTCCGGACGGGAGCTAAGGTCACGGCCATCGGTGACCCTGTCACCACGTTGTCCGTACCCCCAAGGACGAGGTGAAGCACCATGCGTGCATCCAGGCCGAAGGTCGCTATCGCGGCCGTGGCGGCCGCGGCCCTCGCGGTAGCAGGCTGTGCCGAGAGCGACCGCGAAGGTTCCAGCGGTAGTAGCAAGGACACCTTGGTCTTCGGCGTTGCCGGAGACCCGAAGGTGCTCGACCCCAGCTTCGCCAGTGACGGTGAGTCGCTGCGCGTGGCCCGTCAGGTGTTCGAGACGCTGGTCCGCCCCGAGGAGGGTGGCACCAAGGTCAGCCCCGGCCTCGCCGAGTCCTGGGAGCCGGACGCCGCGGGCACCACGTGGACGTTCAAGCTGCGCTCGGGCGTGAAGTTCCACGACGGCACCGACTTCAACGCCGAGGCCGTCTGCGTCAACTTCGACCGCTGGTACAACGCCAAGGGCCTCATGCAGAGCCCGGACGTGACCGCCTACTGGCAGGACGTCATGGGTGGCTTCGCCGCCAACGAGGACGACACCCTCGGTGAGAGCCTCTTCAAGTCCTGCTCGGTCACCGACCCGACCACGGTCGCGCTGACCTTCAGCCGGGTCTCCAGCAAGATCCCGGCCGCCCTGATGCTGCCGTCGTTCTCCATGCACAGCCCCAAGGCGCTCCAGGAGTACGACGCCAGCAACGTCACCGGTAGCGCGGACGACATCAAGTACCCCGTGTACGCGACCGAGCACCCGACCGGTACCGGCCCGTTCAAGTTCAAGACCTGGGACATCGCGAACAAGACGCTGACCCTGGAGCGGAACGAGGACTACTGGGGCGAGAAGGCCAAGCTGAAGAGCCTGATCTTCAAGACCATCTCGGACGAGAACGCCCGTAAGCAGGAGCTGCGTTCCGGTGGCATCCAGGGCTACGACCTGGTTGGTCCGGCCGACGTCGAGCCGCTCAAGAGCGAGGGCTTCAACGTCCTGACCCGCCCGGCCTTCAACATCCTCTACCTGGCGATCAACCAGAAGGGGAACCCGAAGCTGGCGGACCTGAAGGTCCGGCAGGCGCTGGCCCACGCCATCAACCGGCAGGCGCTGGTCGACTCGAAGCTGCCCCCGGGTGCCCAGGTCGCGGTGAACTTCTTCCCCGACACGGTCGAGGGCTGGAACGGCGACGTCACCAAGTACGAGTACGACGTCGAGAAGGCGAAGTCGCTGCTGGCCGAGGCCGGCGCGTCGGACCTGACCCTGCGGTTCCACTACCCGACCGAGGTCACCCGGCCCTACATGCCGAACCCGAAGGACCTGTTCGAGCTGGTCTCGGCGGACCTCCAGGCGGCCGGCATCAAGATCGAGCCGATTCCGCTGAAGTGGAGCCCGGACTACCTCAACGCCACCACCTCCGGTACCAAGCACGACCTGCACTTCCTCGGCTGGACCGGCGACTACGGCGACGGCTACAACTTCATCGGTACGTTCTTCGACCGGCAGAAGGACGAGTGGGGCTTCAACAACCCCGAGCTGTTCGAGAAGTTCAAGAAGGCGGACTCCACCGCGGACCAGGCGGCCAAGGTGGCGCTCTACAAGGAGCTGAACGCCGACATCATGAACTTCCTGCCCGGTGTGCCGATCTCGCACTCGCCGCCGGCCATCGTGTTCGGCAAGGACGTGACCGGGGTCAAGGCGAGCCCGCTCACCGACGAGCGGTTCTCCTCCGCTGAGTTCAAGTCCTGATCTGACGCACTGACCGCGGGCGGGCGCTGTACCCACAGCGCCCGCCCGCGATCCCCTGCACACCTTCGAGGCCGCCGTGATCCGGTTCATCGTCAGACGCCTGCTCCAGCTGATACCAACGCTGTTCGGGCTCTCCATCCTGTTGTTCATCTGGCTCCGTAGGCTGCCGGGTGGCCCCGAGACCGCGATCCTCGGCGAGCGGGGTACGCCCGAGATGCGGGCCGCGATCCGCCAGAACCTCGGCCTCGACGAGCCGATCCTGATCCAGTACGGCCGGTTCATCCGGCGGATGGTCCGGCTCGACCTGGGCACCTCGATCTCGACCAAGCGCGAGGTGACCACCGAGTTCCTCCAGCGCTTCCCCGGCACCGTCGAACTGACCATCACCGCGATGGTGATCGCGATCGGTATCGGCATCCCGCTGGGTTACCTGGCCGCCCGTCGGCGCGGCCGGTTCCTCGATCACGCCTCCGTCGGCGGCTCGTTGATCGGCATCTGCATCCCGGTCTTCTTCCTGGCGTACATCCTGAAGGCGATCTTCTCGGAGAACCTGGGCTGGTTCCCGTCCAGCGGCCGGCAGGACCCGACGCTCGGCGCCACCCGGATCACCAACTTCTTCGTGCTCGACGGACTGATGACCCGGGAGTGGGACGCCGCCGCCGACGCGATCTGGCACCTCGTACTGCCTGGCATGGCGTTGGCCAGCATCCCGTTGGCGATCATCGTCCGGATCACCCGGGCCAGCGTGCTTGAGGTGCTCAACGAGGACTTCGTCCGCACCGCCGAGGCCAAGGGCCTGACCGAGAACGTGGTCCGCCGCCGGCACGTGCTGCGCAACGCGATGCTCCCGGTGGCGACCTCGATCGGTCTGCTCACCGGCGGTCTGCTCTCCGGCGCGGTGCTCACCGAGACCGTCTTCGCGTTCAGCGGGATCGGCGCCTTCCTCGCCGACTCCATCAGCCAACGCGACTATCCGGTCCTGATGGGCTTCATCATGATCATCGCGGTGGTCTACGTGCTGGTGAACCTGATCGTGGACCTCTCATACAGCTTGATCGACCCGAGGGTGAGGGTCCGATGACGATCATCAGCGGGAAGAAGCGCGAGAAGATCGACCGCCTCGCCGAACTCGCCGCCCGTGACGAGGAGCGGGGCGTCAGCCTCTGGCAGGACGCCTTCCGTCGGCTGCGGCGTAACCCGGCGGCCGTCGTCGGAGCGGTGATCCTCACCGTCTTCCTCCTGGTCGCGATCGTCGGCCCGTTCTTCGTGCCGTACGGGCCGACCGACACGATGGGTATCCGCGAGGGCGTCGTCAAGGTGGGCCAGGGCCTGATCCCGGGCCACTCGGCCGAGCACTGGCTCGGCTACGACCACCAGGGCCGGGACGTCTTCAGCCGGATGATCGTCGGGGCGCGGCAGACCCTCTTGGTCGGTGTCGTCGCCACCATGATCGGTCTGGCCATCGGTGCGTTGATCGGTGGGGTCGCCGGTGCCGCCGCCGGGCTCGGCGGCCGGTGGGGCCGCTGGGTGGACGCCACACTGATGCGCTTCATCGACATGCTGCTGGCGATGCCCAGCCTGCTGCTCGCGGTGAGCATCGCCGCGCTGCTCGGGCCGAGCCTGATCACGGTGATGATCGCGGTCGGTATGGTCTCGGTGCCGGTCTTCGCCCGGCTGCTGCGGGGCTCGATGATCGCCCAGTCCAACAGCGACTACGTGCTGGCGGCCACCTCGTTGGGCGTACGCAAGTCGAAGATCGCGCTGGCCCACGTGCTGCCGAACTCGCTCGCCCCGGTCATCGTGCAGGCCACGCTGACCCTGGCCACCGCCATCATCGAGGCCGCCGCGCTGTCGTACCTCGGTCTCGGCAACCCCGACTCGGCCACCCCCGAATGGGGCGTGATGCTGGCCGACGCGCAGCCGTGGCTCGGTATCCGGCCCGCGCTGGCCATCTACCCGGCGGTCGCGATCATCATCACCGCGCTGGGGTTCACCCTGCTCGGTGAGGCGATGCGTGAGGCCCTCGACCCGAAGCTGCGGAAGTAGGTGTGGCGAGCATGAGACGTGCGTACGCGACCTCCGCAGCTGTGAACGAAAGGGCGGTGCGGCATGGCACTGCTTGATGTCGAAGAGTTGTCCGTCACCTTCGCCCGGCGCAATCAGCGGCCCGTCCGGGCCGTCGACGGGGTTTCCTTCTCCGTCGACGCGGGCGAGGTGGTCGGTCTGGTCGGCGAGTCCGGCTGCGGCAAGTCGGTGACCTCACTGGCGATCATGGGTCTGCTGCCCAAGCAGCCCGGTCTCACCGTCGGCGGTAAGGCCGTCTTCGACGGTACCGACCTGCTCAAGATCGACGACCGGTCGCGCCGGGACATCCGGGGCCGCGACATCGCGATGATCTTCCAGGATCCGCTCTCCTCGTTGAACCCGGTCGTGCCGATCGGCATCCAGGTGACCGAGGTGCTGACCCGGCACCGGGGGATGAAGGGCGAGGCGGCGGCGAAGGAGGCCGCGCAGCTGCTGGACCGGGTCGGTATCCCCGACCCGAAGCGGCGGCTGAAGGAGTACCCGCACCAGCTCTCCGGTGGGATGCGCCAGCGTGCCCTGATCGCCATGGCGGTGGCCTGTCAGCCCCGGCTGCTCATCGCCGACGAGCCGACCACCGCGCTGGACGTCACCATCCAGGCGCAGATCCTGGAGCTGCTCAAGGACCTGGTCCGGGACTCCGGCACCGCACTGGTGATGATCACGCACGACCTGGGCGTGGTGGCCGGCATGTGCGACACCATCAACGTGCTCTACGGCGGCCGGGTGGTGGAGACCGCCCGGCGACGTCCGCTGTTCCGTCAGCCTCGGCACCCGTACACCGTGGGGTTGCTCGGCTCGGTGCCTCGTCTCGACGCGGGGCGTGGGGAGCGGCTGAACCCCATCCCCGGATCGGTTCGTGACCTGCTGCCCTGGCCGGACGGCTGCGCCTTCGCCCCGCGCTGCACCCGGCGAATCGACTCCTGCGTCGGCGAACCGCCCGCGCTGGTGGTGACCCACGACAGTCGCGGTTACCGATGCGTCAACCCGGCCCCGCTGCCGGGGGCGCCCGGTGAGGAGGTTCGGGAGGTGGTACCGGGCTCGGCCACGCCGGGTTCGGTGCCCGCGCAGGCGGTACCGGACGACCCGCCGGCCGTGCCGGGTCTGGCCGCCACCCCGAGCGAGGAGGACGTGGCATGAGTACGGGCAGCGAGCGGACCACCGAGCCCAGGGACGACGTGCTCGTCGACGTACGGGATCTGAAGGTGCACTTCCCGATCAAGCGGGGGGTGCTGTTCGACCGTACGGTCGGCCACGTCAAGGCGGTCGACGGCGTCGACCTGCGGATCGTGCGCGGCGAGACGTACGGCCTGGTCGGTGAGTCGGGGTGTGGCAAGTCGACGCTCGGGCGGGCGCTGCTCCAGCTCACCCCGCCGACCTCGGGCGAGGTCAACTTCGACGGGGTCGAGCTGACCACGCTGGCGCCGAACAAGCTGCGCACGATGCGTCGGCGGATGCAAATGATCTTCCAGGATCCGATGTCCAGCCTCGACCCACGGCAGAACGTCGAGTCGATCCTCACCGAAGGGCTCCAGACGCACGGGATCGGCGGTGACCGGAACGCGCGCCGCAAGATCATCGCGGAGACGCTGGACCAGGTCGGACTGCCCCGCTGGGCGCTCTCCCGCTATCCGCACGAGTTCTCCGGCGGGCAGCGGCAGCGCATCGGTATCGCCCGTGCGCTGGTGCTGGGGCCGGAACTGATCGTGGCGGACGAGCCGGTCTCCGCGCTCGACGTGTCGATCCAGGCCCAGGTGGTCAACCTGCTCGACGAACTCCAGGACAACCTCGGGCTGACCTATCTGGTGATCGCGCATGACCTGGCGGTGGTCCGGCACATCTCCGACACCGTCGGCGTGATGTACCTGGGGGCACTGGTCGAGGAGGCGCCGAGCGACCGGCTCTACACCGAGCCGCTGCACCCGTACACCCGGGCGTTGATGTCGGCGGTGCCGGTGCCGGACCCCGACGTGGAGGACCGCCGGGAGCGGATCCTGCTCGCCGGGGACCTGCCCTCACCGGCCAACCCGCCGTCGGGGTGTCGCTTCCACACCCGGTGCCCGTGGGCCCAGCCGACCCGGTGCGCCGACGAGCGGCCGGAGCTGCGGGAGATCGGCGGAAGCCGGGTCGCCTGCCACTGGGCGGAGCAGATCGCCAGCGGGGAGCTGCGTCCGCACAAGGTCAGCGTGGAGGTCGTCCGGCCGGTGGACGAGGGGGAGGAACCCGCCGTCGTCTCCGCGCCCACCGAGCCCGGCTCCTTCGTCTAGTTGTAAGGAAGGGCCCCTTCCTAACGCCTGGTGTATAGGAAGGGGCCCTTCCTTACAACTGGGGCTGGCGTGCCGCGTGGCGGTCAGCCTTCGGGGCGGTGCAGCAGGCCGACGGCGATGGTGTGCACCGCGTCCAGCCCGGCGGCGTCGGCCAGCGGCGCGCTACCGCCGGTGACGGCGTACCACTCGTCGGCGTCCTTGTACTGCACGTGCAGGCTGACCAGCCCGTCGGCGAAGTCGGTGCGCAGGGTCAGCTCACCGGTCACCACCCCGACCTCGTCGGTCATCACCCCACCCGGTCCGGGCACGATGTCGGCGCTGCGGCTGCGGGGGCCGGTGGCACCGCCCGCGTCGGCGGTCATCCCGGCACCCGGCACCTCCACCTCGCCCGCGGCGGCACCGTCGGCGGTCATGCCGGCCGTGGCCGGACCTGGCGCAGGGCTGCCGGTGGCCGCCGCCGCGTCCTCACCGCCGGGATCCGGTACGCCCTCCGGTGCCGGTGCGCCGTCGGCACCGGTTACGGCTTGCTCTCCCATGTGCAGCCCTCCAACATGTCGGCCAGTTCGGCCCGCTCGGCACTGGTGACCGTCAGCTTCCAGTGGTGCTTCACCGCCACCCAGTCCCCGGCGTACTGGCACCAGTATGACCGGTTTGGTGGCTTCCACTGGGACGGGTCCTGGTCGCCCTTTGCCCGGTTGGAGGAGGCGGAAACCGCGAACAACTGCGGTCGGTCGAGGTCGTTGGCGAAGTCGCCCCGCTTGGAGTCGTCCCATTCGTCGGCACCGGAGCGCCAGGCGTTGGCCAGCGGGACCATGTGGTCGATGTCCACACTGGACGGATCGGTGAAGGTGCGCCCGTCGTAGACGCTCTCCCACCGGCCGCCGACCACGTTGCAGCCGGAGTGTTCGATGTCCTTGCCGTCGCGCTCCAGCACGGTGTCGCGGACGTCGCAGTTCTTCCCGGTCTTGCGCCAGTGCGGGAAACGGTTGCGGCTGTAGCCGCGCATCGAGCCCGCCTCGGCGACGGTCAGCTCCGAGAGCATCTGGGTGATGTTGCTGTTGCCCCCGCTCGGCTCGGTGACGGGCTCCTCCTCAAGCGGGACGCAGCCGGCCACGCCGAAGGTCAGCGCCGCAGCGAGCGCGAGCGCTCCCAAGGCACGAGATCTTGATCTGGTACGCACAGACGACACCTCTCCAGCTTGCGGGCTTCCGGCGATCCCGCACAGTACCCGGCGAGGGTTTCGGCGTTTCGTGGTGTCTGACAGATGGCGCACGGCAGATTGGTAACCATGCCCGAACCCACGTCCAACCTCCGTCTGCGCAGCACTGCGGGGCGGGGCACGCTGGCCGCCGCCGTGCTGGCCTCCGGCATGGTCTTCCTGGACAGCACCGTGGTCAACGTGGCGCTGCCCCACCTCGGTGGGGACCTCGACGCGTCGGTGGCCGGTCTTCAGTGGACTGTCAACGGCTACCTGTTGACGCTCGCCGCGTTCGTCCTGCTCGGTGGGGCGTTGGGCGACAGGTTCGGGCGGCGGCGGGTGTTCCTGCTCGGCGTCGTGTCGTTCACCGCCGCGTCCGTACTCTGCGGGCTGGCGCTGCGCATCGACTGGCTGGTGGCCGCGCGGTTCCTCCAGGGGGCCGGTGGCGCGCTGCTGACCCCGGGATCCCTGGCGTTGCTCCAGGCCAGTTTCCATCCCGACGATCGGGCGAAGACGATCGGAGCGTGGTCGGGGCTGTCCGGCGTCTCCACCGCGCTCGGGCCGTTCATCGGCGGCTGGCTGATCGACGCGCTCTCCTGGCGGTGGATCTTCTTCCTGAACGTGCCGATGGCGGTGCTCGTCGCGGTGGCGACGCTCCGCTGGGTTCCGGAGAGCCGGGACGAGAACGCCTCCCGCAAACAGGGCACCCGCCAGTTCGATGTGGCCGGTGCCCTGCTCGGTGCACTGGCCCTGGCCGGGGTCACGTACGCCCTGGTCGACGCGCCCGGTCGAGGTCTGCACTCACCGGCGGTGGTGGCGGCGGCCCTGGCCGGGGTGGCCGCCGCCGTGGCGTTCGTGTTCCTGGAACGGCGTCGTGGCGACACCGCGATGCTGCCCGTCGGCCTGTTCCACAGTCGGCTGTTCTCGGTGCTGAACCTGTTCACCGTGCTGGTCTACGCCGCGCTGGGCGGATTCACCTTCTTCATCGCCGTGTACCTACAGAACGTGCTCGGCTGGTCGGCCCTGCTCACCGGCCTCGCCCTGCTGCCGATGACCTTCCTGCTGCTGGTCGGCTCACCGGTCACCGGCGCGCTGTCGACGCGGATCGGCCCCCGGCTGCCGCTGACCGTCGGGCCGGTGCTGGCCGCCGTCGGGCTGCTGATGCTGCGCGAGATAGAACCGGGGGCGTCGTACTGGCGGCAGGTGCTGCCCGGAGTCGCGCTCTTCGGGGCCGGGCTGACCCTGGTCGTGGCACCGCTGACCGCCTCGGTGCTGGCTGCCGTCGAGGACCGCTTCGCCGGTGTGGCCAGCGGCTTCAACAACGCCGCCTCGCGGGTCGGCGGACTGCTCGCGGTGGCGGCCCTGCCGTTGCTGGTCGGGCTCTCCGGCACCGGGTACGAGCAACCCGCCGAACTCACCAACGCCTACCGTGGCGCGTTGCTCTGGTGCGCCGGTCTGCTGCTGGCCGGTGCCTTCATCGCCGCCGTGCTGGTGCACCGCCCGACCCGCCGGCCGCTGCCGGCTTAGCTCTGCGCCCCGATGCCGGTATCCACTGCCAGGTCAACCGGCGTTAGGAAGGGGCCCGGGTTAACACCGACCTTGTTAACCCGGGCCCCTTCCTATACAGAATCCGTTAACAAGGGGCCCTTCCTTGCGTCTCAGGCTGGGGCGCGGTTGACGGCGCTGGTGACCGCCTTGATCGAGGCGGTGACGATGTTGGCGTCCATCCCGACACCCCACACGGTGCGCCCCTGCACCTCGCACTCCACGTACGCGGCGGCCTGCGCGTCGCCGCCGGAGGAGAGCGCGTGCTCGTGGTAGTCGAGCACCCGTACGCGCACGCCGGCCGAGCCCAACGCGTTGACGTACGCGTCGATCGGGCCGTTGCCGATCGCGGTGAGCGACCGGGACTGCCCGTCGGTTTCGACCCGGGCGGTGATCTCGACCTTGCCCTCGGCGGTGCCGATGGCGTAGTCGGACAGCGCCACCGCCGGGTCGCGCTGGTGGTCGATCAGGTACTGCTCGGCGAAGATCCGCCACATGGTGGCCGGGTCGACCTCACCGCCGTCGTGGTCGGTCACCTGCTGCACCACGCCGGAGAACTCGATCTGGAGCCGGCGCGGCAGGTCGAGCTGGTGCTCGGTCTTCATGATGTAGGCGACGCCGCCCTTGCCGGACTGCGAGTTGACCCGGATCACCGCTTCGTAGCTGCGGCCCAGGTCCTTCGGGTCGATCGGCAGGTACGGCACCGCCCAGGTGAACTCGTCGACCGGCACTCCGGCCGCTGCCGCGTCGGCCGCCAGCGCGGTGAACCCCTTGTTGATGGCGTCCTGGTGGGAGCCGGAGAAGGCGGTGTACACCAGGTCACCGGCGTACGGGTGGCGTTCGTGCACGGGCAGCTGGTTGCAGTACTCGACGGCCCGCTTGATCTCGTCGATGTCGGAGAAGTCGATCATCGGGTCGATGCCCTGGGAGAAGAGGTTCAGCCCCAGCGTCACCAGGTCGACGTTGCCGGTGCGCTCGCCGTTGCCGAACAGGCAGCCCTCGATCCGGTCGGCACCGGCCAGCAGGCCCAGCTCGGCGGCGGCCACTCCGGTGCCCCGGTCGTTGTGCGGGTGCAGGCTGAGTACCAGGCTGTCGCGGCGGGGCAGGTGCCGGTGCATCCACTCGATCGAGTCGGCGTACACGTTCGGCATGGCCATCTCGACGGTCGCCGGTAGGTTGACGATCAGCTTGCGGTCCGGGGTGGGGTCGACCACCTCGATGACCTTCGCGCACACCTCCAGCGCGTACTCCAGCTCGGTGCCGGTGTACGACTCCGGCGAGTACTCGTAGAAGATGTCGGTGTCCGGGGTGTGGATCTCGGCGTACTTCTGGCAGAGCCGGGCCCCGGTGGTGGCGATGTCGGTGATGCCGTCGCGGTCCAGCCCGAACACCACCCGCCGTTGCAGCGTCGACGTCGAGTTGTAGAAGTGCACGATCGCCCGGCGGGCCCCGCGCAGCGACTCGAAGGTGCGGTCGATCAGGTGCTCCCGGCACTGGGTCAGCACCTGGATGGTGACGTCCTCGGGGATCAGATCCTGCTCGATCAGCTGCCGGACGAAGTCGTAGTCGGTCTGGCTGGCCGAGGGAAAGCCGACCTCGATCTCCTTGTAGCCCATCTGCACCAGGAGCTGGAACATGCGGCGCTTGCGTTCCGGTGACATCGGGTCGATCAGTGCCTGGTTGCCGTCCCGCAGGTCGACCGCGCACCAGCGCGGGGCGGCCTCGACGTGCCGGGTCGGCCAGACGCGGTCCGGCAGGTCGATCCGGAACTGCTGCCGATAGGGCTGGTAGCGGGTGTACGGCATCCGGCTGGGGCGCTGCCGGGCGATCGGATCAGAGTCGATGTCGGTGGTGCCGGCTGGGTGGGCCATGGCGGAGTTCTCCCTGGTCATGTGACGTCAGCGTTGGAGGTCGGCACTCAGGCCGAGGAACGGTCCGGGAAATGCTGGCGGCGCGGTTCGACTCCGCGACGAGGTGCCGGCCGTCAGGCCCCGTCGCGGCGACCAAGGAGGAGGTGCGCCTGCCACATGACAGAGTGACAGTACGTGATGGGGCTCAACCCCGGGAAGGTGCGTCCGCAATCTGGGACGAGAGTCGCACCGCAACCCCTCAAACCGAGCTGTCTGAGCAGCTCAGGAGCAGTTCGGGCAATGGTCGGCGACTGCGTAGCGAGGTCTCGCGGGCCAGTAGGTCGGCCGGCAGGCTGAACGGATCGCCGAGTTGCCCGACCGCCGTCACCACGTACGGTCGCACGCCTGCGGGGAGGTCGAGATCGGCGACCAGCCCGGGGTGGTCCAGGTCGGTCACCTGACGTACGTGCAGGCCCAGCGCGGTGGCCTGCACCGTCAGGTGGGCCACCGCCTGCCCCAGGTCGTACGCGGCGAACGGGGTGGTGCCGGCGTGGTACGCGGCGAGCAGCAGGACGCTCGCCCGTCCGGCCCACCGCTGGTCGGTGGCCGGCAGGTTGACCAGGATCCGCTTGAAGGTCTCGTCCTCGCGGTGCCCGACGGCGAACCGCCAGGGTTGCCGGTTGTCGACCGAGGGCGCCCATCGTGCCGCCTCCAGCAGCGTCACCACCTCGGCCGGGGTCACCTCCGCGATCGGGTCGAAGGAGCGGGGACTCCAGCGGAAGGCGAGCAGCGGCGTGAGGTCGGTCATGGCAAAAGCATCCCCTATGGGCGATTTGACCGATCGGTCGGGCTGGGTGAATGTGGGCAATGACACCCGTAACGGGATCTACCGTCGAGCGTTTCTGCATCCTCGGCCGTCAGACCGTTGCCGTCACTTGCCGGTTTCGTCGCTCCGCCGGTGTCGTCACTCGCCGGTGTCGTCACTCGCCGGTGTCGTCACTCGCCGGTGTCGTCGCTCGCCGCCTCCGGAGCGTCCGGCGGGTCCGGCGGGTCCACGGGTGGCGCCTCCATGCCCAGCGGCTCACCCTCGAACACCGGACCGGGCAGCTGCACCGTGCCCGGAGCCGGTTCCGGCGGGGCGGCCAACGTCAGCGTGCCGAACGCCGTCCGAACAGCGGTCGGCGTGCCGTCGGCGTCGAAGCAGTAGATCCCTACGTCCAGTGGTGGGTTGATCGACGCCGACGTGGTCTCCACCGAGTAACAGCTGCCGCTCGCCCCGGGGGGTGCCATGGCGGGTGACACCGACAGCGGGGCACGCCGGTCGGTCAGCACGTCCAACCAGTCGGTGAACGGATGCTGCACCCGAGGGTCGAGCCGCCGGGGCAGCGTGTCGTCCCGCTCGCCGAGGCGTACGCAACTCGCCGGCTCCGGCTGGGCGGTCGATGGCAGCCCGCACTGGAACAACCCGTCCGCGGTGGCGGCCAGGGCGATGTCGCGGGTGCCGCCGAGCGCCCCGCCAGGCACGTCCATCCGCCAGCTGCCGTCGTTCGCGCTGGTGAAGGCGAGCAGGCGATCGCCGACGCCGTCTACCCGCCAGGCGTACCTGGCGATCAGGTGCCGGTCCTGCGCGGCGGCCGCGAGCGCTGCCAACTCGTCCCGGGCCGCGTCCGGACCGGCCGGACGCGGTGCGGTCGGGGGCGGCGAGGAACCGGCGGGCGGGCCGGACGAGCAGGCGGTGAGGAAAGCGGGCGCGGCGAGCGCGAGCGCGACGGCCAGTCGGCGGATCGGATGACGGGCGGCGGACACCCGGTCATTCTGGGTGTTGGGCAGGGTTCGGGACACCCCCGGAAAGGCTGCGTTTTCCGGCGTGTCGCAGGCCACTGCGGTCGCGTCCGGGGGCCGGATCGTGGGATCACCTGACCCGGCGGTCAGAGCCGACCGATACCCTGAGGTCGTCCGACCCGCGCCGCCGGCCCCGGTGCCGGCGGCGTCGGCACGCTCAGGGCAACCGGGAGGGAGTGCGCCGTCGTGGCACTCGTGGTGCAGAAGTACGGCGGATCCTCCGTCGCCAACGCCGAGCGGATCAAGCGCGTGGCCGAGCGCATCGTCGCGGCCCGCAAGGCCGGTGACGACGTGGTCGTGGTGGTGTCCGCGATGGGCGACACCACGGACGAACTGCTCGACCTGGCCAACCAGGTGAGCCCGCTGCCGCCCGGTCGGGAGCTGGACATGCTCCTCACCGCCGGGGAGCGGATCTCCATGGCGCTGCTCGCGATGGCGATCCACAACCTGGGGTACGAAGCCCGTTCGTTCACCGGTTCCCAGGCTGGCGTGATCACCACCTCGGTGCACGGCCGGGCACGGATCATCGACGTCACGCCGGGCCGCCTCAAGGGGGCGCTGGACGAGGGCGCGGTGGTCATCGTCGCCGGCTTCCAGGGCGTGTCGCAGGACACCAAGGACGTCACCACCCTCGGCCGGGGCGGTTCCGACACCACCGCGGTGGCGCTGGCGGCGGCGCTGCGCGCGGACGTCTGCGAGATCTACACCGACGTGGACGGGGTGTTCACCGCCGATCCCCGGATCGTGCCCAACGCCCGGCACATCAAGCAGATCACCTACGAGGAGATGCTTGAGCTGGCCGCCTGCGGCGCCAAGGTGCTGCACCTGCGTAGCGTGGAGTACGCCCGGCGGGCCGGGCTGCCGATCCATGTCCGTTCGTCATACTCGACCAACACCGGAACCATGGTCACCGGATCGATGGAGGAGCTCTCTGTGGAGCAGGCACTGATCACCGGGGTCGCCCACGACCGCAGCGAAGCCAAGATCACCATCGTCGGGGTGCCCGACGAGCCGGGTGCCGCCGCGAGCATCTTCGACACCGTCGCGGGCGCCGAGATCAACATCGACATGATCGTGCAGAACGTCTCCACCGAGGGCACCGGCCGTACGGACATCTCCTTCACCCTGCCGAAGGCCGACGGCCCGACCGCGATGGCCGCGTTGAGCAAGATCCAGGAGACGGTCAACTTCAAGGGCCTGCTCTACGACGACCACGTCGGCAAGGTCTCCCTGATCGGCGCGGGGATGCGGTCGCACCCCGGGGTGGCCGCCGGCTTCTTCGCCGCGCTGGGCCAGGCCGGGGTGAACATCGAGATGATCTCCACCTCGGAGATCCGTGTCTCGGTGGTCTGCCGGGACACCGACCTCGACGCGGCGGTCCGTGCCATCCACGAGGCGTTCGACCTCGGCGGCGACACCGAGGCCGTGGTGTACGCGGGGACGGGGCGGTAGCGGGCGTGACCGGGCTGCCCACCCTGGCCGTGGTCGGGGCAACGGGAGCCGTCGGCACGGTGATGTGTGAGCTGCTCACCGGGCGACGCAACGTCTGGGGCGAGATCCGGCTGCTGGCCAGCGAACGATCCGCCGGACGCAAGGTCCGCTGCCGGGGCGAGGAACTGACCGTCCAGGTGCTCACCGAGGAGGCGCTCGACGGCGTCGACGTGGCCATGTTCGACGTGCCGGACGAGGTCTCCGCCCACTGGGCGCCCATCGCGGTCTCTCGCGGCGCCATCGTGGTGGACAACTCCGGCGCCTTCCGGATGGATCCCGAGGTACCGCTGGTGGTGCCCGAGATCAATCCGGAGCAGGTGGGTAACCGGCCCAAGGGCATCATCGCCAACGCCAACTGCACCACTCTCGCGATGATCGTCGCGGTCGCGCCGCTGCACCGCGAGTACGGCCTGCGGGAACTGGTGCTCGCGTCGTACCAGTCGGTCTCCGGGGTCGGGCAGGCCGGCGCGGACACGCTGCACGACCAACTGACCAAGGTGGCCGGTGACCGGCAACTCGGCTCGCGTACCGGCGACGTGCGGCAGGCGGTCGGCGACGACCTCGGCCCGTTTCCCGCCCCGCTGGCGCTCAACGTCGTCCCGTGGGCCGGCTCGCTGGCCGACGACGGCTGGTCGTCCGAGGAGATGAAGATGCGCAACGAGTCGCGCAAGATCCTCGGGCTGCGTGACCTCAAGGTCTCGGCCACCTGTGTACGGGTACCCGTGGTGACCGGTCACTCGGTCGCGGTGCACGCCGTCTTCGCCACCGAGATCGACGCCGAGGGCGCACGTGGTGTGCTGCGAAACGCGCCCGGCGTGATCGTGGTCGACGATCCGGCGGCCGGTGAGTTCCCGATGCCGATCGACGCGGTGGGCACCGACCCCTCCTGGGTCGGCCGGATCCGCCGTGCCGTGGACGACCCTCGGGCCCTGGACTTCTTCGTCACCGGCGACAACCTCCGCAAGGGCGCCGCCCTCAACACCGCCCAAATCGCCGAACTCCTAGCCCACCCCTAACCCCCCCACCCCACCCCCCCGGGACCCCGCCCTGCTCGGTGATCAAGAAGTTTTGGTCTAACGAGAGCGCTCTCCAAGACCAAAACTTCTTGATCACCGGACGAGGGTGGGTGGGGGTGGGTGGGGGGTGGGTGGGGTGGGGGGGTGTCCCTATGGGTTGTGTCAAGCGGCGAGGCGGGGTTCGGCCGCCGTTTTGGGCTGGTATGGCCGTTGGGC
>NZ_JBNCLE010000036.1:0-29287 GCF_049844495.1 Micromonospora sp. DT48
CGGCGCTGGACACCAGTACCGGCATCGTCTTGGCCCAGGTCACCGTCGACACGAAGAGCAACGAGATTCCCGCCTTCGCCCCACTGCTCGACGCCGTTCAGGCCGTGCTCGGCAGTCTGACCGATGTCCTGTTCGTCGCCGACGCGCTGCACACCCAGACCGGCCACGCCGAGCAGATCACCGGCCGTGGAGCACATCTGCTACTGCAGGCCAAGGGCAACCAGCCCACCCTGTTCGCCCAGCTCAAAGCTGTTCCCTGGGCGCAGATCCCGGTCGGTGACCGCACCCGCGACCGCGGTCACGGGCGCAAAGAGACCCGCACCATCAAAGCCGTCACCCTGCACACCCCGGGCGGAATCGCGTTCTCGCACGCCCAGCAAGCCGTCCGGATCACCCGTACCCGAACCACCGGCGGCAAGACCAGCCGCGAGACCGCCTACCTGATCACATCCCTGCCCGCCGCCGACGCCCAACCCGCCGACCTGCAGAAATGGGCAAGAGCGGAATGGCTCATCGAAAACCAGGTCCACAACGTGCGAGATGTGACTTTCCGTGAAGATCTGCACCAGGCCCGCACCGGCACCGGACCCGCCATCATGGCCACCCTGCGTAACACCGCAATCGGCTGGCACCGCATCCACGGCGAACCCAACATCGCCCGCGCCACCCGACGCGCCGACCGTCGCTCACACGACCTCATAACCGCCGTGACCAGCACTTACCCCAGAACGCAATAGCCCTGCTACCGCAGTGCCTAGGACGGAACCGACGCACCTCGTCGTCAGTCTGTCGGGCCGCCTCACCTTCCTGGACACCGTCGACGCCCTGACGGATTTCCACCGACGCACCCAGACCGGGACCACCTACCGGATCGAGTTGGGTGATGGCCTCGCGGTTTGGCTCGACGGCGATGTCCACCCGGCCGGTGACATCAATTGGGCCGCTTCGCACATGGCCACCGACGTCCTCGGGAAGCCGTACGCCTGCCCGTGGGACGCGCCGTTTTTGTGCGGGCCGGTCATCTTCACCGGCGCCCGTCCCGGCGCCGGGCTCACCGAGGAGCACCTGGCCCTGCTCGTCGACGCCCACGCCGCCGCCGAGCAGGCGACGCCGTAGCCCGCCCCACACCCACTACGAACGGAGGGAAACGTGCGCTGCACTATCCCGGAAGCCCTCGCCGAGATCCGACAGCTGGAGAGCATCCGATCCGGGCAACCTGGTCGGCGTCGCGGTGGACGCGCGGTACCGCACCTCGCCGCCGCTGCGCCTCGACGGACTCCCCGAGGCTCAGGCCGCCGCCTTGCGGGCCTCTTTGGATGCCGGCACCGCCGGTGTCATCGACGCTGACACCCCGGCGTATCTAATCTACTCCAACGACCTGCTCGTCGCGTGGTGCACCGTCCGTGCTCGGGTCGTCACACCGGATCTCGTGCTCAGCGGCGCGCAGGTCCGCCACCAGCGTCTGGCGGTGCAGGCGTTGTCCGACCTCAGCCGCCAGGCGTTGATCAGGCTCGCGGACGTCCGCCCGGACACCGATCACGCCGGCATCGACGCGGTGATGCAGCACAAAGCGGCGGTTTGGGTGGCGTCGGCGGGCGACCTGACCACCACCGCCGCGATGGTTCTCGACGCCGACCTCGCCGTGGCGGAGGCCACCGTCAGGCAGTCTTTGTTCCCGCAGTCGGCCGGCGCGCTGGTTGTCCTGAACACCACCGGCTTCGGCGCGTACGGAAAGTACGCGCACCGGCCCGCCTTGCCGGTGCTGTGCGCGATACGCCGTATCGCCGCCGCCCACCGGCTGGCGCCGGCCGTGGTCGGTGACTGGATCGCCGCCGACGGCGGCACCAACACCGACCTGCCCGTCGACGACCTGCCCGGCATCTTCGACGCCGACTTCGTCGGCGTCTATTCCACGCGCTCCGCGTACGCCGAACAGCACATGACCGACAGCGGCTGGACCGAGGCGATCGTACGCCTCGGCATCCCCGCCCGCTACGTCAACATCAACGCCCTGCAACGGGACCTGTTCGACCACACAGTGCAGGCCGTCGAAACCACCTCGACGTCCGGCTTCTCCGCCGTCGCGGTGTTCCGCCGCATCTCGCCTGCCGCAGGCAGGGTGTAGCACCGCCCGATCGTTTCCCGGCGGGCGATGTGACCCGTCCAGCACGACGCAACACCCTTTCCCGTAGCCCTCCGCTGACGCCGCCGCGCCCACGTGCCCTCACGATCCCGCGCGGGTCAGCGGCGGGACGTCCGCGCGGCGTGCCCCGACCGATCAGGGAGCACACCACGATGACCTCACATCTCGCGAACCACACCAAGCCGGTGCGGATCCCTGGCCTGCCCGACAGCTACACCGCGCAGGTCACCCACCACCACGGACACGTGGTCGTCCGCCTGGCCTGGACCACCCTGGTCCGCCTCGCCGAAGACCTACTCCGCCGCTGGCCGCACCACGCCACCGCCAGTGTTCTTCCGCCCGTCATCTGCCTGCACGACGGCCAGGCACACCTCATCCGCCGCTTCGGCGACCGCGACACCCCCGTCGTGCCGCTCCTCGCCGACGCCGACGGCCTCTACCGGCTCGACGACCCGAGCCTGCCATGGATCGTCGCCGCCCCACCCGCACCGGCCCCCGCTGCGCTGGCCGCCGCCAGGCGCTGAAGCGCCCACAACCCGGTAAAGAGAATGCGCCATACCGCGTTCCGCCGGCCAGCGCGCCCGCCTTGGGTGCCGGCCGGTGGCTCGCGCGAGCCGCACCGCAGCCGCCACCTGTCGCCGTGGGCCGATGGCCGTGCACGGGCCGATTCATCGTCGGCCAGCCCCTGGCCAGCCCGCCTGACCGGTGGGCCGGCTTCACGTTGGCCCGGGGGCGGGCCCTGCCTTGCCAAGCCGCTCCGCCCCCGGTGCTCCTCACTCACAAGGAGCCTTTGAATGCTGCCTTCTCAGCGACCAGACCGCCAATCCCGCCTGCACAGAGCGGGCATGCTCGTCGTCATCTCCAGCATCGTCACCGCCGGGCCGGCCGGCGCGTTCGCCGCCACCGGACGGCTCACCGCCGCGGCGGTAGCCGCCGTCATCGCCATAGCCGTGGCACTGCCGGGCGCCGTAACGCTGGTCCGGCTTGCCCGCCACCAGCAGGACAGGTGGTGCATTGAGTACGAGCGGTTGGGTGCCAGTCTCGCCGATGCCACCGACCGGGAGAACAGCCTGCGGCGGGAACTCGTCGCGGCGTTGACCGATCCGCTCACCGGCCTGCCCACCCGGGCGGTCGTCGAGAGGGCCCTGGCTACCGCCGCTGAGCAGCGTGCCCCTGTCGCGGTCGCGGTGGCCGACGCCGACGGTCTGCACCAGGTCAACGACGACGGTGGGCACGCGGCGGGCGACCGGTACCTCACGGCGATCGCGGATCGGCTCACTACCGCGGCCACCACTGTGCGGGCCGACGCCGTCGTGGCTCGTGCCGGCGGCGACGAGTTCGTGATCGTGGCACCCCACACCGACCCGGCCGTCCTGTCCGACGCGATCCGCGGCGCCTTCGCCGCACCGGCCGCTGACGAGCCGGTGCCGCCGCAGGCCAGTGTCGGCGTGGCCGCAAGCGACGGCAGTGATCCCCGGTACGCCCTCGCCCAGGCCGACGCTGCCATGTACACCGCGAAGCGGGCCGGCAACCAGACCCTGGTCTATGAGCCGGACCGCGACGGGACACCGCGGGCCGACGGCACCCGGGCGCAGGTCCGTCGCCGTGACCTCAAGCCCGGCCGCGACATCGTTCTCACCGACAGGTCCCTGCCGCCGGTCCGGATCTTGTGCACGGGCGCCGACGCGGCAGCGATCGTCAACGCCCTTCGGATCGCTCACGAGAGGTGGGCAGCCATCGCCGGACCTGCGCCGACGGGCAGCAGTGCGGCAGACGCGGCGGACCAGACGATCGATGTCACGCCCACAGCGGCGGGGATCGATCGGATCAGGGCGGTGCCGCAGGCAGAAATGGCCACCTACGCCGCACTCGCCGACGCGATCGCCGCGGCCCTCGACATGCCGGGAGGCAAGTCATGACCCGGCCACGACCGTTGCCGCCCGCTCTGGTGGTCGTCGGACTACGCGGAGCGGTCGACCTGCGGCAGGACGATGTCATCCGGCTGCTCGGCGAGGTAGACGCCGTCCTGGCCGTACCCGAGTGCCGTCGGACCTCGATCGGCATGCGTGGCCGGGCGGTGTTCGACGCGGGCTGCCGCCACCACACTGCACGCCGGTCGGCAGCGCCTGGACGGGACGGTCGGTGACCGGCCACTCGCAGCGGCTTGGCGCGTTGGCCGCTGCCACGAGCAGGCTGTGCACCTACACCGCCTACGGCTGGTGGCTGCTGGCCAGCGGCCGGGCTGGCCGGGGTCTGCACCCGGACGACCTGACGCCGGCCCAGAGGTTGGTGTGCGCGGCCGTGCACCATCACGCGGACTGCGTCACCGCGACGGGCGGCGTCTACTCGGGCTGCCAGCCGGACGACCTGGTCGACGTGACCAGCATGTCGGCCGGGTCGGTGAAGTCGGCCCTGCACCGGTTGGTCCGGCTGCGTTGGCTGGACCGCGACCCGGGCAGCGGGATGTTCCAGGTGAGCACCGCAGCGCATGCGTTCACGCGCAGTGGCTGGCTCGATGATCCCGCGCTTGCCGGCGAACCCCTGATCGACGTCCTCACCGACCCACCCGGGTGATCCAGCAGCCGCTGGCGACGCACCTGCGACCCCTGCACATCCGGCGGCCATGACCCACACCACGCACACCCAACGGCCGTGACCTGGCAGGAGGCGTTGGTGGGTGCACGCACGGCCGGCTGTCATCGCAGGCCGTGTCCGTGCCGCGTCTGCTCGTGTGGCCGGGCCGCCAAGCCCCATTGTCGCGTCGTTCGGCGCGAACCCCACTTCACGTCCCGGTGTCCCGCCGGGCTGATCTGAAAGGCATCGTCATGACCGACGTACTGACCTCCGAGCGCACCGACACCCCGCTCGCCGTGGCCACACAGCCGCATCCTCGACCGCTGACCGCCTTCGCTGGCTCTCCCGGTCAGGCGGTCACCATCCTGGACGCCGACCGCCGCTATGACGCCGTCGTGTTGTCCCCGGCTCCGGGGACGAGCATGGTCCGTGTCCTGGTTGACGGCCAGGTGGTCCGCAGTCTGCGGGCGGACATCTCCGCGGTGCCGGTCACGGATTCGGCCACCGCGCTGGCGTTGACCCGGCAAGCCGTGATGTGGGCGTTGGCGGAGAAGGACAGCGCCGTCGACCGCGCTCGCGGCCTGGTCGAGCAACGCGACGAGGATCGGCGGCGCCAGGCGAGCCAACTCGCCGAGATCCGGTCCTACGCCATCGACCAGTACCGCGACGCAGACATCACCCGAGACGGCCTTGACGGCCTCCTGTCCCGGTTCGACCTCGATCCCTACCAGCCGCGCCACCGGGTCCAGTTCACTATCAGCGGCAGCTTCGACGTGATTCCCGATGCCGGCCGCGACACTGACGACACCGAGTCCGACGTCCGCGAATACCTGCGGATCGACACCGATCGGGTCGACAACGTCGACGACGACACCGTGGATATCACCGTCACGGTCGACGACGTGGAAGCCCTGGACGACTGACGACCCGCGGGTATCTCGGCGGGCCGCACGGTGCCGGTGCGGGTCACCAACCTACGACATCGTCAGTCGTTGGGCCGGCCCGCCGCGGAGCTAAGTCTCGGCCCAGCGCTGCAAGCGTCTGGCGCACGTGCACTTCTGCTGGCCGGTGCCCGGCCACCTCCCCTTTTGCCGGGCATGGCCAGACGGTCATGCCCGGCAACCGCATTGACAGGAGCCCGTCATGGCCCGTGAACCCTTCATGTACATCGTGGTTGCCGAGGACGGCACGAGCCACGAACACCACACCCGGCTGCGCGACGGCGACGTCGCATCGCTGCTGCGCCGCGCGGTCGGCGGGGTGCCGGCATCGATCCCGATCGGCGTCCCGGACCTCTACCTCTGGGGCGACGAGGACGGTCATCCGAAAGCCCTGCGCCCGAACCCTGTCGCCCGTCTGCTCGTGGCGCGCCTGGGCGGCGGTGACCTGCCGCTGGTCGGACGGGTCGTGCTCACCGGTCGCCGCGGCGCCGCGGCCGTCAGCCTCACCACCACCCAGATCGACGCGGTACTGGCCGCGCTCGCCCATTGCCGCTGACCCCGACATCGGCGGCGCGGGCCGCTGATGCTCTCGTGAAGGAGGAACCTGTGGCTGCCCCTGGACAGCTGAGTATCACCACCCACAATGATCTTGTCGTCGTAGTGCCCTACCTCGTCGGATTCACCCCGACCGACAGCCTGGTCGTGGTGGTCCTGGACGGCAGGCAGGTCCGCTTCGCCGCCCGCCTCGACCTACCCCACCTGTCCGAACTCTCGGAACTGGCGGTACCGGCCGCGCAGGGCGCCACGATGATCGCCCGGCACGGCTCGGCGGCGTACCTCGTCGGCTACGGACCGGCCGACCGGGTCGCACCCGCCGCCACGCTGCTCACCACCGCACTGACCACCGCCGGGGTCGACGTCCTCGAAGTCCTTCGGATCGGCGACGGCCGCTACTGGTGCCTGTGCGGTGACACCGGCTGCGCCGACGGCGTGGCCTACGACCCGGCCGCCAGCAGGATTGCGGCGGAAGCGGTCTACCGCGGTCTCGCGCCACTGCCGGACCGGACCACACTGGAAAGCCTCATCACGCCGATCAGCGGGGCGGAGCGTGACCGGATGCGCGCCACGACCACGACCGCGCTGCACCGGCTGACCGACATGCTCGCCACCGAGACCAGCGCGACCGCCCGCACTGCGCCGGAGCATGTGGTGCGCGCCGGGATCGCGGCGGTGCAGCAGGCGTACGAGTCGGCTGCCCGCGGCGAGACCCTGCCCGACGACGACGTCGCGTGGCTGACCGCCGTCCTCATGGTCCCCGAGATCCGCGACCATGCCTGGATCACCGGCGACGGCAGCGACGCGCAGCGGCGGCTGTGGATCGATGTGACCCGACGGGCGATGCCCGCTACCAGCGCCGCACCGGCCTGCCTGCTCGCCATCACGGCCTACCTGGCCGGTGACGGCGCCATGGCGAACATCGCCGTGAACCGGGCCCTGCACGCCAACCCGGACTACCACCTGGCGCACCTGCTCGGCCACGCCATGCAGGCCGGTGTGTCGCCGCAGCAGTGGCGGGCCGCCACCACCGGCACCACCACCGAGTAGGCCGTCACTGCGGTGCCCGACCCGGGCGCCGCCGGCACCCGCGAGCAGACGCTCGCACACCGTTCGAGGTGAGGGCAGCCGGTGGCACCCCGGCTGCCCTCGACACCTCCCCAACCCCTTGGATTGGAGGTGTGGGCACGTGTCCACCCTGACGCAGATCACCGCACTCCTGACGGCGATCGTGATCACCGCATCTATCAGCTACCACCTGACCCGGCTGCGTGCCGCCGCCCGTTACCGGGCGGCCGTCACCGCAGCCCTGCACACCGCCCACCACGACGACCTGACCGGCCTCGGCAACCGGGCGGGCTTGCACGCCGCCCTGGCCGTCGCCGGACGACCAGTCGCGGTGATCCTGATCAACCTGGACGGCAGCCGGACGTTCGTGGCCCGCTTCGGCGACCGCGCGCTCGATCAGCTACTCGTCCTGACCGCCGGTCGCCTCCACCACACCGCGCGGGCCTTCGGCGGACAGGTGTTCCGTCTGCGTCGCGACGAGTTCGCGACCCTCGTCGACGATCGCGCCGACGCCGCTGGTCTCGCCGCGCGGCTGGTCGCTGCCGTCGCCGAACCGACCGACATTCATCTCACCGGGCTGTCCGTCGCGGTCACCGTCACCGCCTGCGCCGGCGTCGCGTCCCTCGCGCCACACCAGGAGGCCGCGCGGCGGCTGGCGCTCGTGCACGCCGACCGCGCTCTGCGCGCGGCAAAGCAGGCCGGCAGCGGGCACACGACGGTGTTCCACCCCGCCACCACACCCGGCGCCACCGACGGCGGGTCGGTCCGGTGAAGACCCGCCGGCTGGTCATCTGCCGCCGTCGGGCGCGTTGCGCTGCGGTTGTCGGAGGGGACGTGTACGGACTGATCGATTGGGACGACGCGCCGATCCTGATCGTCGGCAGCAGCGACCAGGCGGTGAAGCGGGAAGCGGTCCGGATCTTCATCCGCACCCTCGCCGAGACGGGCAGCCTCGCCGAGGACGCCCCGGACTTCACCGACCGGTATCCGCTGCCCGATCCCGACGGCCCGATCACGGCCATCGACGACTGGCTGGCTCGGCTGCGCCGGGCGACGGCCATCCCCTGGTTCGCGGTCCTCGACGACGAGGTCGTGATTGCCCGATGACCGCCCACCACGGCAGCCTCACCGCTGCCACCGGCGGGTGCCCGGCCACCGCCACGACCCGCGGGCATCCGGCCCGCGCTGAGGCGGCGACCGCCTGACGTTCCACGCCGACCAGGTCGGCGATCCGCTCAACAGACGCTGGTCACCGCCAGCCCCAGAAACCCATCCCAGTTTGACCCCGTCCGGGGATCGTGCCGGCCCGCGTGCCGCAACCCCGGGGCCACCTCGGGGTGGGTGCACGGCCCGGCGCGATGCCTGGACTCCGACCGAAAAGGACACGGAGCCCCATGATCGAGCCATCCACGCAGATCCAGGCACTGCTCGCCGCCGTCTCACTTCGACCGGCCGCCGCCGAGGGAATGCGGGCGATAATGCAACGCCAGTCCGAGTTCCCCAGCCAGACGCAGGCGCAGCTCACCGGGATCGCCCTGGACCCGTACGGCCGCGAGTTCGCCGATCAGTTCCTGGACACCTACTGGTCCGACGAGCAGCGGCAGCGCGACATCGTCAGCGCCGGCAGCACCGACCGTGAGGTCATCATCGGCAGCGGATTCCACGCCGCCACGTACGCGGCGGTCCGCGTACTCGCCGGCTATCCGAAGCCGCTGGTGCTGGAACGCCACCAACGGGTCGGCGGCACCTTCGCGCTGACCGCACGGCCGACGTTCTGGCTCAACTCCCGCAACCGTGCCGGAGGCGCCGGAACCGCCGGCGACCAGGGGGCGAGCCTGAACTACCTGCCGGGCGCACCGATCCAGGCAGCAGACCTGTCCATGATCGAATATCAGCCGAACACGGACATGGCGTTCGTGATCCGCCTCGCGCTGGCCCAGTTCACCGACGTCGTGACCAACGCCAACGTCTCGTCCGTCAGCGCCGCCGGCACCGGAGCCAAGATCGAGATCGAGGGCAAAGCCCCGCTGATGGCGGGCCGGGTCATCGACGCCCGCGGCGTGGGCGACCCGATCCCCGACGGCGCCAACGGCACCACCGTCCTCACCTTCGGGCAGTTCATGCAGCGGATGGCCGGCATGTGGCCACTACGCGGACTGCGTCGCGTCGCGGTCATCGGCGGCGGCGACTCCGCCAAGTGCGCCGTCGAGTCCTGCCTGGGCCTCGCCCCGCAACCGTTCATGGCCGCCGCCGCCCTCGACCAGGTCGACCGCATCGACTGGTACGCCGAGGACCTGCCGACGACCTGCGAGCAGTGGCAGACCGACATCCGCGGCCGCTACCAGGCCACCGGCCGCTACCTGCGGCCGGATCGCCGCGGCGTCCAACGACTCACCGTACTGAGCCGCCGGGTGCGTCCCATCGCGCTACCCGACGCCGGACTCATCGACGGCCGCACCTACGACCTCGTCATCGTCTGCACCGGCAACCGCGAGACACCCATCGGGGGACTCGACCTCGCCTCCTTCGACCAGTACCGCGCTGCCGACGGCAACGTCGTTGCTCGTAAGCACTACACGCTGCCCGCGTTCCGCGTCGGCCCGCACGCCAGAATTCCCTTCACCGCCACCGAACGCGCTGACGGCGTCGCGGACATCGCACCCAACGCGGTCTCGATGTTCCGGACCGCACCCAAGACCGCCGCGCTGGCCGCGACTCTTTCCGCACCGATCCGGAGCTGACGCGCACATCCGTCCGTGCTCAGCGGCACCTGGGCCGCAGCGCGGATCGCACGACCAACCCGGGTAGCCGGAGCTCGGTTTCCGGCCACCATTGACGTGAAGGTGGCCGCCGGGCTCCGGTCCGGCGCCACGCCATCGTCAAGCCGGCTACCGGTCGCCGAGCAGCGCCCCGAATCAACCCACCGGCCACACGCACCGGTCGACGGCTCGCCACCGGCGGCGGCCCGGACACCGCTGGTCGGCGGCTGATCGGCACCAGCAGCGGCCCGTCGACCCATACTGGCCCGCCGCGCCGCGGACAGCTTCCCCCGCATACGGATCCACCGCGCAGGCCGCGGTTCCGGCTGGTTAACCGTCCGCCCCCACCACTTTCACGGAAGGACCTCGATGAGACTGCTCGGTTTGCGGTCTCTGGGAACTTCGCTGGCCTGAGGCGCGACCAACATGCGGAGTGGCCGCCGCAATGAAGATCGTTGCTGGGCCGTTGAGGAGGCCTTGGTGTCCGACGTTCGAAAGATCCGCCAACCACAGTGGTTCGACCTCGTCGCGTTCCGTCAGGACGTTCGCGCTGCCCTGGCAGACGCCACCGCAGCGCTCGTCATCACCCTGGCCGTTTTTTTCTGGCTCTACCAGCGCATCGAGTCCGGTTCGTCGATGACGTTGCAGGTGATGCCGATGCTGGCCGACGCCGACAAGTACTGGATGTACTGGATGTGCCAGGCGTTCGGATGGTCGGGTCTGCTGTGGGCGTGGATCACCGTGATGCTGGGGCTGCTCCGCTCCACCCGTCGCCTTGACTGGCTGCCGGTCTCCGTCGCCCGGATCGAGAAGTGGCACCGGACCACCAGCCTCACCACCATCGCGCTGATGTTCGGCCACGCGTTCTGGCTGTTCGCCGAGTTCGTCCGCGACAACGAGGGCCGGCGCGGCTGGGGCGGGCGGACCTGGAGTGCGTTCGTCGACACGTTCGTCCCGGGGGCGTATGCCAGCGGCACGGGCAAGGTCGCCATCTTTATCGGGCTGCTCGCCTTCTACCTGGCCATCCCGCTCGGCCTCGCCTTCTACGCGCGCAGGTCGATCGGCGCGCGGATCTGGCGGGTGCTGCACGCCTCGATCCTGGTGGTGTACGTCCTCAGCGTCTGGCACACCCTGCTGTACGGCACGAACGTGTGGTACGACGGCTGGTTCCGCACTACCGTCTGGCTGCTCCAACTGCCCGTCGCCGCCCTGCTGCTGACCAGGCTGCTGGCACCGGCGCGCCGCCCCGGACAGCGCAGGCTGGATTTGTTGGGACGCGCCGTAGCCCGGGCCTGCGCCGCGGCGACCATCGTCATGGTAATCGCCGTGGCCGCCAGTGGGCGTGACGGCGGGCGTACTCCCGGCGTCGCCGGCGCCGGACTCAACGTCACGCGCACCATGATTTGGATTGGGCTCGTGGTGTTCATCGCCGCGCTCACCGCGTTCGTATACCGAGCACAGCGCAGCACTCCCCCACGACAGACCAAGATAGAGCGCGACGAGGTCGAGAGTCCGCCCGTTTCGAATAGGGCATCGAACGCTTCGTGAGCCGCGAATAGATACTCGCCCTGCCATCACTGTCTGCCGTCGACCCGCCCTGCTGAGAGGCGGCACCCTGGCAAGTCGTCCGCCAGTTGAAGATCGTGGGTTGCCGGCTCGTCTACGCGCTGCCCAAGGCACGCAAAAACACGGGCATTCCGCTGCCCTCGTCGGTGGGTGCGGCCCTCACTCGCCACCTGGAGAACTTTCCTCCCGTACCGGTGTCGCTGCCGTGGGAGGTGCCCGGCGGGTCTGTGGTGACGGTCAACCTGGTCGTCCACGGGCGGACGAACGTCGCCATGGACCGCCACACGTTCATCCGGGACTACTGGCGCCCTGTGGACTGCCGGCATCCAGCCTTTCCGGGCCACCGGGATGCACGCCTTGCGGCACTTCTACGCCTCGTGCTGATCGATTTCGCAGAGAAGCGTTGAAGCGCTGTCGGAGTACGAACTCGAACAGGTCCTGCGCCGCAGGTTCACGGATCCGCACCGGCGGCTGAACGGCGTCGACTGCTCCGGTAGGCAGCATGGCCGGCCCGTCGCCTGCCGCTACGCCAACGCACCGGCCGGGGCCGACCCTCGCCCCCGCAGGCGACCGCGCCGCAGCAGCCCGGCGCTGGCCACAGCAGCGGGCCGCACTCCGCCGGCATCACCTGGCACTCCCGCGCCGGACGCGTCGTAGCAGCCCCACCTTCCTGAGCCGGTCGGCGTGAGCCGACCCGCCGGTGAACCGTTCCCGTCGGTTCGAGGCCGTTCTCGGTCCCGGACCGCAGTCCCACCTCGTGCCTACGGGCCGGCTGGGGCTGCGGCCCCAGCCTGTCCGCCGCCACGTGGCGGAGACAGGAGGGCCACCATGGCCATGACAGCCGAGCAACGCGACGCGTTCCTCGAACGGACCAAAGCCGAGTTCGACGCCCGGCTGGCGCGCCTCGCCGCCGACCCCGCCGAGTGGGTCACCTTCATCGAAGAAGCGGCCGTCTTCGGCGCCCGCTACAGCCTGAACAACCAGTTCCTGCTCATGCTCCAGGCCGCAGAACGGGGCATCGAGCCCCGCTACTTCCTGCCTTACGGAAACAAGCAGGGCACGTCGGGCTGGAAGGCCCTCAAGCGGCACGTCCGCGAGGGCGAGACCGGGTTTTTCATCTGGGCGCCGGTCACCCGCCGCCCCAGCGAGGAGCAGGCCCGCGAGTGGGAGGCCGCCGGCCGCACAGTTCGACGCGACCCGGACGGCCGCCCCGCGATCCAGGTCGTCGGCTTCCGGCCCACCAGCACCTTCGACATCAGCCAGACCGACGGTGAACCCTTTGAGGTACCCACCGTGCGGTGCTGCCGCCAGGTGAAGGCCGCCGGCGGGAGGACCGCGCAGCTGCTCACCGGCGATGACCCCACCGGCGCCTACGATGACGTCGTCGGGCTGATCAGACAGGCCGGCTACGCCTTCGCACTCGTGCCTGCGGGCAGTGCGTACCTGGGCCGCGCGAACGGGGTCACCGTCAAGGGGACCGGTATGCAGGTGGTGCGGGTGCGCGACGACGTCAGCGACGCGCAGCGCATCAAGACCAGCCTGCACGAGTTGGCCCACATCCGGTGCGGGCACCTTGACGACCTCGACCGGCAGGAACTGCTGCACCGCGGCCGACGCGAGACCGAAGCCGAGAGCATCGCCCACCTGGTGTGCCGCGCGCTCGGCCTCGACACCCAGGCGTACTCCGACGCGTACGTGCTTGGCTGGGCCGACGGCGACCTCGCCCTGATCCGTGACTGCGCGCAGACCGTGCTGCGGGTGGCCAAGACGATCCTGCGCGACCTCACCCCAGACGACGACGCTGACCTCACCGAGGCCGCCGCCGAACCTGGGCTCGCAGCCGAGGTGCAGCCCGTGTGACCGGCCACCGCCGCCGACCGCGTCCTCTTGCACCGTTCGTCGACATCCCATCCCACGCCTGGCCGGCCGGCAGCGGAAGCACACCCGCCCGTCCGTCTGTCCGGCAGATCCTGCACTCCCCGCACGCGTTAGGAGCAATGACATGCTGTCCCCGCAGATCACCGTCGCGCTACCCGAAGTCGTCACCCGGATCGAGGAGAAAGCCGAGGATCTCGGCTGGGACGTCCCACCGGTCCTTTTCGCCCTGTTCCACCGCCAACTGGTCAAGGGCTCCCCGCTGCACCTGATCGAGGTGGAGGCCTCGCCGTTCGCCCTCGATCTGAAGCCCGGCTCGGACTCCAGTCTTGCTGGCGTGTTGAACCTGCTCGTCGGCTTCATCTCCATCCCCGAAAACGCCCCCGGGCTGACGGAATGGCTCGACGCCACGCATCGCACGTTCGTCGGGTACGCGTTGGTGTGTGAAGGCTTCCAGTACACGCCGTATGCCGACTACGCGTACGGCGACATCAACATGGTGCCGGCGATGGCCGACGCCGAGGTACGCATCGTCGTCGCCATCGACACCGACGGCCGCTGCTACGAGACCAGACGTGTCCGGGGCGAAGGTCCCCAGCCGATCACGGTCCACGACGGGCTCACGCCACAACTCCTGGCCGGCGCGATCCCCGACGTGCTGAGCCGACTGGTCACCGCAACCCACCACCTGTGACTGGCCACGCCCATCAAAGGCCGGTCTCCCGTCTCGTCCAGCGCCACCCGTCTCGGGTGGCGTTTCGCATGTCCGCCAGGAACTGCTCATATCTGAGGATCGCCGACCCGCGCACCGGCCGGTGACGCCGCGACACACGTCGTAGCCGGCCAGCCCGAAGGCCGCCTTACCTGACCCATGACAAAGCGGGTGGCCATGGGCTCTGCCGCCCACGACGGCGCGCACCACATCCGTCCGAACGGGCCGGGCCGGCACCCGACCAACGCCCGTGTGCCCCGAGCGGAACTGGTCGGGCCGCTCGGCCGGGCCGTCGGGCGGGTGCTGGCCCCGCTAGACGCCGCCCTCGACACCGGCGGCCTCACTGACCGGGGCGGGGTGCAGGTGCTGCGCCTGGCCTTCACCCTCGCCGACCTCGACGGCCGGCCCCTACCCGACGCGGGCCACATCACCGAAGCCCTCAACCTGCACCAAGTAGACAACCATGCCCGCTATCACTGACCCCACGATCGCCCGCGCCGTGCTGGCCCACCTGACCACGCCCGGCAACCGTCACATCCACGCCCTGGTGCAGAACGAGGGCCCGCCGACTGTCCTGTGCCGCCTCCTCACCCGCGACCTGCCCGCCGCCGCGATGCCGGCTCCCGTCGGGCATTTGCGCACCGTCGACGAGGGGCAGCTCGCCGAGGTGATTGTCGCCGACACCGCACGCCTCGGCGCGCGGATCGTGACGCCGAACGACGCGGAATGGCCCACGGTGTTGCGCGACCTTGTTCCCGCCCGTCACACCGCCGACGGCGTCGATCTGCCCGCGCCGCCGCTGTGCCTGTGGGTGCGAGCCGACCGGCCCCTGCCCGACCTGCTGCACCGTGCGGTCGCCGTCGTCGGCTCCCGCGCCTGCACCTCCTACGGCCAGCACGTCGCGACAGAACTCGGCCACGGGCTCGCCGAGCAGGGCTGGATTGTTCTCAACGTCGGCGGCTACGGCATCGACGCCGCCGCGCTGCGCGGCGCCCTCACGAGCCGACCCGACGCCGCCGTCGCGATGCCCGCCTGCGGGCTCGACCGGCTGCACCCCGCCGGCAACCGGCCGCTGTTCGACCGGCTCGACCTGATCAGCGTCTGGTCGCCGAGCAGCGACCCCAGCCGCATCCGAACCCTGCTCAACCAGACCTGGCTGGCCGCCCTCACCTGCGGCGCGGTCCTCGTCGAGGCGGCCCCCGGCAGGGGCCGTGGCATCCTCGCGCGGGCGCTGGCTCTGGGCAGACCGGCCATGGCCGTGCCGGGTCCGGTCACCTCCCGGCTGTCCGCCGGCTGCCACCAGGCGCTGCGCGAGGAGCCCCGCATCCGTCTGGTGTGCGACGCCACTGACGTCGTCGCGCACCTCACCAACCGCACCAGCCGAGCCGGGCAGCGCCGGGATCTTGCCACGACGTGGGAGCCGGGGTGGGTGGCGCTACCTGGGGTCGGCGGCCCGTACCCGGCGCTCGTGGCCGACCTGCTCAGCCCGCAGGGCTGGCCGATCGCCCGGTTCGGCACCGACGCGATTGTTCGGATCGCGGCCGACTGCGACGCGCTCGCCGCGCGGGTCGGTGAGTCGGCCGGCACCACCCGCATCCGCCTGGTCGACGGCACCGTCCACGTGAGTGAGCGGGCCGGCACGTCCACGGAGTCGACGAGCACCATCGCGGCCGACGCCGACGGCTACTACCTCCTTGACGGCTGGAGCTGGCAGGTCACCGACCCGCCCCTGGCGTGAGCAGTCCGCCTGAGCCGCCATCTGTCTGCCGTGCCCGGGGAGCGGCTGCGGCCCGTCCCGGGAACGGCAGGTGCTGCACCGGAACCAGCGCCTCAAGCCCGAGCCACACCCCCACAGTCAACCTGGAAGGAGCAAGGTGGACACATCTGAGGACTGGCGGGAAATCCTCGACCTCATCACTGCGTGGGGCGAGGCCAGCCGCCGCAACGACACGGCGCTGCCCACCGACGACGAACTGTGGGCACATGCCCGCCGTCACCGCACCCTCCGGCTGCCCGCGCAGGTCGACGACCTCATCGTTGACGACCTGCGGGACGCCTTCAACGCTGGCCGGCTGCCCCATCTGATCGACCTGGACGTCCTCGTCGCCAACCTGGCCCAGCAGGGCCGTCCGGCCCTGGTCGAGCACAGCGGCGGCAACACCGCCACCGTGCGCACCGGCAGCCGCTACACCGACCGCCCCGGCGACACCCGCTGGTCGGTGTCCGCCGGGCCGGGCTGGTTCGCCGCACCCGGCCGCCGTCGGCCCCTCGCGGACACCAGCGAGTTCACGATCGGTCCCCACGACGAGGACAGCTGGAGTGTCCTCGTGCCCGAGCACACCACCACCGCGCAGGTCACCGCGCTGGTCATCGCCACCATCGACGAGGTTGAGGCGCGGCGTGCCCGGCTGGCCGCCACCGCGTCGGCCGCCGCCGGCGCCGTGGTCAGGGTGGTCGCCGCACGGTACCCGGAACTCGGCCCCGCCGTGCCGGACCCCGGTCGCGAACTCGTCCGCGACGTCGGCGACCTCATCGCGGACTGGCTGCACGCCCGGGTGCCCGCCCTGCGGGCCGCCCCGCCCACCATCACCGACCAAACAAGCAGTCAGGAAGGGACAAGACCGTGACCCGACCCGTATGTGGCACCTGCGCCACCCCTGGCAGCGTTCGGGACGGCCGGCCCTGGTGCGGCACCTGCCGGATCTGGCTCGTCCTGCACGGGCCGACCGGCCAGTGGGTCAGCTATGCCGAACATACGTCACGGGACCGAGCCGCCGAGACGGCCCGGCTCATCACCGCCACCGCCCGGCAGGTCACCGAGCACCTACCCCGAGTCCACCGGATGCTCCCCAAGGGCTGGACGGCCAGACCCCATCAGGGTATTGACGATGCTCCGTACGCGATCGCCATCGACGCACCCGACGGAGTCATTGACGCGACAACCTACCTGCACCCACCCACCGACACCTCCGGCTGGCACGTGACCGTGCACAACCGGGTCACCGGAGTCGGCTTCCCCTCCTACACCGACGGCGGTGCCCGCGCGGCATCGTTCGACACCGTCGAGGCCGCCGCCACCGACGGGATCAGGCTGCTTTGCGGCGAGATCCACGATCTGGCCTCACGCCGGGCCCGCTGAGCGGGCAAACCTGCCCACAGCCCAGGGAGAGGATTCCGGCGCACCACCATTTTTGTGAGCACCACACCGCCGCTCCGCTGTCTGCTCGATGAGGCATCTCTGATTCCGTCACTGGGTCGTGTCACCACGCCGGGACGGGCGGGCGGATCCCTCACCTCGCGCAACTCCTGCCGGCGCTGCAGAAGGTCGACACCACCCACCTGGTCCTCATCGGCTACGGCCCCGACGAGGTCGTCGCACCTGAAGTCACCACCGGCCGGCACGTGTTCACCATCGCCGGGCTCGAGGTGCACGACGCGCTGCGGGTCTACGAAGGCCACTACTGGTCCTACCTGTGCACAAATGCCGACTGTTGCCCGCCGCAGGGAACACCGTTCGACCGACCTCGAACCCGCTCGCACTTGAAGCCATCGTCGGCGGATCCAGTCCGTTCCCCGACCGGGCCAGCGTCGCCGCCTCTATCGACGGTGTCGACGGCCCTCAGCGCGCGGCCATGGCCGCGGCCACCGCAGCGGCCCGTCATCGGTTCACCGACCTTCTCACCGACCGAACTGTCGTCGTAGCCGAAGGACGCGCCGTGCTGGCCCACGCCGCCATGCGTTACCAGGCTGGGCAACGCTGCAGCAACGACGAAGCCGCATGGCTGAGCGTCCTGCTCACCGTCTTGCCCGTGCGCGACCACGCCTGGGCCACCGCGACCCGCCAGCGCTGGCACCTGGCGCTGTGGCGAGATCTCACCCAGCGAGCCGAAACCCGATCTGGTCGACGACCCGGCCGCGCTGCTCGCCTTCACCGTCTGGCTGGCCGGTGACGGCGCACGTGCCAACTCGCCCTCGACCGCGCCCTCACGGCCGACCCGCACTACCGGATGGCGCTGTGGATCCGCCAGGCGCTACGCGCAGGCATCCCACCAGCCGCTCTCAGCGACTGGCCCGCCGACATCGACACCCCACCGGGCAGCCGAACCAGGAAGGACCCGTCATGACCGATCACCACAGCCTCGCCGACACCAGCGGCACACTGCCCGAGCAGACAGCGTGGACCGTCGAGCAGATCACCGACCTGCTGCACGCCGGGCTTCAGCAGAGCCCCGGTGTTATGCCGACCGGCACCGCCCTACGCGCCACCGCAGACCTCATCGCGCAGCAGGTGGCGCTCCTGCGCCGCGCCGACACCGACCTGATCACCGCGCTGCGCGGCGCGCTCACCCAGGCCGACCACACCCTGCGCGACAACAACGGCGCACTGGAATACCGCTACCAGCAGATCGTCGACCTCGTCCGACGCTGGATCATCTGGGCGGTCAACACCCGCGCCCTGTCCGTCGCCGACGCCAACAACGCCCTGCACTACCTGACCATGCCGCCGCCCCTGCGCACCCACTTCGAGGCGACCGTCCACATCCCCCTGGCCGTCGACGTCGACGCCGCCACCACCGACGACGCCGTCGCCTCGTCACAGCAACTCCTGCGCGTCGACCTGCGCAGCCTCGATGCGGTCGTGCACCCCACCGAACCGTGGCAGCTTCGGCTACGCGTCCTCGACCAGCCCGCAACTCACCCCGACGAGCAGCAGTATCGGTACCGGGTGGTGTGGGTGGTGCCGCTCGTCGTCACCGTCAAGGCCCTCGACCACCGCGAGGCCATCCCCATCGCCGTCGACACGGTCACCGCCGACCTCGACCGCCTCGACGTCGCCCGGGCGCACACCGCCGACATCCGCGCCGTGGACATCGCACCGGTCCACCACAGCGACTACGACCCCACCACCGACTGACCCCACCGTCTGTTCCCGACTCCCCGGGTGACGCGCCGACAGGTGCGCCCCTGGGCGCCGGAATCACATCCATGCGGTGCCGGCGCCCCCCAGCGCCGGCACCGCACGTCTTGAGCGGAAGGCGCAACCTCTGATGCCCTCGACCCGCACCACCCACAGCCCGGCCGCAGGTCCCACCCGACACCACAACACCGGTCCTGCCGGTGTCGCGACATCCGGAAAGGGCCGCGACCCCGTTGACGGGCCGCACCACCGACGGGGGTGCCGCTGATGGACGGTCGTTTCCTCGCCGCCGGCATCGCCGTCGCGGTCGCACTCGCCCTCACCGACATCGTCCTGCGGCTGCGCGCCCGCCACGACACACCACGACGGTCACCAGGCGACCTCGCGATCACCGCCGCCGCCACCCTCACCACCCTCGGACTGGCCGGCATCGCCGGCGCCGTCAGCTACGACCATCTCCGGGAACTCGCCGAGTCCCGAGGCGAAACCGGCTGGCGAGCCCACGCCTTTCCACTGACCGTGGACGGCGTCGAAATCGTGGCGACCCTGACCATCCTGGCCGACCGTCGCGCCGGCCGCCCCTCCACCTGGGTCACCTGGACCGCGCTCGTCGCCGGCGGCATCGCCAGCCTCGGCGCGAACATCCTCGTCGCCCAGGACGACCTGATCGCTCGGATCATCGCCGGCTGGCCCGCCATCGCGCTCATCGCCGCGATCAAGATGCTCTCCGGCATCCTCGAACACGCCCCCCGACACGACACCCCACCCGACCTACACGCTCCGGCGCCATCCCTCAGCGGGACCGAGGAACCGGCCGATGCGCTCGACAGCGCGCCGACCGAGAACGTGCCGCGACACGAACCGCCCGCCACACTCGACGACCCGACCGTGTCGCGACCCGACGACACCGACGGCGACACGCCAGCCGCCACCGACTGGCCGGTCACCCTCATGCGCCGCATCCCCGTCAACCCCGAGCCCTACCAACGCTGGCAGACAGTCTGGGCCGACCTGAAAGCCGGCAACACCGACCTCAACGACCTCGCCCGACGACACCACTTCGACGTGCGCTCCGTCCAAGCCATCCGCCGCGCCGGACAACTCGGCATCCTCGATCACCCCGACCCACCCGCACGACGCCTCGCCGCACTCCCCACCGCCAACGGACACCACGAACCACCACCCCAGCCGCCCACCGATGCCCAACCGACCTCACCGTGACCGACCCGCCGCCTCGGTAAGCCGCCCACTCCCGTCGCGGAGCCGTGTTGTCTGCTGACATCCGCCGCAGCTGTGCACATGCCGAGCGGATCTCGTCTGCTGACCAACCCTCAATAAGCCCTGGCGTCGGAGCGGCGGGCACGTGACACCACGAACCGTCTTCCCGACGCCAGGGCCCCATCCCTGCCCGAGCCGCTACTGACGTCACCGCCGCTGCAAGCCCCGCACTCGACCGTGCCGCAGATGCGGCCATTTTTTTGTGCCCACGAACAGCAGCCACAAGCACCACAAACCGCGAATACCGCATCGAACAGGGCAGCGAAATCCAGCGACTGCCGCCCCGATCTTGGAGGACCTCATGACCACGCCAGCAACCGCCTCAACCCGCGACCGCACGCCCGGGACACGACGATGAGCCGCCGACTCGCCACCACCCTGCTCGCCGTCAGCCTCGCGGTGATCTTCACCTGTCTCGCCGGCACCAGCGTCCTGGTCGGCACCCCCGCCATCGGCTGCGCGCCTGGCCCCGCCGCCTCCCTACCGCCAGCCCCCGCCGGCGGATGGCCCGCCATCGGCCGCTGGAACCGCGATCAGGTCGGCAACGCCGCCACCATCACCGCCGTCGGCGCCCGCAACGGCGTACCCGCGCGTGGCTGGGTCATCGCCGTCGCCACCGCCATGCAGGAGTCCAGCCTGCGCAACCTCCCTGGCGGGGACCGCGACAGCGTCGGCCTGTTCCAACAACGCCCCAGCCAGGGATGGGCCACCCCACAGCAACTCCTCGACCCCGCCCACGCCGCCGGCACGTTCTACGCCAAACTCCTGACCATCCCCAACTGGCACACCATGCCGTTGACCGAAGCCGCCCAACGCGTCCAAATCTCGGCCCACCCCGACGCGTACGCCAAATGGGAACCCGACGCCACCCTGCTGGTCACCACCATCACCGGCGACAACCCCCTGCCCGACGGATCACCAGCCGCCGAAGGCTGCCACGTCACCGGCCCCTGGACCCAACCGATCCACGCCCCCGTGGGATCCGGATTCCGGACCGCCGCACGCCCCGGACACGACGGCGTCGACCTCGCCGCCCCACGCGGCACCATCATCCGCGCCGCCTCCACCGGAACCGTCACCCGCGTCCGCTGCAACGCCATCGACCGCCGCGACGGCAGCGACTGGGGCTGCCACCGCGACGGAAACCCCCACCTCACCATCGGATGCGGCTGGTACATAGACATCCAACACGATCAAGGAATCATGACCCGCTACTGCCACATGGACAAGCCGCCCCTGGTCCAGCCAGGCCAGCCCGTCACCGTCGGCCAGCCCATCGGCGTCGTCGGCTCCACCGGCCACAGCTCGGGCCCACACCTTCACTTTGAGGTTCACACCAACGGCGATTCGAGCAGCCCAGGCGCCCAAGATCCCGTCCCGTTCATGATTGCCGTCGGTGCGCCGCTGGGTGAATCCCCACAGTAGGGGACGTCGTGTCGGAGGAATTGCCTGGTCAGGGTGAGCACAAGGGGACCGTCGACTGACCAGCAGCTCAGGGACCGCACCAACGATCATGCCACTTGGGCAATCGTGGCTATCACGACGTAATCTGCGACTCCCATACGATGAGCATCGTTGGGATGGGCATCCCCGGCGTCTCGGTCGGAAGCTGCGGCAGCGGCACCCAGTCCACGCCGACCATGACCGGGCAGTCACAGGACAGGCCGTCATCGCCCAGCCTCGGTTCACCGTCTGCCACCTGTACCGCGAAGCATGAAGTCAGTCCCGACGGATAGGGCACGTCGAGCAGGTATCGAACAGCCAAAGGTCGAAGGCCGACCTCCTCGACGACCTCGCGGCGTACGGCGTCCTCTGCTGTCTCGCCAACGCGGATCCCGCCGCCCGGCAGCGTCCAGTATTCCTGGCCATCGTGACGACCGGAAGGACCACGCCCGCGCTCCCGCACCATCAGCACTCGGCCGTCGCGCACGATCACCGCCGCCGCGCGTTGGCGCTGCGCCACTGCTATTTCACCCGTCCATGGGATCTCGCCGCGGCTACACACGGGCAGAGGGTATGTGCGGTGGTTTGCCGCCGCTCTTGAGGAAGGTGCCTGCTACCTGTATGGCCGTGTCTGGTCGCAGCCGGAGATGCTCGATGGGGTATTCGGTGGGCACCCCACCGAGGTCAAAGCGGAGTTCATGGTCCGGTGGCGGCACTGTGGGGTCGTTGAGGTAGCCGCCGTCGTCGGCGATATGTACCGCGAAAGCGTGGGTGCGATGGCCGAGGCCGATCTGCAGGCCCGGTGGCAGGTCGTCGGGGTCGTCGGTGATGTCGCTGAAGATCGTGACGACGACGCCCTCGCCGGCCTGATGAATTTCACGTAGGAGTGCTTCCAAAGCGTCGGAATCGGTCAGGTCGACCTCGTGGTTGTCGCGGTGGTCACCCCGGTCGTAGGTCCAGGTCACCTTCATGCGATCGCCTTTCCGTTTCCGGTGTAGGTGCGCCAGTGGCGTACCTGCCCGTCATCGTCTCGTACGTAGACGTCCATCTGCGCGCCGGCTGGCAATAGCCGGCAGAGGATCTTCTCGCAACCGTAGGGGGTGTAGTCGCAGGGCGGGTTGTTCGTGACCACGGCAGCATGGGTGACCTGTTCGCGGCGCATCCGGGCGGCGAGCTTGGCCTCCAGATGGTCGGTCGTGGTGGCGATGAGCTGGTAGGCCGGTTTGAGGTCGACGGCGGCAGCCGGGTCACGGCCAGACTTCATGGGTATCCGCTTTCCATTGATCAGCGCCACACCGGAGGTCGGATCCTTCGCCTGCCGTCGAGGCAGGTCGCGGGCGGCGTCCGTCAGCCATTCGGGAAGCCGTTCAGATGGAGCAGGGTCTTCGGTAGCACTCCTGGAGGTGTCGCGTGGGGTGGGCGGTTGGCTAATGTCGCTAGCACCGCCCGTAGTCAGTTTCCCAGCTCACCGACCTGCCGAGCCTGCGCCAGCGCCGCGTCGACACGGCCTCGGGCCTCAGCCCTGCGAGTACGGACGGCCGCCAGGATCTGCATCACCTGCTGCAGACGCGCCAGCGTCGGACCGGGCTGACCGCCCTGCAGCGCCGCCACGACGAGCCGCCGCGCCTCGTCGACCGCGGACGCCGCCGCAGCCACGCTGCCATCCACCGTATTCAACGCCGCGACCACCGGGGTAAGCGCGGCGATGGTCTCCTGTGGCGACGGTTGTTGCGCCACAGAACCTACGGACCGCGATGCCTCACTCAGGACGCCCGATGCCTCGTTCAACCGGGATCGGGCTCGCCCGATCACCTCTCGTACCCGGGCGAGACCGGCCGTGATGCCGATAAAGCCAGAGGCCACCGCGCGAGCGGCGATCTGCTCCATAGCGCGGTCGACCGCTGCGGTCTCCTGCTGTGACCGGTCTACACCTGCGGTCATCGCCTGCAAGTCGGCGCCGATGGTGTCGGTCAGCGACATCGCCCTATCCCCCGCTCGAACGCCCCGCGCCTACCACCCAACGGTGGCAGCCTAGAGACGCCCACCGACGGAACACAACGTCGGGAAGCGAAGCTGCCGGCGGTGTCTAACACCTGTCCGAGTTGCGGAGCGGGTCACGGCCACTGCTGGTGGCGGGGCCAAGGGTCGTCGAGGGCTGAGCCAGGTCGCCTGTCAGCCCTTGCGCCTGGCCCGATCCCAGCGTTCATTGGTGCTGCTGGTGTGGATCACTGTCCTCGGGTAGGGGTATGTGCCGAGGGCTTTGCTGGTATCGGGTGGCCAGTCGGGCGGTGGCCCGATCGTCGTTGTCCCGGCTCAGGTCGGCAGGGTCGAAGAACGCCACGTCCACATCCCGCACCGTACGCAGGTCGAACCCGGTGCCGTAGCGGCGTCCCCAGACCAGGTCTCGCAGGACACCCGCACCGATCCACGCGTCGGGCAGCCCCGAGTCCCGCGCCACGGTCAGCGCCCTCATCAGCGGCACGTTGGCCCTGACCAACTCCCGTAACTCGTCACCGCGCGCCCAACGTCTTTCGGGTCCGCCCAGCCGGCGGGCAGCGTCGTCATGGCCGTTCCGGCCCGTCGGGGTGGTTGTGGTGCAGGCGCTGGGCGAGGTGGTCGGTCAGCGACGTCGTCCACGGCACGTGCGGATCACCGGTTGCGCCAGCTGGAACGTAGCGGGTACGCCGGAACACATCGACGAGCGCGGTTGGGGGTGCTCCGGCTCGGAGTGCGGTGGTGATCGCGGTAGACAGGGCGTCGGTGAGCCCGGCCAGGGTGGAGTTGTGCGTGCCGGCCCGCAGGTCGACGTGACCGACCTCGCCGTTCGATGTGGCGGTGGTGGCCAGGCGTCCCGGAACATCATCGATCACGAACGTGCTGGTCACTTCGGTTGTCTGTCGCGACGTCGGCGGCATGTCTCTCATCGATACGATCCTTCTTCCCCGGCGTACGCCTTGAGTGCCTTGTGGTGAAGACGAGCGGGTCTGAGCTGAGGAGTTCCGGTCCGTAGGCGGCGTCACGGAGCCTCCGTCGCGGTGGTCGTCTGGTCGGCTTTGCGGGCGCAGTGCGGGCATCGTCGTGGGCAGGGCGTCTGCGGGACGACGGTGGTGAGGTTGCTGGCGTGCAGGATCGTGGTGACCGTCTGCTCGAAGGTGCTGGTCTCGCCGATGACGGTCTCCCCGGGGATGTCGAGCAGGTCGCGGTCGGTGTACCAGCTGCGCATCTGTGCGGAGGTGAAGGACATGGGTTCATCGCGGTTGAGGTGGCGGCGGACGGTCTCGTCAAAGTGGAGTCGGACCAGGGCGCGGTGGCAGCGTTGCCGCTGCTCCGTTTCCCTGGCCCGCTCCCCGCACCCGGCGTGCCTGTCTCCAGGCACCGGGCGCTCCACAAGCCCGCCGAGCGGTGTTCCCCGCCTCATGCCATGGCCTGCCAGGGAGAGGGGATGACTGTTCCCCGGTATCGGTAGCGCGTGGTGCGCACTCCCGCCGGGTTGAACAGTGTCCGCTCTCCGTCTGCCGGCCACCAGCCGCCCGAGCAGTACAGCCGACGCAGTTCCCGCCAGTTGCGCTGGCGGTGCTTGCGTCGTATCCACCCGAAGACCCGCTCCCACACGTACTTGCGTAGGAACCCGAACGTGCTGGACGAGACGCCCGACCGGAAGTGGGCGCACCACCCTTGCAACGCCGGGTTGAGCAGGCCAAGCAGGACTGTCAGGGGCTGGTTCGTTCCTGTACGGCGGCATAACGCCTTCACCTTCCCCATCACCGTCTTCACGGCTTTCCGGGCCGGGTAGGTGTAGACGTAATGCTGGTTTGTCCCTCGCTTCCGGTGACGCTGGATGCGCCACCCGAGGAAGTCGAGTCCCTCATCGATATGGGTGATCAAGGTCTTCTCTGGTGACAGGCGAAGGCCCATCGTCAGCAGGACCTCAGCGATCTCGTCCCGTAACGCCACCGCGTCGTCTCTGGTGCCCTTCACCATCAGACACCAGTCATCGGCGTACCGAATGAGCCTGTAGTTCGGTAGGCCATGACGACGCCGTGTGGCGCGCCTTGCGTTGCTGACGTTCGGCCCGCCGGGTGCACGGGCGACATGCTCGTCCAGCACCGAGAGGGCGACGTTCGACAGCAGCGGGGACAGGATCGACCCTTGCGGGGTGCCGGTGTTGGTCTCCCGAAGCTGGCGATCTTCGGTGAAGATGCCCGCCTTCAGGAACGCCTTCACCAGGGCCAAGACGTGCTTGTCCCCGATTCGAGCCCGCACCCTTTCCATCAGGGCGGGGTGTGAAATCTCATCGAAGCACGCCTTGATGTCTCCCTCCACGATCCACTCATACTTGCGCGGTGGGGACGCGAGGAAGCGCACCTCGGCTACCGCATCATGCGTGCGGCGGTTGGGACGGAACCCGTAGCTGCACGGGAGGAAATCCGCCTCAAAGATCGGCTCCAGCACCAGCTTCAAGGACGCCTGGACCACCCGGTCAGTGATCGTCGCAATACCCAATCGGCGGCGTTTACCGCCCGGCTTGGGGATCATCCGTTCCCGGACCGGCAGCGGCTGGAAGCTGCGCTCCTTCAACGAGGACCGCAGCCGACCGAGGTAGTTCTCGACCCCCAGCTGCTGTTCGATGGACGGCACTGTCAATCGGTCCACCCCAGCGGTTCTGGCGCCCTTGTTTCCCCGAACCCGATACCACGCCACCAGAAGGAAAGCGGGATCGGCGACGAGGTTGTACAGGTCATCGAATCTGCGAGTTGGGCTCTCACCCGCCCATCCGTGCAGCTTCGTCTGGATCTTCAGTACCCGGTGCTCGGCGCGCATCAGCGTCAGCTCCAGTTCGTCGGTATTCACCGGCGACAGCCCTCCTGACATTCCAGATCTTCCACTGCTGGCTTGCTGGCCCCCTTCGCCCTGCGGCCGGCTTTCCCGGCCCCCATGACGGGTCGTCACTCCCGCGACTACTACGGGGCCTCCGTCCCACCCGCGACCGTCAGTCGGCAGCGGACCTGCCCTTCACCAGACCGGATGCCTGGCACGAGGGCGACCGCGGATGGTTCCCACGTTCACTGCACTCCGATTCGCGGATGAGGTGCCCGACTTTGCTCCGGCAGCTTCGCCAGCGGTACGCCGCAGACCTTCCCACTGGCCTCCTCACCGGCGTATCTATCCGGCTACGGAGTTGACCGCCACGGTGGACCGAGACGGTCACGCACTGCTCAACGGCCCAGATCCACCAGGTTCGAGCCGCCACCTCGCTTACGGAACTTCGGACATCGGTTCCTCGCGTACACCTTTCCGCGTCGCTTGCCGGACCCGACCCGTCTGGCAGTACCAGGCCGTCCCGGCGTTGTCAGGACTGCTCCCACCCTCCTCGGCGCTCCCCGAGTCGGGCTGTCCTCAGCTTCACCACCCTGCTGCGACTGGGCGGCGGTGGAGTTCTCTCACCTCCACTCGGTAATGCAGCGCCTCGTGGCGCACGGACACGTCCAGGTAGAACACGGCAACTGGTCCGGGATGGTCGCCGATGAGCTGGTGCAGGACGGTGGCGTAGCGTTCGGTGTGCAGGATGCCTTCGAGGATGACGTGGTAGCCCAGGTCGAGGGCAGTGCGCGCCGTAGCGGCGATAAACGCCGGGGCGACCGGGTCGATTCGGGCGCTGTCGTGTTCCCGGAGCACGGTTCTGCGCAGGTAGTCCTGTTCGAGCTTACCGACCGGTCCCAGCGTTGATACGTCTCTGAGCTGGGCTTAGGCGGCGTGAACATGTTCGTGACGTCATGTAAAGCAGCGTGGCAGACCCGAGCCAGCAGGTTCGGGACGTCAGAGATCTTCCGACGCTCGCACCAGCTTCGGCCCGCAGCAGCCGCGACCACACTCGGGGTCGAGTCCTGTAGGCAATGGCGATGCCGAGATCGGGCATGGCGCGCGTCTGGCCGATGGGTGCGGGGGGCAGCGGTTCGGCTGAGCAGTTGATCTGCTGCCGGCATCGATTGGTGCCAGGTTGATCTGCATGAGGACGGAGGGGCGTCAGGCGGGGGCGATTTCGCCTTGGGTCAGCTCGATGTTCGGGAACTCGTATCGTTCCCGCATGGCAGCGGCCAGGTCCGCGGTCGCTTGGTCGACCATGACCATGACGCCGGATCCGTCGGCGCGGGGTGCCACTGCCGCGACGGCCATTCCTTCGGTTTGCCAGTAGGGGATGTCCTTCATGATGTTGTCCGACACCTCGTTGAGCACGGTGCGTGGATGTTGCGCGTCGGCGAAGGCCAACTGGACTTCCGGGTGTCGAAGGCGCAGACCGGTGTCGAGTTCGTCCACTCGTGG
Organism: Micromonospora sp. DT48; assembly: GCF_049844495.1. NCBI lineage: Bacteria > Bacillati > Actinomycetota > Actinomycetes > Micromonosporales > Micromonosporaceae > Micromonospora > Micromonospora sp. DT48. The sequence continues at coordinate 28,154 of NZ_JBNCLE010000036.1, forward strand.
CACTGGCACGCGGTGGATCACCAGTGCTGCTCCATCGGTGCTCATGCCTGAGTACGAGTTGGTGGGGTAGGTGCGTTCGGCGTCGCGGATCAGCAGTTCTCGCGGTGTGTCACCGAGAGTCGTGGAGGGCGTCGTCAGGAGTTCCCGGGTTTGGGCTGGTGTCGGCCCCGCCGGTTGTCCGAGATCATTGGCTTCGGATCCGGCGCACCCTGCTGTCGCCGCCAGGAAACTGGCTGCGACCAAGCCGATTCGTTGCATACGCATGGCAAGATTCAGCATAGCGGCGGCCCTGCCGTCGGGCCACATCGATGTATGGCCCGACGGCGAGGTCATCGGTTCAGCTGGTGGCGATGGTCAGGTTGAAGTGCGACAGGATGCTGCCGATATTGATGTGCAACGCGACCCGCGAGCACAGGCGCCCGGTGTAGTCATACCCCTGGCAGGTGCCCTCGAACTGCTGCCCGGTCCTGACAGCGCTGATGATGCCCAACGCCCTGAAACCGCCGGTGTCGTAGCCGATCGTCGGCCCACCGCTGTCACCCTGACCGACGGATGCAACCCCTGCCAAGTGTTCAGTCATAAACGCCGGGCCAGTGACGTTTCCGTTCAGGTTGAAGTACATGTTGGTTTCCGTGATTCTCGTGTTGCAGTCGTTGCCGCTGAAGCCACCGGAGGTGCAGGCCACATCGTTGAGAACGGCACTGGCCCAGCCTACGATCGGTACGCCGGAGTTGGAGTTGAAGGGGCCGGTGAAGACAGCACCCTGGTAGGTTTGCTCGCTGATGGTCATGGCGTCGAGAGCCACCGAGCCGCTGTTGGAGCGTCCGACGTAGAGTTGGTAGAGCGGGGTGTACCAGTTGGTGTTCGCTCCGCAGTGCCGTGCGGTGATCATCACCTGGGCGTTAGTGGACGTTCTGGCTGCGAACCCGGCGGTGCAGAGGGCGCCGGTGCCTGTCCAGATGACGCTGCCGCCCCAGAACGGCGTGACGTCGTCCCAGCGTCCGGCCGGCTGAATCGCCGATCCGGCCGTCACCTGAACGGGAATCCTGTTCGCGCGTAGTACGGCAGCCGCCATTGGCGGTCTGACCTGGCAGGATGCGGTGGTGGGGCGTGCGAAGTGGACGCAGCCGCCCT
>NZ_JBNCLE010000037.1:0-22252 GCF_049844495.1 Micromonospora sp. DT48
CAACCGCCTCCACATAGGCCAATCACCCAGCATCATCCCAGCTCACTGGCTTGCCGAGCGAGAACGCAACGGCCCTGCGGTAATCGCCGAGAGCCGCGAGTGAGGCCGCTTCCGCGCCAAGCAGCAGTGAAGTGACTGCCGGCGTTGCCTGGAATCCAAGTTGTCCGCGAGACGTCCGGTGTCCAACGCGGTCCAGCCAGCCAGTTGTCGAGGTGCACCATGGGTGGACCGGTTTCGACCGGGGTTCGGTTGAAGCAAGCCTCATGGTTCGTCCTTGACCAAGTCAACATGCGTCCGAACAAGGGCGGCGGCCTTCTGATACGCCGCCAGGATTGGGCCCGTGAGCTCGGGTGTGACGGCGAGAGTCATGGTGGATGTGATGTCGTGCCGAGCACCGTTGCCGTCGGTGACGACGGCTCCCGCCTCCCGCGCGATGATCACCCCGGCGGCCATGTCCCACGGGTGGTTGGACAGGGTCAGGGCGGCGTCTAGCCGCCCCTCGGCGAGCCATGCCAGATCGAGCGCTGCGCTGCCGGTCATCCGTATCCGCTGAACCTCGGCTGCCAGTTGGCTGGTCAGGGCGAACCGCAGGCGGTTCCGCGTCTCCGCCCCAGGACCCACCGCATAATCGCCGATGGCCACGAGTGCCTGACTCATGCAGGTGGTTCCACTGATCGTGATCGGTTCCCCGTTGACGTGTGCACCCCCGCCACTCGCAGCGGTGTAGGTCGCTGAGAGGAATGGCAGTTGGATGACACCGGCTACCGCTTCGTTGCCATCCACGAGCGCGAGCGATACCGCGCACAGCGGCAGACCCCGCACGTAGTTCGACGTGCCGTCGATCGGGTCGAGAACCCATCGCCTGCTTGACGATCCGCTCGGTCCTTCCTCTTCGCCGAGGAAGCCGATGTCGGGAGTCTCGGCGTGCAGGAAGGTTCGTAGGTCTCGTTCGATCGCATAGTCCAGCTCGGAGACGACGTCCCGGTCGCCCTTTGCGGAGAGCGTGCCGGGTGATTGCCGCCGTATCGCGTCCCCCGCTCGCCGGGTAGCCTCCACCGCGATCGGCAGGTATGCCTGGTAGTCGTTCACAGTGCCCGCCGACCCTGCCACTGCGATTCGAAGACCTGTTCGAACACGGGGTACAGCCCTGCCCCTGGCTGTCCCCGGCGCATTACGAAGGCAGGAGAGTCGACGCCGCGGTTGTCTCCCAGATAGGGCTGGGCCACGCACAGGTCATCCACCAGGATGATGTTGAAGCGGAGTGTCTCGTCGTACGTCGCCAGTTCCAGCCTCTCCCGCAGTGCGACGGGAAGGCGGTCGCGGACCCGGAGCATGGTCTCGATATTCAGCTTGGTCAACGCCGAGAGTTGGCCGATCGGGAAGCCTTCCTCCCGCTCCCGCGACTGGATCGACGTGCCGTGCGGGTCGAGGAACAGGCAGCGGACTCGGGCCTCCCGCTCCAGAAGTTCCTGCCAACGTCGGTCGGCGTAGTCCTGACAGAGCAGGTTGAGTGACAGGCCGGCGGCCCGCACGACTCGTGCGCCATCGAACAGTTGGTCTGCCGGCATGGCCGCAGTGAGGTCACATCGACTCTGGTAGACCGCAGTCAGGCCCCCCAACGGGTCGGCAGCGGAAGGTACTGCCGGACTTTGGCCTCGGGTGAGGGCGATAGCAGCGTCGAAACGGTCACGTACATCCTCGGCGGACTTGTCGAGCACAGTGTCGAGCGCGGCTTGTATCTCTGGCCGTGGATGGACTGCCTCCTGGCCGGCTTCCCACTTGGACACAGTCCGCTCAGCCACCCCAAGATGAGCTGAGAAGTCGCGGATGCTCATTCGCAGCGCTTGACGTAGCGCTCTTGTCTCCAGGCCGGTCCACCGGTGCACCGTGGTCATCGTGCCGCTTTCCGTCGCGTCGGCATCGGTTGAAGTGCAGCCTATCGCCAGAGGGTGCAGTGCGGTTACCGGCAAGGTGCAGTGCGTAGTCATGTTGGCGGCGCAGTCTTCAGATCAGGGTGGATTTCGAGGCCCGGGGCGGGTGCTGGGCTCCGGCGGTGCCGCGTCCCCCGTTGTGGCTGCGCCGTCCCCGCCCGTCCCGGTGCCGTAACCACAGCCAGGGAGGGACATGGATTCGATAGACCTGGTGCTCGGCGAGCTGCCGATGCCGCCGTACGTGACCGCCGAGGACGTGGGTTTCGCCGTGAAGGCGGTGACCGTACACGCGGCGGAGCAGTGGCCGGACGGACCACGCTGCCGCAACGATCGCGCGCCGCATCCGTGCCGGTTGCATCGCTGGGGACGGCGGGTGTTGGACCGGCGTGGCCTCAGCGAGCGGCAGGTGCGGGCGTTGATCGCGGAGCAGGAGGCACCCCGGCGATGATCTACCTGTCCGGGGAGCGTCTGCACCCACATCACGTGCGCGCCGTCGAGTTCGAGCGGCGCTGGCGGGGTCTGGACCCGGTTCAGGTGTACGCCTACCTGGACCGAGCCGCCGACGAGATCGACAGACTGCACCGCGAGTTGACGACCGCGAACACCGAGGCGGAGCGGATCCGGCAGGCGTTGCGGCAGTGGCAATCCCGGCACGCCGACCGCCGGGCGGCAACCCATCACCGCCCAAGTGGGGAGCGGCGGTGAGTCGCGAGGCGGTGGACCGGTGGTTGCGGCTGCTGGAGGCGGACGCGGAGCTGTCCGCGTACCTCATCGGGGTTGATCGGGATCGGCTCACCGCGCACCTGATCCGGCAGCTCGCGGCCGGCGGACCGGTGCTGGACGGTTGGCCGGGGCTGCCGGAGGCGCAGCGACGGCGGGCCGCGGACTACCTGGCCGGAGTCCTCGCCACGGACCGCCAGGGGGTGATCGACGGGGCCGTCGCCGAGTTCCGGGCGGGCTTGGCGGGCCGCTGGCCGCTGCCGGCACCGGTGGCGGCGCTGGTCGTGGCCGCGCTGGCCCGGCTGGTCGCCGGTGGTGGTGACCGGGCCGGGCGGTTGGCGTTGCTGACGGTGCTCGGCCGGGTGCATCGCCGGTACCGGCTGCGCCCCGAGCATGGTCCGCTGATCGGCGCCGCGCTGGCAGCGGTCGCGCCGCGACTGTGCCCGCCACAGGTCGGCTGGGAGCGACGGTGGCGACGGGCCTGGGTGCTGATCGAGCGGGCCGCCGGGCTCGGCGGCGACGGGCCGGCGTTCTGGCCGGCCGAGGTGGTCGGCCGCGACCTGGCCGCCGAGGGCATCGTCATCCTGACGGTACGCCCCTGGCGGCGGCTGCCGTTCCGTCCCGGCCAGGCGGTGCCGCTCTGCCTGCCGCAGCACCCCGACCGGTGGCGCTGGTACTGCCCGGCCAACGCCCCACGCCCCGACGGCACCGTCGAGCTGCACGTCCGCGCGGTCCCCGCCGGCACCGTCTCCCGCACCCTCGTCCACGAGGTACGCCCCAACGATCTGCTCCATCTCGGCCCACCCGTCGACATCGGCCTCAACCTGCCGACCGGTTCCGAGGCGGCCGGTGACCCGCCGCCCGACTCCGCCGTACCCGTCGGGGACCTGCTGCTGGTCGCCGGAGGGACGGGGCTGGCCCCACTACGCGCCCTGGTCGAGCAGGTCGCCGCCGCGCCGGACGGTCGCAGGGTCACCCTGATCGTCGGCGTACGCACCGTGGACGACCTCTACGACGCGATCACCCTGGACAAACTCGACCAGGCCCACCCCTGGCTGACCGTGATCCCGGCCTTCTCCCACGACCCCTGCGCGGCCCCCGCCGAACAGGGCAACGCACTCACCCTCGCCCTCTACCACTTTCGTCCCAGTCAGCACCTCTACGTCTGCGGCCCACCCGCCATGATCGACATCGCCCGACACCGATTCCCCGCCGCCGGGATACCCACCAATCAGATCCACCTGCCCAAGATCATCTAGTCCGGGAGTGACGCCGCGCCATTCCCGCGATCAGGCAGTTGTGCTGCCGTGATGTGTCCCTTTCGACTGGTGGCACTACTCGAAGACCGACGAGCCCGGCTTGGCGGTGACTCGGCTGGTGGTCGCGTAGTTTGAGGGGTATGGGATTGACGGGTGACTACGAGCCGAGCGCGTTGGAGTGGGTCCGCGAGCAGGTCGAGCAGATCGTGCGTACCGGAACGACCGAGGGCGTCACGATCGCCGGTCGGCCGATCGTGCTGATGACCTACCGGGGTGCCAAGACCGGCAAGCTCCGCAAGACCCCGGTGATGCGCGTCGAGCATGAGGGCCGTTACGCCGCTGTCGCGTCGATGGGAGGCGCGCCCAAGAACCCACAGTGGTACGCCGCGCTGGTCGCCGACCCGATCATCGAGCTTCAGGACGGCAAGGTGACCGCGCAGTACCGGGCCCGTGAGGTGTTCGGTGACGAGAAGGCACTCTGGTGGGGCCGGGCGGTCGAGGCGTTCCCGGACTATGCCGACTATCAGCGCAAGACCGACCGCCAGATCCCGGTCTTCGTCCTCGAACCCGTTCCGGAGTCGTCGGCCGGGACCAACTGACTCGCCGCGAGGTGAACGGAGCCGAAAGGCCGGCTGCTCGATCAACACCCCGGTGGAGCATGAGGCCGGTTACGCGTCCGTGTCGCCGTACTCGCGGATGCCGTCGACGTCCAGGGTGATCCGGCTGTTGTCGGCCCAGCCGCCGGTGGCCTGCTGCCAACTGCGGTCGTCGCGCTCGTCGAGCGTCGACCAGTCCGGGCGATGGTGGCGGAGGTAGATGGGCCCGGTCGACTGACCCGGGGCCAGTTCCCTGCTCGCGAAGGTCAGCTCGATCCAGCCGGGGACCGGCGTGCCGGGTGGCGGGAAGACCGTGGGCGTAGGTGTCGGCGGCGCGAGCGTCGGGGTCGACGTGCTCGGTGACGGCGAGACCTGCGGAGCGGGTGGGCCGGGCGGTAGGGGCGGCGGGAAGAACTGGAGGTGGCGTTGCACGTTGGCGCAGCCGATCGCGGCCCAGTCGCAGTTGGTGACCAGTGAGGTGTTCCCACCCTCGAAGGTCAGGTGGTAGCGGAACCGCACGTCGGCCAGGTCCAGCGGCGCGGTGCCGGTGTTGACGATGTCGAGTGCGTGGTGGATCTGGTTGCCGGTCGGTGACCAGTTCAGGTTGAAGTAGCGCACCCTCGCCTTTCCGTACGCGGTGCGCACCGGCGTGACGGGTGAGTCGAGAGAGTACCCACGATCGGCGTACGCCCAGACGGTGAGTCGGTATTCGGTGCCCGGCGCGAGGTTGGTGAGCGTCAGGTCGGCGTCGGTGGTGGTGCCGAGGATCCGGTAGACGTTGGGGCCGACCCAGGCCCGCACCTCGTGCCGGATCGGCGTCTGGCCCGGCTCGCCGATCCAGTCCGACGGTGCCCAGGTCAGGGTGAGCTGGTGTGGCTCGTTCGTCACCACCACAGGCGCGCCCGGGGTGGTCAGGACCGGATCGTCGGCCGCGTGGGCGACAGCGGTGCCGGCGAGCCCGAGCATGGCGGCGAGGGCCACGACGAGCGTGACGCGACGAGCACTCATGGTCGCATGCTAGAGGGCGGATGCATCGACATCAATGACTGCGCTGTCGCGTACGCCCTTCGGCGGTTTTGGCCATCGCTCGGTCGCGACTTCCCGCCGCCGGGATGTCCGCCGACCAAGTCTGTTCGCCCGCACCGTCGGAGAAGGTCAAGGGATTTGCATCTGGCAATTGCTGTCGCGCAGGTAATTGGGGCAATTCGAGAATGGTGAGGAGCTGTTCTTGGGGTCACTCCTGGTGATCTGAGCTGGGCGTTTTCTACCCTGGGTTGGGGCGGCTGGCACCGTCGAGAGGCGGGGTCGGCGCGATTGTTCGGGCTGCTGTCCGGCATACACGGCTGTGCTGCGGGGGTTTCAGATGACGATCACCTTTCCTTTCCGTACATTGACATCGTCGATTGTGGCCCTGTTCCTCCTCGGGGTGATGCTGCCCGCGCCAGCCCTGGCCGGGCCACCGACGAGCCTGAAGGTGCGGCAGTATCTCGCCGCCCACCCGGGCGGCACGGTGCTCAACCACAACGAGATCAGCTACCAGGGTGGCGAAGTGGTCGTCACCCTCGACGCCCCGATCGGCACCTACGGCATGGCCGACTGCCCCTCGGGCTGGTTCTGCTTCTACGAGTGGCCGAACTACGGCTATCCGCGCGGCAAGCTCTCCTCCTGCGGCTGGCAGAACCTCTCCACCTGGAGTTGGCAGTTCCGGGTCGAGTCGGCGCACTACAACCTCGGCAGCGGTCATGTCGGCTTCTACTACCACGACCAGGAGCTGTTCCGGGTCAATCCGAGCAAGCGGGTGCTCGCTGACGCCGGCCAGTGGCGCAACTGGGCCAATCGCGTCTATCGGTCCTGTCCCTGACGGCACCTATCCGCAGGGCGTGGTCATCGTGTCCGTCCGCGTGGTGCGGATCAGATGGTGCTGACTGAGCAGCAGGTCGCCCTGCGTGAGGTCGTGCCTGAGTAGGCGGCCGTTGCTGTCGAACAACAGCGTGTCCCGCCGACCATCCTGGTCCTCCGCCTGGAAGGCCACCCCGGGCTCGCCCTCGTCGTCCGGGTAGCTGCCGGCGAACTCGATCCCCGACATCGTGGAGAGTTCCTCCAACAACACGGCACGCTGCGCGGGGGCGAGTGGGTGGTGTAGGAGGATCCGGGCGACCAGTTGCAGCATGCCGCTGGTGTTCCGCAGTTCGGGTGGCAGTTTGCCCCAGGTCCGCCACAGTTGGACCCGCAGTGCCTCCGGGTCTTTCTTCGGGACCGGGTCGACCTCGGTCATCTCTCCGGCGGTGAACGTTGTCGTGCGGGCACGTCTCGACCCGGTGGGGCCGAACTCGATCGCCACCTTCTTGCCGCCCTGCTCCGCCGTGAACCACAGCTCGTACCGGTGGCGGCTGGGCGTCGACCGGCCCTCACCCTGCTCCCAGGACCGCACCTCGTAGCGGGTGCACGCGTACTTGCCCACCGGTGTCTCCTCGACCAGGTCGGCGACGTACTCGGCGAACTCGCCCAGATCGTCGGGCAGGGTCGGGCCGCGATCGTCGCTGCGTCCGGGGGCCGACGGGACGTTTCGGGTGGGGGTCGCGGTGATGGTCCGGGTCGGAGCCGCGAGGTGATCCTCACGTCGTTCGGGTGGCGCGAAGTGGTACACGCTCCCGGCCAATCCCACCCCGGCCAGGGTGGCCATCACGGTGCGTAGGCGGACCGACGGCAGGCGCAGCCGGTTCCGGCGTGCCCGGCCCAGGTTTGCCGAGTCGTCGTGCGGTGGCTTGCGGCGATGGGCTGCCCGGCCGCGCTGCTCCGCCCGGTCGGCGACCGGAGCCCCGTTGGCGGGCCAGCGGGCGGGCACGTCACCCCGGCCCGCGAACGCGGCGTCATGGGGGCGGGCCACCGGGTCACTGGCTGCCCCGAGGGGGACATCCCGCAGGTGACGGAGTGACCAGTGGGTCAACCACCGCTGGTCGAGCCGGGTGCCCGGACCGTTGGTGTGCCGCTGACCGGTCGAGGGCACGGCGGGCACGGTCAGCGGTGGTAGCGGAGCCAGCTTCACCGTGTCGCCCGCCCATGACAGCGGTGATCGCGGAGCCGGCACCGTTGTCGCGCTCGTCGGCGTCGGCAACGGCTCGGGGGCCAGCGTCGTCGGATCCGCCCGGATCAGTTTCAGGTACGCCGCCAACGCCTTCGTCGCCAACCGTAGACACCAGCGGTGTCCGGCCTCGCCGATGTCGTCGAAGGTGAGGTGGACCAGTGCCTGGCCGACAAGTGTGAGGCACCACTGCTGGTGCCATTCCGGCCCGTAGTTGGCCCGCCGGGCGTGGCGCAGTCCGGTGGCGTACACCTTTTCAATGAGTGTCGCGAGACCGGGCAGCAGCCGGCTCGACGGCGAGCTGTCCGGATCGATGAGGAAGTGGCTGATGGCGTCGGCCTGGTCGCGGGGGAGCACCTCGGCCGGGGCCGGGCCGCAAGGGCGCGGTGCGACCGTCCCGAGCAGCGTGCTCAGCAGCGCGAAGACCAGGTCCCGGGTGAGCGGACCGTCGGGCCGGTAGCCGCCGAGGTCGACCAGCAGGAAGGCGCCGTATCGGGGTTCACCCCGCTCGTACGGGATGAGGACGTTGCCGCCGTTGAGGTCGCCGTGGGTGTGACCGACGAGGCAGTCCATGGTGTGCCGGGCCAGCGGCGAGTTGGTGCGGGTCAGGAGGGCGAGGGGGTTCGGTGCGCCGTCGAGGTCCAGCACCGTACCGGCGTTGTCGATGGCGCCGAGTCGGGCGGCGGCGGCCAGCACCGAGCGCGCGGAGGCCAGCTGCGCGACCTCCTGCCGGACGAACTCGCCGACTGTGGTCTCGCGGGTCGGCAGGCGGACGCCGTGTCGACCGGTGTCGGGCGCGTTCCAGTCGTTGACGAGCGCGTCGACGATCTGCGGGAGGGCGTCCTGTCGTTCGTCGTCGTCCAACGCCGCCAGGCTCACGACCGCATCACCGCCGTTGGCGACCTGCTGGATCAGCAGCCGGCGGCGGCTGTCCACCCGGTACCAGTCGAGCTGCTCGACGATGTGCCGTTCGGCGAAACCGGAGCGGGAACGCTGGGCCCGGTCATGTCCTTCGATGAGTTCGTCGGCGGACTCCGCCGAGACCACCTTGACGATGTACTTCTGCTTGGTCGACCCCGCGCCCTCGCGCCAGAGGACTGACACGCAGTAGAGCCGGGCGTCTGTCTTGTGTGGATCAGGGGTGAACTCCGGCACGATCTGGACGTCGGTCGCACCGGCCCACTCGCGTACGGCCGAGAGGACGACGGTGTCCGGTGCCGGGTGCCCATTGGCGACTCTGTAGCCCATGTCCTTCGTTGGACCTTCCAAGGGTGCAAGCGGACGGGGCGATTCGCAGATTGCCCGTCCGGAGAGGCGGCACACGTGCCTGTGCGCCGGCTCAATCTAACTGACTGTTGGGGCAATCAGTGAGTCTTTCCCATGTCGGCAAAAGGGCTACCAAAAGGTAACTAAGCGCCAACTTCACCTCGTGATCGCGACAGGACCGAGGGTGACAATCGGTGATCTTGATTTAGAATCGGCTTATCGGACCCGGGAGGCCGTCGTGACCGACCCCGCCAAGTCCCTGCTCAGCCGACAGACCGAGCCCGAGATGATGGCCCTGCTGCGGGCCATGTCCGTCTGCCACTCGCGGGCGCAACGACTCGACAACCTGCGGATGCTCCTGTCCATCCTGCTCGGCGTGGCGGGCGCGGTGGTAGCCCTCACCGGCGTGTCGTCCACGATGGTCACCGCGATCGGGGCGCTCTGGGCGCTGGCCAACGCGATGGGGCTCGGCACCTGGTCGCGCGGCCAACTCGGTCGCGGCGCGGTACTCCAGGAGATGTTCGACGTCCGACTCTTCGGCCTGCCGTGGAACGCCGTGGTCGCCGGCGGAGAGGTGGGTGCGGCCGAAGTCAGTCGCCTGGAGCGGCTCTATCGGGGCGACGAGAAATACCTGCGCGACTACTACGAGGTGCCACCCCTGCCCACCCCATATGACGTGCTCGCCTGCCAGCAGCAGAATCTCGGTTGGGGAGCCCGGGTACGCCGCCGCTACGCCCATGTCGTGCTCGGCGGCACGGCGGCGTGGGGCCTGCTCGGTGTGGTGTTCGGTGTGATCGCCGAGCTGACCGTCTCGCAGTTGCTGCTCCAGTGGTACGTCCCGTCGCTCGGCGCGCTGCTGCTCGGCTTGGAGATCTACCGCAGTCAGCGGGACGTGGCGGCCGAGCGGGAGCGCGCCCTGGCCGTGATGCAGGAGCGGATCGCCGCCGCAGTCGGGCAGCGCGGGGTTGACGTCTCGGCTGATCTGCTCGCCCTGGCCCGACAGGTCCAGGATCTGATCCTCCGTAGCCGGCAACGGCAGTCCCGCGTACCCGACTGGTTCTTCCGACGCTTCCACGCGGCGGACCGGCACGACTTCCAGGTCGCCATGGCCGCCCTGACCCGCGTTCTTCAGGACGCCCGGCTGGTGGCCCCCGCTCCCAGCCAGGGATTACTGAGCTGACCGTCCGGCCGATTCGGGCGATGGTCCGCCTTCTCCGCGGGACTCGATGCGCCCCAGTGGGCCCGGATCCACCTGCGACCAGGTCGGGTCGCCCGGGTTGAACACGCTGCGCAGGTACGCCGTGGTGGCGCGCTGGATCAGGGCGACGCGCTCCGGGCTCTCGTCGGTGGTCTCGGTGACGCCGTAGCCGGGGATGCCGCCCAGCGAGTGTTCGCCGCCGAACACGGTGAGCAGGCTCTTCGGCCCGGGGCTCAGGAAGTACGGGTCGGTGAACCAGTCCGGCCCCCGTACCGACAGTGGTGAGGTGTCCTGGTCACCGGCGACGACCAGGGCGGGGGTGGTCATCTCCGTGAAGCTCGGGCTCATGAACGGGAAGTGCTCGGCGGCGAACGGGGTCAGGTCGGTGCCGCCGGTGCCGGTGGTGGCGAGCAGGACGCCCGCGGTGACCCTGGGGTCGGACAGATCCTCGCCCGGGGAGCCGTCGGAGTCGAGCACCCGGGCGCCGAGCAGCAGGCTCGCCGTCTGGCCGCCCCACGAATGGCCGGCTGCCGCGATCCTGTGGTGATCGATCCGCCCGGCGAGTCCGGGGACGGCTGCCGCGATCATCTCCATCGAGTCGAGGACCTGCGTCAGGTCGGCGGCCCGGATGCGCCAAATCTCGGGGTGGCGCGGGTCGTCCGGCCCGACGGCCAGGGTCCGAGAGTCGAGGTGGGTGGGCTGGAACACCGCGAAGCCGTGTGCTGCCCAGTGCTCGACCAGTGGCGCGTACATGTCCATGTTGCCGCCGAAGCCGTGCGCGAAGACGATGACCGGCAGTCCGGTCCCGTGGACCGGGGCGGTGACCCGCACCTGGAGGTCGGTGCCCCGGGTCGGCGCGGGCAGCACCACCGGTCGTACCGACACGATCGGGCTGGGGTGGCGTTCTGCGATGCTCATTACTGTTGCTCCTCGAGACGGGGAGAGGGACGATCGAAGCGGAACCGGGTTCCGTTTAAACGATACGGAACCTGGTTCCGTTTAGCAGTGATTGTGACGGAGGCCATACGACCGTGCCGGCCCGCGACACCGACCCACCGGCTCCCCGGAAGCGAGCCGATGCCGAGCGCAACAAGCAAGCCCTGCTTGAGGCCGCCGCCGCGGCCTTCGTCGACTTCGGTGTCGATGCCCCGGTCCGTGACATCGCCGTCCGGGCCGGCGTCGGCGTGGGGACGATCTATCGCCACTTCCCCAGCCGGGCCGACCTGATCGTGGCGGTGTACCGGCACCAGGTGCAGGCATGCGCTCAGGCCGCACCGGCGCTGCTGGCGAGCAGCCCGAGCCCGCACCACGCGCTCACCACGTGGATCGACCTGTTCGTCGACTTCCTGATCACCAAGCACGGCCTGGCCGAGGCGATGCACTCCGACGCCGCCGCCTTCGAGCCGCTGCACGCCTACTTCCTCGACCACCTGCTCCCGGCGGTCACGCTGCTGCTGGACGCCGCCGTCGACGCCGGACAGATCAACCCGATCGACCCGTTGAACCTGTTGCAGGGGGTCGGCAACCTCTGCATCGGCGCCTCGGCCGACTCCCGCTACAACCCCCGTCACCTCGCCGCCGTCCTGGTCAGGGGCCTGCGCGCGGTACCCGACTGACCGCCGCCCTGACGGGAGTCCCCTGTGGGCGAACCCCGAGGCGACCCTCGGGTGACAGGGAGTGGCCTGAACGCGGGTCAGGGAGCCGGCGGCTGGTAGGCGACCGGCAACCGGGCGGCGGCGTCGACCTCCGCTGCGGTCAGCAGCGGCACGGTATGAGCGTCGACGCCGCCCGCCGCCCGTACCGCGATGCCGAGCGCGGCGGCTGTCACGTTGTCCGGCACCTCGCAGATCACGTACAGGTCGACCTGGCCGAACGCGAAGTACACGGCCTCCACCTGCCCGCCCGCGTTCGTGACGATGGCCTCGATCACCTCGGACCGCGCCGTCCCGCCCTCCTTGGCCAACCCGGCCATTCCCGGGACCGTGTAGGACGCCATGACCAGGAACTTCGCCACGCTGACACCACCTTCCCCAGCTGCCGGACAGCGACCGCGCGTGCCGCGCGTACCCGTTTCACGCTCCGGCACGCCTCGCGACGTGGAGTCACCGTGGCCGTGCTCACAGAAGGCTCTGCTGATGGCAAAACGGGCGGCGAAGTGTCGTTGCCGAGGGCTACTGTGCCGTGCGGGCTTCACCGCCGAGTCGCGCCGGTCAGCAGGCGCCACGTCGGCCACCACCGCTCGTCCCCATGGACAGATCCGACAACAGGAGACCTCGTGACACAGCAATCCGTCGCGGCACCGCAGCCTGTCCCGACTTCGGACAAGCTCGACGCCGCGGTGCTCAAGGTGGCCGGCGTCGTCGTGCTCGGTGCGCTCATGTCGATCCTCGACGTGACGGTGGTCAGCGTCGCCCTGCCGACGTTCCAGAGTGAGTTCGACGCCTCGTACGCCCGCGTCGCCTGGACGATGACCGGTTACACGCTCGCCCTGGCCACGGTCATCCCGCTCAGCGGATGGGCCGCCGACCGGTTCGGCACCAAACGCCTCTACATGATGGCGCTGGCGCTGTTCACCATCGGTTCGGGCCTGTGCGCCACCGCCGACACGATCGGTGAGCTGATCACGTACCGGGTGGTGCAGGGGCTGGGCGGCGGCATGCTCATGCCGATCGGCATGGCGATCATGACCCGGGCGGCCGGGCCGAACCGGATCGGCCGGTTGATGGCCGTGCTCGGCATTCCGATGCTGCTCGGTCCCATCGGCGGCCCGATCCTGGGCGGCTGGCTGATCGACGTGGCGAGCTGGCACTGGATCTTCCTGATCAACCTGCCGATCGGTGTGATCGCGCTGGTCTACGCCCAGCTGGCCCTGCCGAAGGACAATCCGCAGCCGTCCGAGTCCTTCGACTTCCTCGGCATGTTGATGCTCTCGCCGGGTCTCGCCCTGTTCCTGTACGGCGTCTCCACGCTGCCCGAGGCCGGCACCTTCGCCGACTCCGAGGTGTGGGGGCCGATGCTGATCGGCGCCGTGCTGGTGGTGTCGTTCGTCCTCTACTCGTTCAAGCCGAAGCACCCGCTGCTCGACCTGCGGCTGTTCCGCAACCGTCGGCTGACCATCGCGGCGCTGACCCTGTTCGTCTTCATCATCGCCTTCATGGGTGCCGGGCTGTTGTTTCCGAGCTACTTCCTTCAGGTGCGTGGTGAGTCGACGCTGCACGCCGGTCTGCTCATGGCCCCGCAGGGCATCGGTGCCATGGTCACCATGCCGATCGCCGGGATGCTCGCCGACAAGGTGCCGGTCGGTCGGACGGTGCCCTTCGCGCTGGTGCTCATCCTCGCCGGGTTCTTCACCTTCACCCAGCTCGACGCGGACACCTCGTACGTGCTGCTCTGCGGCTCGCTGTTCGTGATGGGTCTGGGCATGGGCGGCACGATGATGCCGATCATGACCTCGGCGCTGAAGACGCTGACCGGGCACGAGGTGGCCCGAGGGTCCACGCTGGTGAACATCCTCCAGCAGATCGGCGGTTCCGTCGGCGCCGCGGTGATGTCGGTGATCCTCACCAACGAGCTGAACGGTTCCCGGCAGATCCCCGGCCTCGCCGACGACAGCGGCAAACCGGTCACCGAGGCGGGCCTGGCGATCGCCGCCCAGCAGCGGCCGGAGTTGGCGCAGCAGTTGCCCGACCCGTCACTGATCGAGCGCGGCCTGGACTTCGCCGCCAGCTCCTTCGCCACCACCTTCTGGGTGGCGTTCGCCCTGGTGGCGGCGACGTTCATTCCGGCGGCGTTCCTGCCCAGGCGGCGCGAGGAGTCACATCTGCTCGACGACCAGCCGGGTGACCAGCCGAAGACCCCGGTGATCGTCCACTGACCCCGCGTTGCGGTCGACGTGGCTGCTGGCCGTCGGCGGTGACGGCGAGTGGCTGGCGGTAAGGTGCGGCCGGTGGGGCAGACGAGGTTGACGCCGCAGCTGGCCGTACCGCCAGCTGTCGAGGCCGAACGCGTGATCACTGCCGTGCTGGCCGACCTGCGGTCGGGCGAGCACCGGGGCGTGGTGGTCGACTCACCGCCGGGGGCCGGCAAGTCGACCCTGGTGGTGCGGGCCGCCATCGAACTGGCGGGTGCCGACGAGCCGCTGATGGTGGTGGCCCAGACCAACGAGCAGGTCGACGACCTGATCGACCGGCTCGCCACGAAGGCTCCGCAGCTGCGCCTGGGGCGGCTCTCGGCCGGTGACTACCGGGCGTCGCCCCGGGTGCGGGCGCACCCGCAGGTCCGGGTCGCCGCGAAAGCCGGCGACCTGGCCGCCTCGGCCGTGGTCATCGGTACGGCCGCCAAATGGGCCACGGTCACCGAGGGCTGCTGGCCCTGGGCGATCGTGGACGAGGCGTACCAGATGCGCTCGGACGCCCTGTTGCGCGTGGCCGGCAGGTTCGAACGGGCGCTGTTCGTGGGTGATCCGGGGCAGCTCGACCCGTTCTCCACCGTCGACGTCGAGCGGTGGGCGGGGCTGACCTGGGATCCGATGCAGTCGGCGGTGGCGGTGCTGCTGCGGCACAACCCGCACCTGCCGGTGCACCGGCTACCGGTCTCCTGGCGGCTGCCCGACTCGGCCGCCCCGGTCGTGTCCCGCGCGTTCTATCCGTTCACCGGCTTCCGCGCCGGCACCGGCCCGGCCGACCGGGCACTGCACCTCACCGAGCCCGGGTCGGACGACGCCGTCGACCGGGCGGTCGAGTCGGCCGCCACCACCGGTTGGGCGCTGTACGAGTTGCCCGCCCGGCACACCCTGCGTACCGACGGGGAGGCCGCCGCCGCGTGCGCCGCGCTCGCGCTGCGGGTGCTGCGGCGCGGTGCGGTCGCGGTCTGCGAGCAGGCGCCCGGTGGCGCGCCGGTCACCGCGGACCGGATCGCCGTCGGTGCCGCCCACCGGGACCAGGTCGCGGCCATCCGCGCGCAGCTCGGCGAGGTCGGTGCGGACGTCACCGTCGACACCGCCAACCGGCTCCAGGGCCGGGAGTACGACGTGACGATCGTGCTGCACCCGCTCTCCGGTCGGCGCGACGCCACCGCCTTCCACCTGGAGTCGGGGCGACTCTGCGTGCTGACCTCCCGGCACCGGCAGGCATGTCTCGTGGTGGCCCGTGCCGGCATCGGTGAGCTGCTGGACGCGCACCCCTCGACCGAGGCGCCACAACTGGACGTGCCGGTCCGCTTCCCCGACGGCTGGGAAGCCAACCAAGCGATCCTCACCCACCTAACAGCCCCCCCACCCCCACCCCCTAGACCCGGGTTGATCAAGAAGTTTTCGTCATAGTTGATCTCCTTGACGACCAAAACTTCTTGATCAACTGAAGTGGGGGCGGGCCTGGTCCTGGGGAGGGGGCGCTGGCGGGGCCGCGTGCGGCACGGCGTGTCGGTCTGGTCGGCTACCGTCGGTGGTCATGACGGGGCAGGCGGGCGGATTCATGATCGGGCGAGATCATCCGGCCGGTCTGTTGCGGGCCGAGGTGGACCGGGCCGGCACCAGCCACGGGGGCCTGGTGCTGGTCGCGGGAGAGCCCGGCATCGGCAAGACGACGCTGGTGACCGCCGCCGCCGACGAGGCCCGCCGTCAGGGGGCGTTGGTGCTCAGCGGGGCCTGCTGGGATTCGGCGAGTGCCCCCGGCTACTGGCCCTGGACGCAGGTGCTACGCCGGCTGCGTCGTTCTCCGGAGGACTGGGCGTTGGCCCGGGAGTCCGCCGAACCGGCGTTGGCACTGCTGCTCGGCGAGGCCAGTCCACTGGCGTCAGACGCTGTCCGTGGTGAGGCCGCTGTCCGTGGTGAGGCCGCTGTCCGTGGTGAGGCCGCTGTCCGTGGTGAGGCCGCCGAGCAGGAGGAGTTCGCCCTCTACGACGCGGTCACCACCGCGCTGGTCGCCGTCTCGCAGCGTCGCCCGGTCATGGTGATCCTGGACGACCTGCACTGGGCCGACGCGGCGTCGATGCGACTGCTGCGGTTCGCCGCCCAGCACACCTGGTTCGAACGGCTGCTGCTCGTCGGCACCTACCGCGACGCCGAGGTGGAGGCCGTCGACCACCCGCTGCGACCGCTGCTGATGTCGCTGGTCGCCAAGGCCACCACGATCAGCCTCACCGGCCTGAGCCGGGACGAGGTCGGCGCGTTGATGGCCCGTACCGCCGGTAGGGTGCCCGATCCGTACTGCGTCGACGACGTGCATCGGCGTACCGGCGGCAACCCCTTCTTCGTCGAGCAGACCGCCCGGCTGTGGCACGCCGACGGTGCGCTCGCCACCATCCCGCCCAGCGTCCGGGAGGTGGTGCGGCGACGACTGGACCACCTGCCCGCCATGGTCGCCGACGCGCTCACCGTCGCCGCTGTGCTGGGCCGGGAGTTCCACGGTGCGGTTCTCGCGGCTGGTGCCGGGCTGCCACCGGCCCGAGTCGGCGAGTTGCTGGACGTCGCGGTCGCTGCGCGCCTGCTGACCAGCCAGGGCGACGGCCGGTACGCCTTCGTGCACGACCTGGTCCGCGAGACGCTCTACGACGCGCTCACCGACGACGAGCGGCGCGCTCGGCACGCCGCCGTGGTGCGGGCCGTCGAGGGGCACGACGCGCTGAACCAGTTGCTGATCCCCGCCGACGTGGCCCGCCACGCGTGGCTGGCCGGCGGGCACCTGGACGCCGCCCACGTTACCGATCTGCTGCTCGACGCCGCTCGGGACGCCCGGTGTCGGCTGGCGCTGGAGGAGTCCACCGTCCACCTGCGACGGGCGCTGGAAGTGGTGCGGGACGACATCCAGCAGATCAAGATCCTGACCGCGTTGACCGATCAACTCTTCCACACCGGTGCCCGCGACGAGGCGCGCCGAATGCTCGGCGAGGCCGCCACGCTGGCCCTGGCGGGCGACGACCCGGCGGTGTTGGCCAGGTTCGCGCTCAACGTGCGTCGCCACTGGCAGCTCGAACCCGTGCCGGGCGTCGACAGTACGGAGTTGCTGCGCGAGGCGTACCGACGGCTGATCGGCGAGCCCGACGAGAGCGCCGGACCGGCTGCCCTCGAAACGGATCTGATCACCGCCACCGAGACACTCGCCCGATCGAAACGGGATGACGAGGCGCTCACCTTCAGCCTGTGGGTGCGGCACGACTCCACCTGGGGACTGGGTACCGCGCCCGAACGGGCCGCCCTCACCGGCGAGATCCGCGACGTCGCGCGTCGCACCGGCGATCGGGAGACGGAGCTGTGGTCGACCTCCCTGCGCTGGGTCGCCCTGCTCGAACTCGGTGACCCGCGCTACTTCGATGAGTTGACCGCCTTCGTCACCGGGGGGCGACAGACCGGCAAGCCTCGGCACCAGATGGCGACAGCCATCGACGGTGGCCTCATAAATGCGTTCCGGGGTGATTTCGCGGCTGCCGAGACCTGTTACCGCGAGTTCGATGAGGTCGACGACTGGGATCAGGCCGACCACGCCTTCCTCGGTCACCACCTGCGTTGGGGGTTGCTGTTGTTGCGTGGGCGGCTCGACGACGCCCAGGCCATGCTCGACGCGTTCACCGCCGTCGACCACCCGCACCTCGGTCTGCTGCGGGGGATCACCGCCGCCGAACGCGGCGATCACCGCACGGCGGCCCGCCTCGCCGCAGAACTCGACACCACGGACACCCGGTTCGTCGGGTCGATCTCGCCGCTGTGGTGGCGGTTGCGGGCGCAGGCCACGCTCGCCGACCCGAGCGACTGCGCCGAGGTCCGTCAGGCACTGTCGCCGTACCGGGGGCACTGGCTCGTCTCGCTGTTCGGATGCGACCTCAGCGGCCCAGTGGATCACTGGCTCGCCGTGGCCGACGTCGCCGAGCAGCGGTGGGACGACGCCGTCACCGGTTTCACCGCAGCCCGTGCCGCCGCCGACCGGATGGGTGCCCGCCCGTGGTCGGTGATCGCCGGGGCCGCACTCGTCGACGCGCTGACCGCGCGTGGCCGCCCGGGTGACGTCACCAGCGCCGCAATGCTGTACGCCGAGGTCGAGCGGGAGGCGCGCGATCTCGATATGCCGCACATCCTCGCCCGACTCGCCGCTGCCGCCCCGACCACTGACACAGCCGGGACATCCGCCGAGGCCACTCCGACCTCGGCCGGTTCGGCGGGCGCCGGCGGCGGGACGACGGTGGGGCCGGTGGGGCGGGCCGCAGGGTCGGTGTACGGCGGCAGCGGGGCTGATGTGGGCCCGGCGTTCGAGTTCCGGCGGGACGGTGCGGTCTGGCGGCTCACCTACGACGGTGACACCGTCCACCTGCCTGACGCCAAAGGGCTGCACGACCTGCGCCTGCTACTCAGTCGCCCGGGTGTCGACGTGCCGGCGGTCGAGCTGCTCGATCCAGCCGCCGGGCCGGACCTGGTCGCCGCCCGTCGGATGGGCGGTGACGAGGTGCTCGACGACGAGGCGAGAAGTCGCTACCGGCGTCACCTGGAACGACTTGACGACGAGATCGATCTCGCGGCCGGGCGTGGCGACGAGGCACGGGTGGCGGCGCTGGACGCCGAGCGGCAGGCGTTGATCGACCAGTTGCGGGCTGCTGCGGGCTTGGCCGGACGTAGCCGTCGGCTCGGTGATGAGGCGGAACGGGCCCGCAAGACGGTCACCGCCCGCATCCGTGACACGTTGCGACGTCTCGACCAGCGGCACCCGCCGCTCGCCGCTCACCTGCGCCAAACGGTCTCCACCGGCGCTGCCTGCCGCTACCTCCCACCCACCCCCCACCCCTGGCACCTCTGACCCCCTCCGACAAGCCCGGGTTGATCAAGAGGTTTTGGTCACCAGGGAGATCGACTATGACGAAAACTTCTTGATCAACGCATGCAGACAGGGGCAGGGGTGGGGGTGGGGGTGGGGGGGAGTGGGGTTAGCGGCGGTTGTAGCGGTGCATGGTTAGGGTGCCGAAGACGGCGATGAACGCGGCGCTCCAGACCGCGATCCACATCATGGCCGAGGCGTCCGTGGTGCCCGCCATCGCCGCGCGTACGGACGACACCAGGTGCGTGATCGGGTTGGCCTTGACGAACGCCTGGAGCCAACCGGGCATCGTGGACGGGTCGACGAAGACGTTGCTCAGGAAGGTCAGCGGGAACAGCACCATCATGCTGACCCCCATCACCGACTTCTCGCTGCGCAGGACCAGCCCGAAGAACGTCCAGACCCAGGAGAACGCGAAGGAGAAGACCACCAGCAGGCCGATCCCGGCGAGTACGCCGAACACGCCGCCGTCGGGGCGGAAGCCGAGCACCAGCCCGACGGTCAGGATCACCACTGCGGCGAGGACGTAACGCAGCACGTCCCCGACGATCATGCCGACCAGTGCGGCGGGCCGCCACACCGGCAGCGTCCGGAACCGGTCGAAAACGCCCTTCTCGATGTCGGTGTTCAAGCCGACGCCGGTGTACATGGTGATCATCACGACGCTGGTCACCATGATGCCGGGCAGGAAGAACTGCAGGTAGTCACGAGGGCTGTCGGCGAGCGCGCCGCCGAACAGGTACGTGAACATCAGCACCATGATGATCGGGAACGCGGTCACGTCGAATAGCTGCTCCGGCACGTGCTTGATCTTCAGCAGGGCGCGCCAGCTGAAGGTCAACGACGCCGACAGCGGGCTCGGCCGAGGTGGCCGTGCGCCGGGCGCGAGAACCGTCGCCAACGCCTCGGAGGAGGGTACGAAGACCGTCGGTGCCCGACCGGTCGAGGTGGCGGTGTCGCTGCTCATCGGGCTGCCTCCAGCTCGTCGTCCCGCTCGTCGGTGGCCGGTACGGCGGGGTGGTCGGTCAGGGCCAGGAAGACCTCGTCCAGGCTCGGCTGGCCGAGGGAGAAGTCGTCGACCACGATCCCGGCGCGGGACAGCTCGCCCAGCGCCAAGGCGGCCTGGGCGCCGGCATCCAGCTCGCTGCCGTCGCCACCGACCCGGGCGGTGATCGCCACCGGGTCGGCCTCCAACTGGACCGGCACGCTCAGCGTGGCCTGCAACACCCGCTCGGCCTCGGGCCGCTGGTCGGCGTCGCGCAGCCGCAGGTGGACCGTGCCGGAGCCGACCGACGACTTCAACTCGCCCGGGGTGCCCTCCGCGATCACCCGGCCGTGGTCGACCACCGCGATTCGGCTGGCCAGCTTGTCGGCCTCGTCCAGGTACTGCGTGGTCAGCAGCACGGTCGTACCGTGCGCGACCACCGCCCGGACGATCTCCCACACCTGGTTGCGGCTGCGCGGGTCCAGCCCGGTCGTCGGCTCGTCGAGGAACAGCAGGTCGGGGGTGTTCAGGATGCTCGCCGCGATGTCGATGCGTCGCCGCATACCGCCCGAGTACTTCTTCACCTGCCGTCCGGCCGCCTCGGTCAGCCCGAACGCGGTCAACAGCTGCTCGGCCCGTTGCCGGGCGGCGGCCTTGGGCAGCCCGAGCAACCGACCCAGCAGGATGAGGTTCTCCGTGCCGGTCAGGTCCTCGTCCACCGAGGCGTACTGGCCGGTCAGGCTGACCCGGGCGCGTACCGCGTCGGCCTCGGAGACCACGTCGTGGCCGAACACCCGGGCGTGCCCGCCGTCCGGGCGCAGCAGCGTGGCCAGCACGCGTACGGCGGTGGTCTTGCCGGCCCCGTTCGGGCCGAGAAGCCCGTACACGGCACCGGCCGGAACCTGGAGGTCGATCCCGGCGAGCGCGCGGGTCTCGCCGAACGACCGGGTCAGACCCTCGGCCTCGATGGCGAGGCCGGTGGTGCGTCTACTCATGATTGTGAGGTTTCCTTCCGTTCGTCACGCCGATGGGCCGGGCCGTGACCCGGCGCCCCACCACACCCCACGGGTACGACAAGATGCTCCTCCTCCCGTGGCCACCCGTCACCTACAACGACGGTGGTCGGCGGCAGTGGTCGACTCACCGCACAGGCGCGAGACGGCGAACAGCCGCCGCTAGATCAGATCTAGCGACGGCTGTCCTGACACCCGTGGCACCGGGCACCACCTGTCGGCAGTTGTCGGGGGCCCGGCCGATCCGCCGTCTCGCGGCGTGGCAGGCCCCGTCGTGCTGCCGGCCCCCGTTCACCAGGCGGTGTCGAGCCGGTGCCGTTGCTCGGGTGTCAACTCCAGGTCCACGGCGGCGAGGCTCTCGTCCAACTGCGCCACCGAGGAGGCTCCCACCAGCGGAATGGTGGAGATCTCGCCGCCCATCAGCCAGGCCAGCACCACCTGGTTGGCCGTCGCACCGGTCTGCTGCGCCACCTCCCGCAGCGCGGCCAGCCGCACCGGCGCGCTCGGCAGGTCGTACTCCGGCCCCAGCGGCTTGTTCGGGTTCACGTAGGCACCCCACAGCAGTGACCCGTACGACACCAGGGTCAGCTCGGGTTCGGCCCGCAGGTAACTGATCAGCTCGGGACCGGCGGCGCCCACGTTGCCGTCCGCGTCGAGGTCGGTCGGCCCGTCCAGCCGGGCCGGCAGGTAACTGCGGTGGTACTGGAGCACCTCGTACCCGGGCAGCCCGGCCGCGGCGGTCAACGCCCGAGCCCGCTCCACCCGCCAGGTGCGGTGGTTGCTCGCGCCGAGCAGCCCCACGGTGCCCTCGGCGACCAACTCGGCGAAGCCCTCCACGGTCTCCTGGAGTGGCACCCGGTGATCCTCGATGTGGGCGTAGAGCAGATCCAGCCGGTCCACGCCGAGGCGTTCCCGGCTGCGCTCGGCGGACTCCCGGATCACCTTGGCCGACAACCCCTCGGCGTTGTCCAGGTAGCTGGTGCCGGGGGCCAGCGGACGGGCACCGAGCTTGGTGGCGATGACGATCTCGTCGCCGATGCCCCGGCTACGCCGCCACCGACCCAGCAATTCCTCGCTCTCGCCGCCCTGTCCGCCGTTCATCCAGAACGCGTAGTTGTCGGACGTGTCGATGAAGGTGCCGCCGGCCTCGACGAACCGGTCCAGAATCGCGTACGAGGTGGCCTCGTCGGTCTTCGTGCCGAACAGCATCGCGCCGAGGCTGAGTACGCTGACCTCGCGCCGGGTACGCGGGTCGCTGCCGATCGTGCGGTACCGCATGGAAACTCCTTTCGTGCGCCCGAGTGGACGCGGCACCAGCCTGCGTCTTAGAGGACGTCTGATTCACGTATTTTGCGTGTGTTGTGGTTTAGTCGTCTCGCCAGGTTGGGGTGGTTTCGGTGGTGA
>NZ_JBNCLE010000038.1:0-21319 GCF_049844495.1 Micromonospora sp. DT48
CCGCGCCACCCTGCCCGCCCCAACGGTGCATGTCACGCCGCCACGCCGTCCAAAACAGACCTTCTCAAACACGCTCTGAGCGATTTTCGCCGTTGGGGACACCGTCCCGTGTCGCCCTGTCCCCCGTGGATGGTCGACTGATCACCCAAAGCTATGGGGCGACCACGGAGAGGATCAAGAGCTTATATAGCGATAGATATCACTGTGTCCTGGTGTTGCCATCTGCTGTGGTCCACTGGCAGGGGTCAGGCAGCCCGGCGTCCCCAACCCGGCCGGACGGCTCCGCCAGCCAACAGCGCCGCTCCTCCCAGGGCGCAGGCTGCGGCCACCCCAGCCGCGACATCGACACCACTCAGGCTTCCCCCGGCGGCAGACGTGCTGACGATCCCAGCCCCGGCGCTTGTCGAGGGCCAGAAGGACGACCAGGTGACCCAATCGTTGATGGATGCGTGTAGAGACAGCGCCGCCCATACCTCGAGCAGGACCGCCCCTGCCGGCACCAGCCAACAACGGTCGGCGTACCGCATCGAAACCACGGCGGCGCCGAAGGCAGCCAAGGCCACAAGGACCATGGGCCAGGCCGTGCGCCACATTTCGGCGACCTGGCCGCTGCCGACGGCGACAGGCACCGCCACCACACCAAACAGCAGAACGGCGACCGCAACTGCCAATGTCGTCTGGGCCGCCCGCGATCTGCGCCTCGTTCCCCCCGGTAGCAGCGCTAGGCCGACGGCAAGGGCTAGCAGGCCGACCAGCTGCACCAGCGCCATCACCCACTCCCTACCGCTCACCGCCAAGGGCGAACCGCCCGCACTCTCGATGCCCGGCCCGGCAATAACCACACGCTGTCCCAGCCCTCCAGCAGCCTCGGTGCCCCACCAGAAGTCCGCCGCCCAAGCCACAGCCAACAGCCCTAAGCCAATGCTGATCAGTCCCCGTGCGCGTGTGGTGCCTGCCCCGCCCGCCACAGCCACGCAGTACGACAGGATCACCAATGCGATGCTCCCCAACCGCGACGATTCCCGATCGTCGAACGGAGCCACAATCACGCAGGCTGCTCCGACCAGACCGAACAGCGGCACCAAGACCTTGGCTGAACGCACACCCGAATACTGGCACATCTTGTGCCTGACCCGAGTAGATGCGGACCGCAGCTCGCGAACCGCCCAGCCAGATCGTCACACCTCCCTGGCACTGAACGTTGACCGTTGTCGCGGTCGATGCGGCAAGTCCGGAGAGCATCTACCCTCGTCGATCAAACCGAGAGTATCGAGGACCTACCCACCGGTGCTGATGGAGCCTCTCGGGCCGAACATGAGTCACGCGACGGGGGCCCGCTCGAACTGCTCAACTACCTTGATCTACAGGGCAAGGGCAGATCATCAGCACCGTTGCCACCCTGGCGCCGGCCGACGGTCACCGACAGCCGGCAAGTAGATCCCATGCAACTGGTCCTGTCGAGTGGCTCAGCGCCTTCAGCGGTACGCCGTCGGCCGGCACTGTCCGGTGTCGAGAATTGGTGTCGAGGGTGTTCGACATCGGCAGGCAGGCGTTGAGTGGTGATGCGACGAGCGCGGCCCCGGACGGCCGATCGTCAGCATCGTCCACGAAAGGGAGGCCTACGTCATGGATCTTGCACCTCGGGCCCTTGATGATGTCCATGGCGCCGGGGCCGTGATCAGCCCAGAGGCATCTGCGCCAACCGGTGGACCGCCAGCGATCGGATCGTGCGGCCCTTGGGGCGGCAGCAGATCTGAGCGGCCGTAACCCGCGGCTATGCACCTGTCGTCCCGGTGGTGCTGGTCGGTTGGTCGTCGCTTCCCCCGATCGGCGGCCAACCGACCCCGGGCACGCACCAGCCGGGGCGAGGTTCGGCCTGACGTAGCGGCTTCACCGCGACGGTCCAGGCGAAGCACCGGCCGACGCGCCCGGTTCCACGAACGCCGGCGCCCCTGCGGCATAAGGATCCGTACCCCCCGAGGCCGTCCTGCCAGCCTCGGATGCAGAGAAAAAGCGGGTCGTACGGATAGCCCGCGAATAGGAGAAGTGAGAGCACATGGGTGTCGATACGGTGAGCAGCGAAGGCCTCCGGGACGCGATGGTCGACCACCTGGTCGCCGACCAGGAGGCGAAAGGGCTGGTGATGCCGCCCGAGGTGGAGGCGGCGCTGCGGACGGTGCCTCGCGAGGTGTTCACGCCGGGCGTTGCAGTCGAGGAGGCGTACCGCGGCGACAGCGCTGTGGTCACGAAGCGGCGCGGTGAGGAGACCGTCAGTTCGGTGTCGGCGCCGTGGTTGATCGCGGAGATGCTGGGTCAGGCGGTCGACGCTCTCGATGGCGGGTTGGCGGGCCGGCATGTGTTGGAGATCGGCTCGGGTGGCTACAACGCGTCTCTGCTACGCGAGTTGGTCGGTGAGTCGGGGTCGGTGACGAGCGTGGACATCGACCCGGAGGTGACCGAGCGGGCGGTGGCGTGTTTGACGGCGGCGGGGTATGGCGACGTCACCGTGGTGTGCGCCGACGCCGAGCAGCCGCTGGTTCCGGGTCCCTGCTTCGACCTGATCATCGTGACGGCCGGCGCGTGGGACATCCCTGCGGCGTGGATCGGCCAGCTGGTCGAGGGTGGTGTGTTGGTGGTGCCGTTGCGGACGTTCGGGATGACTCGGTCGTGGGCGCTGCGTCGTGACGGTGACCGGCTGGTCAGCCGCAGTCAGCGCCTGTGCGGGTTCGTGGCGATGCAAGGCGCCGGAGCCCACGATGTGCGGTACGTCGACGTGGCCGACGGTGTGCACCTGCGGCTGGATGAGGGTCAGCAGGTCAGCCCGAACCTGGTGGGTGGGCTGTTGTCGCGGCCGCGGGAGCAGGCGTGGGCGGAGGTTGCCCTGCCGCCTCGGACTGTCCTGGCTGATCTGGACTTGTGGCTGGCGGCGCGTCTCGCCGCCGAGGTGGATCAGTTCGTGGTGCTTGCGGCGCAGCAGGAGGCCGTCGACGCCGGCGTCGTCGCGCCGGCGTGGCGGTTCGGTACGCCCGCAGGCTTGCATGGGGGCACGTTCGTCTACCGGTCGGCGCTGCGCTGGACCGATGACATGTTCGACCTTGGCGCGTGTGCCCACGGACCGGACGCCGCCGGCGCGGCCGGGCGGATGGTGGCGCACATGCGGGCGTGGGTGGACGGCGGCGAACCGGCTCCGGTGCTGCAGGTTCTGCCCGCACGGACTCCCGACGGCGACCTGCCGGCCGGGACGGTGCTGGACAAGCGGCACAGCCGCCTCGTCCTCACCTTCACCCCCGCATAGGAAGGCACAGCGAGTGGAGACCACGGACCTCGACGAGTTCGACCTGGACATCACGCTGGTGGACGCCGGCCCCGCCGCCGGTGGGTACGCCACCAGCACCGACGACAACTGCGGCTCCGGTAACACGGGCTCCAACGCCTGCTCCGGCGGCAGCAAGTAACCCCTGTCCGCACCCTCTGTCGGGGCCCGGTGTCCGCCGACACCGGGCCCCTTCCCCTTGTTTGCGGTGGTGCAGCGTGTTTGCTGCGGCTGGTGCGGCATTGATCCGAGTCGCCGCCTACCCGAGCGGTCTGACCCTGCCCGCGTGGCCCGACCTGACTGTGCAGCGGCCGGAGCAGTGGCGGCAGTGGCTGACCAGTGTGTGGGCGCTGCCGGGGTTCGCGGCGGCCGTCGCCTGCGCCTCGCCGCACCTGTGCGAGCAGGTCACCTGGGCGGTGACCGGCGAGCCTTGTGATCCGGATCGGTTGCGGCGGCTGGTCGAGTCGGTGGTGCGGTATGTGCTGCGGTGGATCGGCCGGGCGACACCGTTCGGCACCTTCGCCGGCGTTGCCCCGGTCGCCTTCGGTGCCCGCACGTCGGTTCGTTGGGGCGAGGCGCACTGGAGGGTTGTTCGGCCGGACGGGCGGTTCATCGCCGCGCACACCGGCCGGGTGGAGCAGGACCTGACGGTGCTGCGCGGGGTGGCGGTGGTGACGAACGCGGTGGGTTACCAGCGTGGCGAGGTGTGGGTGCTGCCCTGCGCCCGTACCGACGGCGACCGCCGGTGGGACGTCGAGGTCCACCTGACCGGGCCGGTGCGGGCGGCACTGCACGCTGCGGAATCCCCGATCATGTTCGGTGACCTCGCCACCAAGGTCGCCGGGCCCACGTCCAGCACGATCGGCGCTGCCGAGCGCATGCTGGGTTCGCTGGTTGGTGCTGGGGTGTTGCTGTCGGCGGTGCGGCCGGCGATGACCGTCACCGACCCCGCCGCCCACCTGGCCCGCCACGCCCCGCTACCCGACCCCGGTGGCGGTGAGGTCGCGGTGGACCTGCGTGTCGACGTGTCGGTGACCCTGCCGCCGGCGGTGCTGCGGGAGGCCGGCCGGGCCGCGGCGACGCTGACGGCGGTCGCGCCGCCGATGCGGGGGTGGGTGGAGTACCACCGGGCGTTCCTCCAGCGGTGGGGACCGGGTGCGGCCGTGCCGGTGCGCGAGGTCCTGACCGTGCTGGGCTTTCCCGCCGGCTACCGCGGCTCCACCCGGCGCGCACCGGCGCTGGTCACCGGCCGGGACCGGCTGCTCGGGCACCTGGCCCAGCAGTCGGCGCTGGACGGCGGCGCCGAGGTGATCCTCGACGACGACCTGATCGGCCGCCTCCGCGACGGCGATGATCGGCCGCCGGTCCCGCACACCGAGCTGCGGTTCACCCTCGCCGCCGCAACCGGGCACGACCTGGACCGAGGCAGGTTCGCGTTGACGGTGCTCAGCGGATCCCGTCACGCCGGGGTGTCCGCCGGCCGTTTCCTGCACCTGCTCACCCCCGCCGAACGGGCCTGCTTCCAGGACGTCTACCGGAACCTGCCGACGGTCCTGCCCGGCGCGGTCGCGGTGCAGGTGTCCGGCCCGCCGTTGGACGCCCACCTGGCCGCGGTCGCCCGCACTGCCGAGGTGTTGCCGGTCCTGCCCCTGGGTGACTTCCACCCTGACCCGCCGTTCACAGTGGCGGACCTGGCGGTGACCGGCGATGGACAGCGGCTGTGGCTGGTGTCGCGCCGCAGCGGGCGGCCGGTCGAGCCGCTGCTGCTCAACAGTGTGCTGCTCCCGGGTCTGCAGCAGCCGCTGGTGCGGTTCCTGACCGAGATCGGGACCGCGTGGGCGGCACCGTGCGGCAGATTCGACTGGGGCCACGCCGCCGATCTGCCGTTCCTGCCCCGCGTCCGACGCGGACGCAGCATCCTGCATGCCGCCCGCTGGATCATCGACCGATCGGCTCTCCCTCGGAGTGTGGCGTGGCCGCGGTGGCGTGATGCCTGGCAGCGGTGGCGCGAACGCCACCGGCTGCCGCAGGAGATCCTGGTCGGCGCCGACGACGTGCAGCTGCGCCTGGACCTGAACGACAACGCCCACCTGGCGGTGCTGCGCCGCCAGCTGGAGCGGCAGGCTCCCACGGTCGTCACCGAGGCCCCGGGACCCGCCGGCTGGATCGACAACCGGCCTGCCGAACTCCTGCTCACCCTCACCCATACCCCACCGGCCAGCACTCCGCCTCGACCTGCCCGAGAGGTGTCGACGGTGCGGCATCGGCCCGGGCAGTCGTCGTGGCTAGAAAGCCGCCTGTCCGGGCGGGTCGAGGACATCGTCACCGACCTCGCCCGCCAGACAGCGCCGCTGCTGCCGGCGGGCTGGTGGTTCCTGCGCTACCCCGACCCGGAACCTCACCTGCGACTGCGCATCCCCCTGGACGACGCAGGCCAGTTCGCTGTCACCGCCAGGACCCTCGCCCAGTGGGTGCAACGGTTGGAGGGCGACGGTGTGGTGCACGACTACAGCCTGCACACCTACCGGCCCGAAACCCGCCACGGCACCGGACACACCCTTACGGCTGCGGAGGCGGTGTTCGCCGCCGACTCCCGCACTGTCCTGCGGCGGCTGACCGGTGACCGTCAGGCCCGCACCGCCGCCGGCATGATCGCCATCGCCGACGCGTTCACCGGTCACGGCCTGCGCTGGCTCGCCGACCACGTCCCCCACCACCGCGGCTCACGCCTCGACCCCGCCCAGCTCGACCTCGCCCGCACCCCGCACCGCGACGACGGCCTCGCATCGGCGATAACCGGCTACCGGGATCTGGCCGCCGCCGACGGTCTCAACCTCAATGAGGTGCTGGCCGACCTGCTGCACCTGCACCACGCCCGCATGATCGGCGTCGACCTCGCCTCCGAACGGCACTGCCTGCGCCTGGCCCGCACCATCGCCCGCACCCGACCGGCACCGTCATGACCACCGGACAGTCCCTCGCCGACGGCGCGGCCGGCGTCGCCCTGCTGCACCTGGAAACCGGCAACCAGGCCGCCGCGTACGCCGCCCTACGCAAGGCCACCGCCCACGGCGTCAGCATCGCCGCCGGCGCCAGCCTCTTCTACGGCGCCCCCGCACTCGCCTTCGTCCTCGCCAGCTGCCACGAACCCGGCCTCACCCGCGCACGAACAATCGCCGCCACGGGCACCGCCACCGTCACCCGCCGGCGGCTGCAGACGGCGCACCGCCGCATCGACTCCCGCCAGCGACCCCACTACGCCGAGTACGACCTCATCCGCGGCCTGACCGGCCTCGGCGTCGTCCTGCGCCGCCTCGGCGACCACGTCCTGCTCCGCCACGTCCTGGACTATCTGGTCCGGCTCACCGAACCCGTCGGCGACCTGCCCGGCTGGTGGTGCGCCAACGGACCCCACCGCCACCAGCCACCCCCACCAGGAGGGCACGCCAACCACGGCATCGCCCACGGCATCACCGGCCCCCTCGCGCTGCTCGCCCTCACCCACCGCGACGGCATCACCGTCGACGGACACACCACGGCGATCACCCGCATCTGCCGGTGGCTGGACACCTGGCAACAGCACACCGAGACCGGCGGCGTCTGGTGGCCGCAAACCCTCACCGTCGACGACCTGCACCGCGGCGCACCGGCCCCACACCAGCCGGGGCGCCCGTCCTGGTGCTACGGCACCCCCGGCATCGCCCGCGCCCACCAACTGGCCGCCCTCGCCCTGCACGACACCACCCGCCAACGCCTCGCCGAGACCGCGTTCACCACCTGCGTCACCGACCCCGCACAACTGCGGCGGCTCACCGATCGCAGCCTCTGCCACGGCACCGCCGGCCTGCTGGCCACCGGCCGACGCATCGCCGCCGACACCCTCACCCCCACACCCCTCACGGACCTGGCACGTCTACACCAAGGCGCCGGGCCCGCCGCCGACGAACCTGGCGGGTTTCTGGACGGCACCACCGGCTGCCGCCTCGCCACCGCCGCGACCACCGGCACCGGGTGGGACGCCTGCCTCCTGCTCACCTGAAAGGGACCCGCCGTGAGTCGCACCGCCTGGCAGCACGTGACCATCAGCTACCCCGGCCGCAGCCGCCACGACCGCGAACAACAGGCGGTAGCACACCTCAGCCGCGTGCTACCCGCCGCCGAAACCGCCGGCCTGATCACCACCTGGTGGTTCATCCGCAAAGGACCCTGGCGCATCCGCTACCTACCCACCACCGCACACACCAGCCCTGCGCCGCTGATCGACCTGCTCACCGAGGGCTGCGCCTGGAGCGGCGACATCTACGAACCCGAAATCCACACCTTCGGCGGCCCCCAGGCGATGGACACCTCCCACATGCTGTTCCACCACGACAGCCGTCACCTGCTCACCTACCTCCACGACCAGCCCACCGACCGGCGGGAACGCTCCCTGATCC
Source organism: Micromonospora sp. DT48 (assembly GCF_049844495.1). Classification (NCBI taxonomy): domain Bacteria; kingdom Bacillati; phylum Actinomycetota; class Actinomycetes; order Micromonosporales; family Micromonosporaceae; genus Micromonospora; species Micromonospora sp. DT48. Next base: position 7,750 of record NZ_JBNCLE010000038.1, read on the forward strand.
TGTGCACCGCCCTCATGCGCGCCGCCGGGCTCGACCTCAACGAACAAGGCGATGTCTGGGCGCGCCTCGCCCACCGGCGCACCGCACAATCCCACCAGCGTCCCGCACCCGACGCCGACACCTGGGAGGCGTTCACGAGCAAGGTCCGCCACCTGCTCCTCGGCACCGCCCGCACACCCGGCGACTGGCAGACCGGCTTCGAGACCACCGGCACAGCCCTGCACCGCCTACGCGAAACGGGACAGCTCACCCGCGGTGTGCGCGCGGTCATCGCCGAACACGTGATCTTCCACTGGAACCGGATCGGGATACCCGCCGCCACCCAGGCCACGCTCGCCCGCGCCGCCACCGACGCCATCTTCGGCAGCCACCCTCCGCCACCCCCGGGTAGCAGCGGTCGCTCGCGACAGCCCGTTCCGCCGATATCGTCGGTCGGGGTCAACTCGCCATGCGTCGCTCCTTTCTGACGACGCAGATCCGGACGGAGACTGACCGTGGGAAAGGGTCACCGTCATGATCGATCCGCAGCAGCTTCGCGACGCGAAGCACGCGCTCGGCAGACAGCTACGCCACCTGCGCACCGCGTGCGGCCTCCTCCAGAGAGACCTCGCGCAGCAGGTGTACAGCACCCGCAGCACCGTGGCGAACGTCGAGGCCGGCCGGCAGGTCGTCGACCGTGTCTTCTGGCAGCAGTGCGACACGCTCCTGCACGCCGACGGCCACCTAACCAACGCCTACGACGCCTACCGCCAGTTGGAGGCCGCATACCAGAAGGAGCGGTCCGAAACGGCGATGCGGGCCCGATGGGGCGCCGCCGCCGACACGGCCCTCAACCGTCCTGAGCCCCCCAGCAGCCTCGTGTCCGTTCGCCAACCTCACACCGCCACCGGACCTGCCGGCGGTGACCTCGCCGCCACGATCACGTCCACCCTGGGCCGGACTACACAAGATGTGCGGGCGGAACACACCGTCGCCGCACCGGCGGGACGATACTTCCCGGGCGTGCCCGTCGACGTGGAGGTGTATCCCGCAGTCGACGACGGCCGGATCATCGCCACGATCCCCCGGACCGACACCGACCGGCAGTGGCGGCGCCCGCTGCAGCGTCGGCTCATCGCCGGACAGGTCACCGCATCCACCAGCGACGGGCTGTTCGCCCTGGACTCCCGTCAGGCCTCGCAGCGGCTGGTCGACATCGACGACGACGTGCGGCTGCTCATCCCCCGCGTGTACCAGCTCGACGCGATCACCGCGTCGGTGCTGTGGGCCGTGGCGAACCTGGACCAGTCGCTCCTGCTCGACGACGCCCGCCTCGACGCCTCCCGGACCGCCGCGACCGAGTACAGCCACCTGACCCGCTCCGCGGTCAGCGGCGACATCGGACCCGACCTGGAGACCGTGTCACGGCTGTGGCTCGGCTCCGCGTTCTGCGCCGACCACATCAGCCGCCAATCGGCCGACCTCACTGACGTGCCCGTCTTCTGGACCCGGGAACAGACCGGCGAGGAGGCCAGCACCTGGCTGCTGTTCAGCCACAAACTGCGCTACCTGAAAGCGACCGCCGCCCGGTTCACCAGCGGCTCCCAGCAGGCGACACGACTGTTCTGCGTCCCACCGCCCACCGTGCAGACGTCAACGGAGTCCGAACGGATCCTCCTGCTGCTGGCGGTCGCGTTGATGGAGTCGTTCGGCGTCCACGTCGCGATCACCGACGAACCCGAGTACGGCACGCTGCCCGGCTTCGTCCTCACCCCGCGCCGCGCGATCGTCGCCACCTGGATCCGCACCGACGGCGTGTGGCACGTCGACGTCACCGACCACCCCGCCACACTCGCCGAGTACCGCGACGCCGCCGGGCACGTCAAGGCCCACTCCGTCATCACCGCCGACACCGCCGGCTCCCGAATGCGGGCCCTCGCCGACTACCTGAACCTCGACTGGACCCGCCTACGCACCCGCTGCGCTGATCTTGGTGACTACGGCCTGGCCGGGATCGCCGAACCGCGCAGCCGCCTGCTGTCCCTCGACGGTGTCGATCGGGCGTGCCGCTTCGTCGGGTCCCTGCCGTAATAGGCTCCCGCCACACCACCTCGCGCCACACGCCTCGGGAAGGAGCCCGGTGTCCACCACCCCGGCAACGCATCCGCCACGGGTCGTGGTGTTCGGTCTCGGCGGCACCATCGCCATGACCAGCAACACCGGCGGCGCGGTGAGCCCCACCCTGTCCGCCCAGCAGCTCGTCGACGCCGTGCCCGGGCTCGCCGACGCGGGCATCGACATCGAGGTGGTCGACTTCCGGCGCCGCCCCGGCGCGTCCCTGACAATCGCCGACCTCACCGAACTCGCCGCAGCCGCAGCCGAGGCCCTCGCCGGTGGTGCGGACGGCGTGGTGGTCACCCAGGGCACCGACACGATCGAGGAAACCGCCTACCTGCTCGACCTGCTCCACCACCGGCCAGAACCCCTCGTCGTCACCGGCGCGATGCGCAACCCCACCCTCGCCGGCGCCGACGGACCCGCCAACATCCTCGCCGCCATCCACACCGCCGCCTCCCCCCACACCCGAGGCCACGGCTGTGTCGTCGTCTTCGCCGACGAGATCCACGCCGCCCGCTGGGTCACCAAAACCCACTCCACCAGCGGCGCCACCTTCCGCTCACCCGACACCGGCCCCCTCGGCTACGTCCTGGAAGGCACCGTACGGATCCTGACCCGACTGCCGTACCGGCTGACCGTCCCCCCGCCGAATCCCGCCACCCAGGCGAGCGTCGCCCTGCACACGGTGACCCTCGACGACGATCCGACCGTCCTCGACGCCATCGGCGGCCGCATCGACGGGCTCGTCGTCGCCGGTTTCGGTGTCGGCCACGTCCCCGAGCCCCTCGTCGACACCCTCACCACCCTGGCCGCACGCATCCCCGTCGTCCTCGCCTCCCGCACCCCCGCCGGACCCACCCTCACCCACACCTACGGCTTCCCCGGCTCCGAACAGGACCTCATCGCACGCGGCCTCATCCCCGCCGGCTGGCTACACCCCTACAAAGCCCGCATCCTGCTGCACACCCTCCTCGCGGCCGCCGTCAAACCCGCAGACGTCGCCACCGCGATCACCACCGCCGGTGGACTCACCGAACCCACCGCCTGGCCCTGGCCCACCACCGACCACTATCTGACGGGAACGAGCACGACGGATGCATAGCCACGACCTCACCCCCGGCCGCATGATCGGCGTCGTCTTCGACCACGGCGACGACTTCTTCACCGCCCTCACTGATGCCTGCCACACCCACGGCATCCGACAGGGCTACATCCCGATGTTCATCGCAGGCCTGTCCACCGCGAAGATCGTCGGCACCTGCCAACGACCCGACAACCCCGACGCCCCCGTCTGGTCACACGTCGACCTCACCAACATCGAAGCCCTCGGCGGCGGCACCATCGCCTGGGACGACACCACCCAAACGATCACCCCCCACATCCACATCACCGTCGGCCTGAAGGAGCACAGCGCCACCGCCCACACCAGCCACCTCCTCGACGCCACCGTCCAGTTCCTCACCGAGATGCTCATCATCGAGATCACCTCACCCACCATGTACCGACACCCGAACACCGACCTACACAATGTGCCGCAACTGAAGTTCGCCCAAATGTGACCCGACGGCTCGATCCGGGATCGGCTACGTATCTTCTTCCGCTCATGCCGATGAGCGGATGACTAATGCCGTCGGCGCGACGTGGACGTCGGCTGTTCGACCCAGCTCGCAACATCCAGGTCCTGAACTGGCCGTCTCTGCGGGCGAGCCATGCAACCCAGCATGTCTTCACCGCATCGGAGCCTGGTAAACGGCGTCGGATCTGATGGGATCCGATGTCGGTGCGGATCGTCATACTGGGGCCGTGAACTCCGAGCATGGACGCGTGGAGATCGAAGGCACGGGCGTGACGGATAGCCTCGCCCGAGCCGCGACCTACCTCCAGCGGCTCTCCCAGAAGGCGTCCAATGTTGACGATCTCCTCACTCACCTTGGTGAGGCGATCACGTCCACTCGCCTTGCACTTGAGAAGTGCCTACACGGGTACGACTCGTTCGATGCGCTCGCGTTCCTTCGTCTCGCGGCGGGGCCGTGGGACTTCAGTGAAGTGCGAGAGAGCCAGAGCCAGGTCGAGAACTCCCAGGCCGCCCAAGACGTCATCGCACTCACGCTCCTAGGCATGGGATTGCCCCGGAAGCCGCTGACTGGGGAGAACTCGGGGCAGCCCAACCCCGGGAAGGTTTTAGGTCTGGCAGCCGACATCGTGAGGGCGGCCCAGACGCGTGCCATCTTGCAGGGCCAGCGTGTGGACCAGCCGCTCGGCGCTCTCGCCGGCGAGTTCATGGGGTACGAGCTCTCGGTCCGCGGACGGCAGTACGAGTCGATCGCGACGGAACTGAACACCGGGCTCTTAGGTGACCCAACCGTTGCCACCGCCATGGCGAACACCCTCGGGTTCACCCTCGACGACATCCGGGCCGTGCGAGAGGCGTCGGCGGCCCTGTTAAACGAGCGGTTCTTCGGGGCGCGCGACCGCGTCGGAGACGTCGTTCAGTCGGGTGTCGGCCTCGACGACATCGACCCTGACGCATTCCGACGCGACATGAATCTCATGGTGAACGAGTGCCGGCTGTTCGGGGCCGTGTCGGCCGTCCAGGCCGCAGGCCGTGCCGGAGTCGAAGAGTCCACGGCGAAGGCAGTCCTGGAGTACTTCAGCACCTCCCGGCCGGCAGACAGCGACGCTAACCCGGTCCACAGGTTCACGCAGGGAGAGCGTGTGGTGCCGTGGGGGTGCATCGCGGACGACGGCGAGTACCTCATCCTCAACGGGTTTCTGGGTGAAGACGAACTGCGCCGTAACATCGAGCGTGGGCTCGCCAAGGCCGCCGCCGGAAAGCGCGGGAGTGCAGGCAAGGTGTGGTCGAAGTATGACGGGCGGCGGGCCGCGTACTCCGAGTCGAAGGCGGCTGCCGCGCTCAACAAACTGCTTGCCGGAGTCGAGCCCCGCTGGGAGGGGAAGAAGTACCTCGGCCCGGCCTCCATCGACCAGGCGGCAAGCCTGGGCAAGGACGCCGACCCGACGACCGTCCAGACCCGGGAGTTCGAGTCGGACTTGCTGTTCGTCGTTGACGGTGTCGCCTTGTGCGTCGAGGTGAAGGCCGGGTCCGTCACTGAGAAGGCCCGCGGAGGCAACGCCCAGCGGTTGGCCTCAGATCTGCAGAAGACCCTCAAGGAGGGCAACGAACAGGCGGACCGGTTGACCAACCTGATCCGCACCAACCAGGGGGTGTGGAGCGTCGGCGGTGAGTGGATCGACCTGGCGTCGGTCAGGGAGGTCCACTCGATCATTGTGATGCTCGACGATATGGGACCGCTGTCGCTGTCGATGAATGAGCTCGCCCGCAAGGGCATCGTCGATACCGACGAGGTGCCGTGGATCGTGAGCATGCACGATCTGATCGTCATCAGCCGCACGATCGACCACTCCGCCCAGTTCCTGGAGTACCTGCGCCGCCGCCGCAGCCGGAAGCTCGCAACAATGGTCAACGGCGTCGACGAGCTCGACATGTTCATGTGGTTCGTCAACGGAGGCATGTACTTCGAGCCCGACCCGCGGGACGTCGCCGCCCAACTCCCAATCGACCGGCCTATCAAGGCGTCCGACCTGCGCCACTACGAAGAGCAATCCCGCGTACGGCTCGGCACCCTTACCGACCCGCTGGATGCGTGGTTCTACAGCCGAGAAGGGCTCTCAGACACCCAAGCACCCAAGCCGATCCGACAGGAGGAGCCGTGGGTCGAGCAGTACCTAACCGCGAGCGAGTCGGCCAAATCACCCGGGTGGCTTCGGTTCGGCGCCGACCTGGTCGGTCTGAGTGAGAGCGCGCAACGCGACATCGGGAAGAAGCTCGAGGAGCAGTGCCACCAGGCGCGTGGCGGCGACATCGAGCGCAGCCTGACCACTCACGGCACCACCAGTGCCGGGCCCTGGCTGCTCACTGCGGCCGTCGTGCCGGAAGGGGCGAGCATCGACCACCTCCCTGAGTACATAGACGCGAAGCAGTACCAGACCCGGTCCAGCCGGTCGATGCTACTGCTGTACGAGACCGACGGGTCGCTGAGAGGGTCTCGCTACCGCGGCGAGCCTCAACCTCGGACTGCAGACCGAGACGCCGCCATCGAGGTCACGCCGCTGCGAAGCCTCGCGGCCACCTTCAACAAGGTTCCGCCGAGTGCACGACGAAGCACCAGGCAGTTGCGCGGCAAGCGGGGAAAGAAGAACCGCCGGCGCTGAACACCTTCAGGCGCGCGCCCGGTCACGAATGTCCGCCAACGTGGCGACGTGAGCGGTCTCGAAGACCTGCATTGGACTTCGGTGATCATGGTGCTCGCGCACTCTCATGCCGCAACCGGCGCGCCACCCTTGCTGCTCCTTCGTGCCGTGGTTCGAGCTCAACCTCCGCAACGACTGGTGAAGATCAGCATAGGATCTCTGCGTGCTGGGAGTGCACTTCGCGATCACGTCGGAGCAGGAGCGGTCGCTGCTCGCGGCCGCCGATGACGGCGACGGCGACGCGGTGGACGAACTCATCGAGGAGATCGAGGAGTCGTGGGCCGAGGACGGCCTGAAGGTCGACACCGACAAGGCATGGGACGCCATCCACCGGTGCCTGACCGACGGCACCCTCGAACCCGACGGTGGTGAGTATCCGTTCAGCCATGCGGTGCTCGGCGGGCGCCGGCTGCACGACGAGTACGTCGTGGTCTACCTCACCGTGGACGAGGCCCGGGACGTGGCTGCCGCTCTGCAGTCGGTCGACCGAGGCCAGCTGCGCCAGTGGTTCGACGCCATCGACGACCCCGACTACCGCGGCGCTCTCAACGACGCCGACTTCGACTACACCTGGGACAACCTCGTCGAGGTGCGGGCGTTCTACCAGCGGGCTGCAGCCGCGGGGCGTGCCGTGGTCTTCACCGCCACCTGAACTGGGCACTGATCTGCGGCCAAGGCGGGTGCCTAGGAGACCGACCCCTTGAGTGAGTCTTCCGTAGCTGGTCGACGGCAGAGCCGAGTCTCAAGGACCGGTCGTGACGATGGTGGTCAGCACCAGCAGGACGCCGATCGTGATCTGTGCGAACAAGGCACCGAAGAAGAGCTTCGGGTGGTTGACGAACACGCGAAGCACTCGGGATGGTCCCGGCAGCGTTCTGCCGGCTCGTAGCCGGCGCTCGGCCCACAGCCGCAGGACGACGTTTCCGAGGGCGAACGTCAGGAACAGGACCCCGAGGACCCCGAGCGGAGCCTGCGGTGATACGTCTGCGGAGTTGCCAAGGCCAATGGCGAGCACAGACCGACGCTCGCACGGCCTTCGACTCATGTAAAGATCATCAGCGCATCACCATCGCTTACCGACCGAACAGCGGCATCCGTCCCGATGATCCAAACGGGCCGGCCGATTGCGGTACTGCGTTACCGCTTCTGTGCTCGGTACTTCCGAAGCAGCGCCGTGATCTTGGCGTAGTCACGGGCGCCGCCGTTCAGCTCATTGAGCAACGCGTCTGGGCAGAGCTCATAAAGGTCGCCCCACCACCGGCGACCCCGGTTGTCCCAGATCCGGTAGCCGCCATCAACGCCCCTCGCCACGTACCTTCGCCTCGCCACCGGTGGCAAGGTAGCAATGTCGTTACCCGAGTGCATACGGTTTGCGGCTACCCAGTTCGGGACGCTCATCTGCCGCACGATGGTGCGCGCTGAGGGGTGGCTCAGTCGAACCAGTTGAATAGTAGGTCGCCGAGCCGGCTCGGCTGGTGGTAGGCGACATCCCGGCGTTCGTCTTCGGTCAGAAGATGTAGGTGCCGCTCGTGGAGCGGCTGGTTGAGCTCTGCCGTGGTGGCGACCCGTAGCCCTGAGCGGCGGTAGATGTCCCCGCCGGGGACGTCTACGAACACCGGGTTGATCATGTGAGGGTCTTGCTGTTCGGCTGCGGCGACCAGGAAGGCCGCAGCGTTGAACAGGATGCTCAACGGCTTGGCATCACGCAGTCGCACACCGACCCGGTAGTGGTTCCGGCCGACCGTCGGCTCCTCGACCGACGTCGTGACCACACCGTGCAGTGCCCTGGCGCTGTCGTACACCATGGCCAGCCAGGTGGCACCAGCCGCCCGATCCAGGTGCGGCCGGGTCACTCCCGCCTGCAGCAGATGGATGATCTCCACGCACAGATCATCCGGTATTCGCGGCGAAACCGGCGAACCTCAGGAGCAGACGCCTCCACCTGCGTTGAAGGTCAGCGGCTCGTGTCCGCAGCTGGCGACTCGCGCACACATGCTGCACCGGTGGGAGTGCAGACTGATCGGCATGGACGTCGTGGAGTTCGATGCGTTGGTCGAGCCGCTGCGTCAGAAATCGGTGGCCTCGTTAGCCGAGCACGGCTTTGCGCTCATCGAAGGACGCACCGCCACCGCCGCCGAGGTCGCCGACCTGGAGAAGCAGCTCGGCGTGACGTTGCCGGAGAAGTACAAGGCCTTCATGATCCGCTACGGCAGTGGCATCGTCGGCTGCCTCGAACTGTTCCCGATCGTCAGCGCCGACTCCGGCGACGACGACGTCACGTCGGTCAACGACCGGGAGTTCCCTGACCGGACATTCATCGCGATAGCGCCGGTGGGCACTGGCGACCACTGGGGGTTCCCGGTCGGTGATGGTCACTGCCGCGAGGAGGTCTGGTTCCGCTTCCATGATGGCGGCGACCCGGAGCTTGAGGCGGCTGACGTCCTGGATTTCGTCGCGCGCCGTGGACTCAGGATGTAGCGGCCAGACCATCCGCTTCTGCCGCCGATCGGGCGCGCTACCTGCCAGCTGTTGCCGTCACACTGCGTGGCTGGACTTCAGTCCGGCCAACTTCCCGAACTGCCGATGAGCCGATACTGTCTTCTCTGCCTGTATCGGCGGGACCGGGTGGCTAATCGAACCGGTCAGCGAGCTTCGTCAGCTTGGTGACGTACGCCGGCCAGTCGTAGTCGTGGGGGACGCCAGAGTTCTCCCGCCGCAAGCCGATCGCCCGGTCGTGCTGCTCGCGCATGATGTCGGCGTGACCGGCGTGACGGGCGAGGTCGCAGGTCACGTGGATGATGATCCGGTGCAGTGTCACGTCCCTTTCGCCTGGGCGCCACCACGGCACCTGCCCTGGCGCGTCAAGGGGTAGCTGTTCGATCGTCTGATCCGCGAACTCCCCGACACGGCGATACAGGTCGATCAGCCCATTCTTCGTCTCGTCCTTTCGTGCGTACCAGTCTGCCTGCGGGTCCTCCTCGAACGCCTGCATGGGGACCAGTTCCTGAGGCATCGGGTACTCACGCCCGAAGGTGGGCCCGAAGTAGCCGGCTTCGACATTGAGGCAGTGCTTGAGGACTCCCAGCAGGTTGTTGCCGGTCACGGTGCGGGGCAGTCTGGCCTCGCGTTCGCTCAGCCCGTCGAGCTTCCAGATCAGGTTGTCGCGAGTCGCCTGGAGGTAGTGGTGCAGCGCAGCCTTCGGGTCGCCCAGATCAGCCATGCCTGCCAGTCTTCCTTACGCGCCCGAGCCGTTTCTGCGAGGCGTTGCCTGCAAGATCAGCGCCCGGCTGGACCGGCCGGTATACGCATCTGCCGCGATCCGCGTGTCACGCAGCGTGGTTCGACGCCGACCGGTGCTCGATGCTGCCGATGAGCGAGCGGCGGAACCCTCGGCGCTCTATCCGATGTGGAGGCGTCTGGCACCCACGTGCTGAGACTCCGAGCCGAACTAGTACGGCAGCCGCCGTTTGAGATGTCGCTGGTGGGGCCGGGTAGACGAGGTGCGGCCACCGCGTGATCGTTTGTCTGCTGTGGACATAACTTCAGATCTGGCGGTGGCCGTGTGCCACAGCGTAAACCCTGCCCGGTGGCGGCGGGTTCTGGCCGGGGTGTGTGATGCGTTCGCGGGCCGGTTCGGGCGGGTCGAGCCGCGGCGCACGGCGACGGCGTTCGTGACCGGGCTGCTGGCCGATATCGAGGTCAAGACGTGCTGGCAGTTGGCGGAGCAGGCCGGGCATGCCCGGCCTGACGCGATGCAGAGGTTGTTGTATCGGGCGGTGTGGGACGCCGACGCCGTCCGCGACGATCTGCGCGACGTGGTCGTGGCCCGGTTCGGTGACTCGGACGCGGTGCTGGTCGTTGACGAGACCGGGGACCTGAAGAAGGGCACGCATTCGGTTGGGGTGCAACGCCAGTACACCGGCACCGCCGGCAGGATCGAGAACGCGCAGGTAGGGGTGTTCTGCGGCTACGCCAGCCGGCATGGGCACACACTGATCGACCGCCGGGTCTACCTGCCGGTGTCGTGGACCGATGACCGGGACAGATGCCAGGCCGCCGGAGTTCCCGACGAGGTCGCCTTCGCCACGAAGTCCGAGCTGGCCGCCGACATGATCACCGCAGCCCTCGACGCTGGCGTTCCCGCCGGGTGGGCGGCTGCGGACGAGGCCTACGGCAACAGCAGCGCCTTCCGCGCTCACCTGCGCGAACACCGCCTGGGCTATGTCCTGGCCGTGTCCCGCAGCCACCTCGTCCCCCTCGACGGCGGCAAGACCCGCCTGCGGGCTGACCGGGTCGCCGCCGACCTGCCCGCCTCGGCGTGGCAGCGCCGCAGCGCAGGCGCCGGATCCAAGGGCCCACGCTTCTACGACTGGGCCTGGCTCGACGACGTGTGCACCGATGCCGACCCCGACGACGGCGGCCACCACAGCCTCCTGATCCGCCGCAACACCACCACCGGTGAACTGGCCTTCTACCGCTGCTGGACACCCAGACCGGCCACCCTGGCCCAGCTCGTGAGGGTCGCGGGCATCCGCTGGACGGTCGAGGAAAGCTTCCAAGCCGCCAAGGGCCAGGTCGGCCTCGACCAGCACCAGGTCCGCCGCTGGGACTCCTGGCACCGCTTCACCACCCTCGCCCTGGCCGCCCTCGCCGTCCTGGCGATCTGCGCCGCCGACGCCGACGACGACTCCACCGACACAGGACTGATCAAGCTGACAGTCAACGAGACCCGCCGGCTGATCAACACCCTCGTACTCCGCCCGATCCGCGACCTCACCCACCGTCTGCGCTGGTCAGACTGGCGCCGCCGCCATCAAGCCCGAGCCCGCCAAGCCCACTACACCCGACGCCTCAACCTCGAACTCCAGCCATGATCCCGAACGGCGGCTGCCGTACTAGCGGAGTCGCAGCGCGTGTCGCCAGGGACTGTCGGAGCCGAGTGGCACAGTAAGCCTATGGCGAGCGTCAGCGACAACCCGATCGATCGCGCGGAACAGGACCTGCTCCAGCGCAGCAGGGGCGCGGCAAACCTCGCAGGTGGCATCCGCGACGTTGACGCGTCCGGAGGTTACGTCGTTGGAGTCGTTGGCCCGTGGGGCTCGGGCAAGACCTCGATTGTCAACATGATCGGCGAAGCTCTTCGGCGCGAGCCGGCCCTGCCGGTCATTGAGTTCAACCCCTGGATGTTTTCGGGAACCGACGAGTTAATCCAAACGTTCTTCCGCGAGCTTGCCGCACAGATGCGTTTGAAGGATCCGAAGGTCGCGGCCATCGCCGAGTCAGTGAACACCTACGCCGACCTCCTTAGCCCAGTCGAAGCCCTGCCCGTCGTTGGCGCGTGGTTCTCCCGGTTCAGGGGTGCCGCGAAGGTCATCGCGGAGTACCAGGAGAAGCGCCAGGGAAGCATCGCGGACCAACGCCACAAGCTATCCGCCGAGCTCGCAAAGCTGGATCGCCCCATCGTGGTCGTTATCGACGACATCGACCGGCTAGAGTCGACCGAGATCCGAGACATCTTCAAGCTGGTTCGACTTACGGCGAGCTTCCCGAACGTTGTGTACATCCTTGCCTTTGACCGCATCCGCGTGGAGGCAGCCCTCAACCAATCCGGATTCGATGGCCGCGCCTACCTGGAGAAAATCATCCAACTCGGTATCGACGTGCCATCGGTTCCGAACTCCGTTCTGCTTCGACTACTGGGCGAGTCGCTTCAGGAGGCTGTCGCTGAGCTGGATGTGCTGGAGAGGTTCGATGAAGATGCCTGGCCGGACGTACTCATGGAGATCGTCAGGCCACTCATCACGAATATGCGCGACGTCGCCCGATACTGCGCCGCGGTGCGCGCTACATCCCGCACGCTAGGCAGCCAGATCGAGCTCGTTGACGTACTAGCGCTCGAAGCCGTCCGAGTCTTTCTCCCTGACGTCTTCCATTTGGTCGTGGCAGGCCGCGACGGACTAACCACCACGTCGCCAGCGAGCTTCGACGAGCGATACGAGGACCCCCGCCTGAAGGGGCAGGTCGAGGCAATCGTGGCAGGTGGCGTCGAGAAGCCGGATGTCGTCAAAGCCCTTATCGAGCGGATCTTCCCAGCCGCCCGGCGGCACATCGGTTCCAACAGCTATGACTCCTCGTGGCGGCCCGGTTGGCTCAGGACGCGTCGAGTCGCCCACCCAGACGTCTTCGCGCTCTACTTGGAGCAGGTCAGCAACGACGGCTTGCGCGCTTTCAGCAACGCCGAGAAGGCGTTCGCCGTTCTCGATGACGAGGTTGCGCTAGGTGCTCTGCTCCGCAGCTGCGATATCAGTGAACTGGAGGATGTCGTCAGCGCCCTTGAAGCCTTTGAGACCGAGTTCCCAGTAGACGCGGTCGTACCGGCATCCCGGGTTCTGCTAAACCTCCTTCCGAACATGCCGGAACGGCCACGCGGGATGATGACCTTCGTTGACGCCAGACTGGTCGTAGTACGTGTTGTCCTGCGCCTTCTGCGCCGTCTCGACTCACGTGACAAGGTGATGGAGGCAGCCGGCCAGATCCTGATCGAGGTACCGTCCTTCGCCTCCAGGTTCGAGCTCATCACGATCGTCGGGTACCGAGAAGGCGCTGGCCACCGCCTCGTCTCAGAGACCGACGCAAGGGTGCTTGAGAAGCAGTTCCGGGAGCAGTTGGCAACAGCGCCGTCCAGCAGACTCGTCGGCGAGAAGAATCTGCTCCGCCTCCTGTATTCGCCCAAGTTCTTCGGAAACGACGGTGAGGCTGTGCACGTGGACCCCAAAGACATGCAGCTCACTCGTGCGCTTCTCCTTGATGCGCAGTCCATCGTCCGTAGCCAGCAGGTGGGCACGCGCTCGGTCCAGAAGCGAGTGCGACTGAGCTGGAACGCTCTCGTCGAAGTGCTCGGCGGGGAACCAGCCGTCAAGGAGGCTGTCGACGCGCTCCGCAGCACCGCAGACGACGAGATTAAGCCCGTAATCGAACTCGCCGACAGGTACCTGGCTGGTTGGCGACCGTCCGAGTGGGGCGACGACTGATTGTTCGCAGCTGTTTGACGCGGCCACGCACTTCGCCGTACGCCGGTTCGACTTATCCGGATCTGCCGCTGTTCGGGTGCCGGCCTCTGTAGCCAGGGCTATTGCGTTCTGGGGTAAGTGCTGGTCACGGCGGTTATGAGGTCGTGTGAGCGACGGTCGGCGCGTCGGGT
>NZ_JBNCLE010000039.1:0-20327 GCF_049844495.1 Micromonospora sp. DT48
CCCAACGGCCATACCAGCCCAAAACGGCGGCCGAACCCCGCCTCGCCGCTTGACACAACCCATAGGGACACCCCCCGCCCGCGCCCGGGCCGACGTCGCGATGCGCCGTGTGCTCAGCGGTATCCGGCGGGGATACCGCAGTCGGGTGCCGCCCAGTAGGTCCTGTTCGTGCTCCGGTCCTGGTTGTTCTCCCGCCGCGAGTCGACGTGGACGTGGGTGTTGTGTCCGGAGACGCCGGGCCCGATGATGCCGCTGAAGCCGTGGTTGCGCGCCTGGCGGGCGATCTGGCACAGCGACTTGTCACGGGAGACGAGATCGGCGGCGTTGCCGTAGAGGTGCTGGCTGTCCGACGCTCCGCCCACTCGGTTGTTGCAGGCGCGGCTGCGGAATCCGCTGGTCACGATGAGCGGTTTGTCGCCGAGGCTCTTGCGCAGCGCCTCCAGCTTCCACATGGTGTGCAGCGCGTTCTGGCGGGTCTGCGAGGTGCTCAGCGGGCCGCCGTCCCAGCCGCTGCCGCCGCAGCCGTCGTCCATCTCGCCCCAGCTGAAGTGCCGGGGTGTGCAGTTGTCGTCCTGGATCTGGTACAGCTTCCGGAACGTCTGTGGCCCGGCGATCCCGTCGACCTTGAGACCGTACGCGGACTGGAAGCGGCGTACCGCGGCGGCGGTCTTCGGGCCGTACTTCCCGTCGAGTTCCACGATGTTGTTGTTGCCGGCCCAGCCGGCCATCCGTAGCTGCAACTCACGTACGTCGCTGCCGGAACGCCCCTGGTAGAGGGTGCGGTTCCAGGTGTAGCAGCCGTCGGCATGGGCCGCTGGCGCGGCGACCACCGAGGCGATCGCGGCACCCGGCAGGGCCAGGGCGAGGGCGACGACTGCCCGTTTCAAGGTGTGTACGCGCACAGAAGTCCTCCCGATAGGAGAGCGAATGGGTGGCTTCCCGGGGTTCGGCCGGGCCGTCCCGTGGATCCACCCTCGCACCGGAGCGGCCGGTTGGAGACGATTAACGAGAATTGTCCTCACAATTCGCGGTAGCTGAGCATTGCCTGGGAATTGGCGGCATTTGTGAAACAGTCAGTCGGCACGCCAGCGCCGTACACGGGCCGAATCGGTGCGGAAGGTCACAGTCGGCCACACGGAGGGTGATGTTCTCCGGGTCGGTCGGCCCGGTAACGTCAGCGCGGAGCGACGACGGGGAGGTGGGCGTGGCGCGTGGTGGCATCTTCTGCGTCGAGGGTCAGTGGCACCGCGATCTCAACGAACGCGGATCCGTGCTGCCGACCCTGGAACTGCTCGAACGGCTGGGCAAGGTCCGTTTCATCCACAAGGACGCGGCCACCCGCGACGAACTGTTCTACTTCATCGACCGCTGGCTGCTGAAGCAGTACGCCGACCACCGGCTGGGCTTCTTCGCCATGCACGGCGAACCGAACCGGCTGTGCCTCACCGACTGGCAATCGGTGGAACTCGCCGAGGTGGCCGAACTGATGGCCGGGCGCTGCGAGGGGCGGCGGCTGTATTTCGGCAGCTGTTCCGTGCTGCGCACCTCCGAGGCGGTGCTGCGGGACTTCCTCGACGTCACCGGTGCGGCGTTGATCTGCGGCTTCACCCGCGAGGTGGACTGGGTCGAGTCGGCGGCGTTCGAGACGGTCCTGCTCGACGTGCTCGCCAACGGTCGCCGGCACAACGCCGCCGAACTGCGGATGGGCTCGGCCCACTGGGCACCGCTCGCGTCGTATCTCGGCTTCCGGATCATCTACGCCAACGGCCGGGCCTGGCGGCCGTCGATGCGCCCCCGCGTGCCCAGCCAGCCGTCCGTCGGCCAGCACGTCTGACCACCGAGGAACCGGAGGGCCACGCGTACGGGGTGAGACGCGACGCGGTGCCGCGCCCACCCGAGGCGCCCGGACCATCTATCCGGCGAGCTGCCGACACCCAAGATCAAGAATCAGTACCCGGCGGTGAAGCGTGTGTTCAGGAAGCGCCCGTTCTCGATCTCGTCGACCACCACGACCGCGAGATCCTCGTAGCTGAGCACGCTGCGGCCCTGCGCGTCGGTCACCGGATGATCGAGGCCGGTGCGATAACGGCCGGTACGCTCGCCCGGGTGGAACTCCAGCGGCGGCGGAGAGATATACGTCCAGGTCACCCCGTCGGCCGAGGAGCGGTAGACGTCCAGGGCCTCCGCCTGGCCGAGCGCGGCGTCGCGGTACTCGTCGGGAAAGTCCGGTTCGTCGAGCAGTCGGGTGCCCGCCGGGGTGAGCAGGGTGGAACCGCCGCCGACGTGGATCACCCGGGGGGCCGCCGGCATCCCCCGCAACACCTTGATCACGGTCCGCGCCGCGTCGGCCCAGAGGGTACGGTCACCGCCGCCGATCGCCAGCACCAGCACGTCCGCGTCCGGAGCCAGTTCCCGTACGCTCCGCTCGCTGGTCGCGTCCCCGGTGACGACCCGCACCCCGGGCGGCAGGAACGGCGCGTCCGCCTCGGGGCGACGTACCGCGGCCACCACCCGGTGCCCGCGGTCGAACGCCTCCCGGACGATCCGCGAACCCGCGGTGCCGCCCGCACCGAACACCACGACGTTACTCACGCCGCCGCTCCGCTCCGTGCCGCAGCGGCAAGCGGTGCCATGGCCGTGCCTGATGGTTCGCTCGCAAGCTCGCTCACGTCCCCAGGCTAGGGAGCGCGCCCGCCGGGCGTCGGTGGAACGGCGATCCCGGTGCTCAGTCGACCAGGGCCGAGTAGACCAGCTGACGCAGTTGCGGCCGGATGGGCCAGGTGCTCGACGGCATCAGCTGGGTGAAGAACATGGCGGTGATCTCCTCGACCGGGTCGACCCAGAACGCGGTGCTGGCCACGCCGCCCCAGTAGTACTCGCCGACACTGCTCGGCACCCGGCTCGGCACCGGGTCGTCGACGACCGCGAAGCCGAGGCCGAACCCGATGCCGTCGAGGGTGGTCTCGGCGAACCCGCCGGTGGACAGGGTGCCCAGGTCCCGCCCGCCGGGCAGGTGGTTGCGAGTCATGAACCGCACGGTGCGGGGGCCGAGCAGGCGGGTGCCGTCCAGCTCGCCACCACGCAGCAGCATTTGGGTGAACCGGTGGTAGTCGGCGGCCGACGAGATCAGGCCACCACCGCCGGAGAGCAGCGCCGGCCTCTCGTACGCCAGCGCGCCGAGCGCGTCGTGACGCACCGCGCGACCGGAGGCCGGGTCCGGCACGTACAGGGCGGCCAGCCGCTCGGCATCGGCACCGTCGACGTACCAGCGGGTGTCGTCCATGCCCAGCGGGCGCAGGATCCGTTCGGTCAGGAAGGTGTCCAGGCTCTGCCCGGAGACCACCTCGATCAGCCGGCCCAGCACGTCGGTGGCGACCGAGTAACCCCAGGCGGTGCCGGGCTGGAACAGCAGCGGCAGCTCGCCGAAGACCCGGCAGGCTTCGGCCAGGTCGATCCCGGCCGGTGGGTAGAGGTCGTAGCCGGCGGCCCGGTACAGCCCGTCGACCACCGAGGTCTGCATGAAGCCGTAGGTCAGCCCGGCGGTGTGGGTGAGCAGATGCCAGATCCGGATCGGCTCGATCGCCGGCACCGTGTACGGCTTGAGCGTCGAGCCCTTCGAGTAGACCTGCATCTCGGCGAACTCGGGTAGCCAGCGCCCGATCTCGTCGGTCAGCTCGAAGCGGCCCTGCTCCCACAGCATCATCGCCGCGACCGAGGTGATCGGCTTGGTCATCGAGTAGATCCGCCACAGGGTGTCCGGCTGCACCGGCGTGCCCGCCTCGCGGTCGCGCAGGCCGTAGGTCGAGCTGTGCGCGATCTCGCCGCGTCGGGTGACCACCGCCTGCCAGCCGACCAACCGGCCGGCGTCGACGTACCCGGCGAAGTGTTCGTCGATCCGGGCCAGCCGGGACGGGTCGAATCCAACCTTGGCGGCCTCGGTGCTGGGTGCGATGCTCACCCTAAGAAACCTACCGGCCGGTACGCGTGGCGGGGAAGACGTGTTGTCGGGCCCGCTGGTTACCCTCCCGGAATGCTGGAGTCGACCGAGGACGCCACCTTCCGCGACGAGGACTGGTACGCCGAGGAGCTGGCCGACCGACGCTTCACCAACTGCACCTTCCACCGGGTGGATCTCACCGAGGCGAGCAGCCGGGGCGCGGTCTTCGAGGGCTGCACCTTCGGCGACGTGGCGTTCAACGTCTCCCGGCACACCGACGCGGCCTTCACCCGCTGCGTCTTCACCCGGTGCAACCTCTTCGAGGCCGAGTTCACCGGCTGCAAGCTGGTGGGCAGCACCTTCGACCGGTGTGACCTGCGGCCGTTGACCGTGACCGGAGGCGACTGGTCGTTCCTCACGCTCGCCGGTGCGGACCTGCGCGGCGCACGGTTCACCGGCGTACGCATGCGGGAGACGGACCTGTCCGGGGCCGACCTGACGGGTGCGACGCTGACCGGGTGCGACCTGTCCGACGTGCAGTGGCGTGGTGCCCGGCTGTCCGGTGCGGACCTGCGCGGCAGCGACCTGTCCGGCCTGGACCCAGCCGTCGTGCACCGGGCCGGGGCGATCATCGACTTGATGCAGGCGGCGACCCTCGCCCGAGCCCTCGGCTTCGACATTCGTGGATGACCTGCCCGCGTACCTGCGGTGATGGTCTGCGGTGTGACCGTCTGGCCCGGCTCCCGCAACGGCACCGGGTCGCGTTCGTAGGATCACTGACGCGGCCGGGCACGCTCCGATGGGACGTGGCCTAGCGCGCAGGGTCCCGGCAATGCCAGTGTGAGGCGTCCACACATCCGGGCGGAGTGTGCCGGTGCGAGTCCGGTCCGGCAGAAGTGGAGAGTCGGTGGCGGAGGAGAACCCCCCACGGGCAGCTCACGACGGCGTCGCCCGGCACCGCGTACCGGCGACGCGACAGCCGCCCGGCCAGGACCAGGAGACCCGGGCCGCCCGTCGGCTGGCCCGAACCCGTCGACGCCGCCGCTGGGTCCTGGAGGGGGCCGCTGCCCTGGCCGGGCTGCTGGCTCTGGTCGGGTACGTGCAGTGGTGGTCGGAGCCGAGCCCGGAGCAGTCGAGTGAGCCGGACGGCCTGCCCGCGGTGGTCGGTCGCCCGAGCCTGCCCAGCATCGGACCGACCGCCCCGGCCGTGCCCGGGCTGCGACCCCGGGAGCGGCCGACCACCCCCAGCCCGGTGCCTACTCCCAGCCCCACCTCGGCCACCGCACGGGTGCCGGTGGTGCTGCTCACGATCGACCGGTCGGACATCCCGACGTCGGTGAACCTGACCGAGGTCGGTGACCGCGACTGGATGCACTGGGGGCTGGGCGGTGCCCGCACCACGGTGCGCAAGCGCGACGGCTCCGCCGAGATCCGCGATCTGGGCGGTCGGGGTGAGCGGGGCGGCTGGGACGGCAACCAGGAGGTGTTCCGGTGGCGCGACGGCGCGCCCGTGCGGTCCGCCGACGCCACGCCCGACGGGGTCTACACCTGCGGGACGGGCAACGGTTTCAACCTCGCGGTGGTCGCGGACGGTCAGCCGCGTACCGTCACCGTCTACCTTGGTGTGTGGATGGCCCGAGGGCGGTTGGACGCGCGGCTGAGCGGTGGTGGCCCGCGCCGCACCCTGCGGCTGGAGGAACGGCACACCAGCCAGTCCACCGGTGCGACCATCCGGTTCCAGGCGCCGAAGGGCACCCGGCTGCTGATCAGCTGGACGGTGGAGGAGACCTTCACCTCGCACTGCGGCAACGTCGGCCTCCAAGCCGTCGCGTTACGCTGACGCCCGCCGGAGAGCATGCCGGCAGAGCCGATACGGGGAGGACCGATGCCCGCCTTCGCACTGGCGCACCTGCGCACTCCGCAGATCAACGAGGACGTCCTGGCCTACCTGGAGCGGATCCAGGCCACTCTGGAGCCGTTCGGTGGCCGGTTCCTGGCCCACGGCCCCGAGGTCGACGTGCGCGAGGGCGACTGGCCGGGCACGGTGGTGGTCCTGGAGTTTCCCGACCGGCAGCAGGCGCACGCCTGGTACGACTCGCCTGCGTACCAGGAGATCCTGCCGCTGCGTACGCGGCACATCGACGCCTCGGCGATCATCTTCGACGGGGTCGCTCCGGGCTTCGACCCCGGCCGGAAGGCGGCGGAACTGCGGGCGCAGGCGACCGACAGCTGACCCCACGGGACAGTTTGTCCGTCACCCTGGGTCGATCGAGTCGTAACGTCCTGCTGTCCGTGTTCGACCGTCCTGTGTGGAGGTCAGGCCCGATGAACAGCAGTAGCAGTACCGTCCGTACCACCTCGTCGTCCGGCGAACGGACCGGGACGGGGTTGCGGGAGATTCCGCTGCCGCCCTACGTGACCGCCGAGGATGCCCAGTTCGCCGTCCGGGCCGTCGTGGTGCACGCGCCACGACGCTGGTCGGGGGGCACGGTCTGCCGCAACGACGCCAGCCCACACCCGTGTCGGCTGCACCGGTGGGGCACCCGAGTGCTCGCGCTGCGTGGTCTGCACGACGCCGACATCGCCGCACTCATCGAACGGGGCGACCCGGCTGCCCCGCTGCCGCCCCGCACACCCGCCTGAGCGCGTAGGCGCGCAACCGGTACGCGTACCCGTTCAGCGGGTGGTCATGCCGCGAGTCGCGCTGAAATCGCTCTATTTGACGGACCCCTCGACAGCGGGCACCGTGGAGGGCTGAAGGGGCCTTGAGCTGCCCCGATGTGGCCTCGGATGGCAGTGCCGGGAGCCCGGAACCCACGAGGAGTCCCACCATGCTCACGATGACCGACAACGCTGTCCTGGTGATCCGTGATCTCGCCGCGCAGCAGGACGTCTCCGAGGGCGGCGGTGTTCGCATCGCCGCCGACACCACGGCCGGCTCGCTCACCGTCGAGTTGGTTCCCGCTCCGGTCGAGGGCGACCAGGTGGTCGACAACCAGGGAGCGCGGATCTTCCTCGACTCGGACGCGGCCGACCTGCTCGGTGACGCCTCGGTCGACGCGACCGTCGACGACGAGGGCGTCGTGCAGTTCGGGTTCACCGAGAAGGAGTAGCGCGGGCGGGCCGGGCCAGCGAGTCCAGTACGTGGGCCAGATGGTGCGAGGTGCTCCACGCCATCCAGTTGGCGGCCGAGCCCGCCCCGGCACCTCGCCGGGCCCGCCGCGAGATCTCCTGGTCGCCCCAGGAGAAGCTCGCGCCCGTCGCCGGCCAGTGCGGTCCCGACACCAGCGTGCGGCACAGGTCGGCGACCCGCTGGTCGCCCTGGCCCCGGCGGCGCGACCAGCGATGGACCCACCAGGCGCCGTCGCCGGTGTAGGTGACCGTCAGGTGCCGGTCGATGGCCGGGGGAGCGGGGTCCGCCGGAGCCACCCCGTAGTCGCCGAAGGCGACGCCCAGGTCGCTCAGCCGTCGCCAGAGCAACCAGTCCCAACGATCCACCCGTACCGGCTCGTCGATGGGTAGTCGGGACAGGGCCGGCGGCATCCCACCGGCCACCACACTCACCGAACGCCAGGCGTGCCGCCGAGCCCAGTCCAGCACCCGCCGGACCCGGGGTTCGACCAGTCGGACGTCCGCCGGGCAGCACACGTCACCGCAGTCGACCACCAGGTCACACTGCTCAGGGCCGAGCCGTGCGTGTCGCCCGATTCGCTCCACGGCCGTGGTGGTGGCGTCGGGACCGGCCCGGTCCTGGCGGAGGCGTAGGCGCACCACCGCCCGATGGGCGTGCGCCCGGGCCGCGACGCCGTGCGCCACCAGCCGTCGTTCACCGTCGGTCAGGCCGATCACCGGCACCAGCGGTACGCCCCAGCGCGCCAGCGCGGATGCCGTGGTGTCGGGTAGGTCCCCGATGTCGACGGCGGGCAGCAGCCGGGTTGGCAGTCTGGCCAGGGAGTCGAGGACGGATCTGTCGATCTTCGATAGTTCCAGGATCGGGCTGAGCATCGGGGTGTGGGCGTCGTCGAGGTGGCCGAGCGCCTCCAATTCCCCGCGCCGTGCGGCGAGGACCGGACGGTAGACCAACTCCTGCGCCCGACCTCCGAGGACGGGCATCATAATTCAATGTAGCCAGCCGATTACCCACCATCCACGGCGGACAACGAGAAATGACCGGACAGGTGTCAGCTCCCCGACTATCCTCGCGCGGTGTCTGACGCGCCCATTCGATATCGGTCCGCCGACGAGGACAGCGCCCGCTGGCAGGGCTTTCCCTTCCGTCCAGGGGACATGGTGATCAGCACCCGGTCCAAGAGCGGGACGACCTGGATGCAGATGATCTGCGCGTTGCTGGTGCTGCGTACGCCGGAACTGCCCGCACCGCTGGTCGAGCTGTCGCCGTGGCTCGACTGGTTGGTCGAGCCGCAGGAGCGGGTGTACGCGCGGCTGGCCGCCCAGCGGCACCGTCGCTTCATCAAGACCCACACCCCGCTGGACGGGGTGCCCACCGATCCCCGGGTGCACTACATCGTGGTGGCCCGGCATCCGCTCGACATGGCGGTCTCGCTCTACCACCAGGGCGCCAATCTGGATCGCACCCGCCTGGCCGAGTTGACCGGCCGGGCCGCGCCGCCGGAGCCGGACAAGCCCCGACCGCCGGTCGAGCAGGCGCTCGTACGCTGGATCGACGCCGATCCGGATCCACGTGCCGAACTGGACTCCCTGCCGGGCGTCATGTGGCACCTCCGCAACGCCTGGGCCCGCCGGGACCGGCCGAACGTGCACCTTGTCCACTACGACGACCTCCAGGCCGACCTGGCCGGGCAGATGCGGCGGCTGGCCGAACGACTCGACCTCGAACCGCCCGGAGCCGATCTGGTGGAGGCGGCCACCTTCGAGCGGATGCGGGCTCGGGCCGACCGGCTCGCACCGGACGCCGTCGGAGTTCTGAAAGACCGCAACGCCTTCTTCCGCAGTGGTCGGTCCGGTCAGGGCAACGTACTGCTCGACGAGGAGACGCGGACCCGCTACCACGCGCGGGCGGCGAGCCTCGCGCCGCCGGACCTGCTGGCCTGGCTGCACCGCTGAGATACCCCGCCGCTCCGGCGCGCCACCCGCGCCGAGGCGTGAACGGCGGCACCCCCGCAGCGGGGAGGCCGCTGCGGGGGTGCGGGTGGGCCGTCACCGGCCCCAGACGTTCGGGTCAGTCGTCGTCCCGGTCGTCATCGTCATCGTCGTCGTCCACCGGCTCCTGCTCGGCCTCGACGATCTCGCCGGTCTGCCGGTCGACGTCGATCTCGTGCTCGGTGTCGCCGTTGACGATCTCGACTTCCCAGACGGCCCGGCCGTCCTCCTCGTCCCGCTCGGTCTCGGTGACCTGCCCGCCGCCGACCTGCGCCAACGCGATCTCGACGGCCCGCTCCATGCTCACCGCGTCGCCCTCCGTGGCCGGCTGACTCGGCGGCACCGGCGTGCCGGTCGGGTCGGCGGGCGCGGTGGGATCGGCCGTGGTGGTGCCGCTCGGGGGTGCGGTGGCGGCGGTCAGGGTCGTCTGTCGCGTCCGGGTGTCGTCCGCCGCCGCGACGCCGAGGAACACCCCGGCCACCGTGAGCACCGCCGCCGTACCGCCGACCGTCGCCAGCATCAGGGGTTTGCGCTTCATCGTCTGCACCTCTCCTCGGTTGTTGCATCGAGGATCGGTCGCGCCACGATAGCGGTGCGCTGTCCGAACCCTAAGCCCCGGTTAAGACTGCGGCGCGACCATCCGGCACCGCCACCCGGGATCGATCAGCCTGGCCTCGAACGTCCCGCCCGTCCTCGAACACGCCCGGCCTCGAACACGCCCGGCCTCGAACGTCACGCGCGGCCGAGCCGGAGCGTCACCTCGGCCCCGCCGCCGGGGCGTTCGCCCAGTTCCAGCACGCCACCGCTGGCCTGGGCCGCGCGTCGGGCGATGTCCAGGCCGAGTCCGGTCGACCCGGCCTGGCTCGCTCCCCGACGTACCGAGTCGACGGTGAGGCCGGGGCCCTCGTCGGCGACCGTCAGGACCACCTGGTCGCCGTCGGTGCGGAGTCGGACGGCGAAGGGGGTGCCGTCCGGGGTGTGCGCGAAGACGTTGCCGAGCAGGGCGTCCACGGCGGCGGCCAACTCGTCGGCCGCGACGCTCACCGGTACCGGGCCGGGTACCAGATCGAGATCGACCGCGCGTCCGGTCTCCTCCGCCAGCACCGACCAGAAGGCGACCCGGTCCGCCACGGCGGCCACCGCGTCGGCGATCACCGCACCGTCGCTCGGGGCGCGCCAACGGGCCTGCCGGATCAGGCCGGTGACCGCCCGTTCGAGCCCGTCCACCGCGTCGATCACCCGGGCCGCATCCTGTGGGTCGCGCAACGACTCGGCCTCCAGACGCAGGGCGGTCAACGGCGTACGCAGCCGGTGCGACAGGTCGGCCACCTGTTCCCGTTCCTGCACCAGCAACTCCTGGATCCGACCGGCCAGGTGGTTGAGGGCACCACCGACCTCGCGTAGCTCGGCCGGGCCGGACGGGCGCACCCGGGCGTCCAACTCGGCGTTGGCCAGCCGGTGCGAGACCTCGGACAGCTCACCGATCGGGCGGACCAGGTTGCGGGCCAGCCGATCGGCGACCGCCAGGGCGATCAGCACCAGCAGCGTGCCGAGCAGCGCCAGCACCAGCCAGGCACGCCCCACCCCGGCGGTCATCTCCGCCTGCGGCACGACGGTGCGGATCACCGCGGTGCCGTCGGAACGGCCCTGCACCGCGATGACGACCTCCCGACCGTCGGCCGTCTCGGCGGTGAGGCTCTGCCCGCGTCCGGCCAGCTCCACCGCCGGGGTACGCGTGGGGTCCGAGCCGAGCACCGTGCCGTCGGGTAGGAAGACGCTGACCGGTCGGTCCGTTTCGGCGGCGAGCTGTTCGACGGTCAGCCGCACCGTCTCGACGTCGGCGGTGCCGACCACGGAGGCGAGGCCCTGTGCGTCGGCGGTGGCCCGCACCGTCGCCCGGTCCTCGGCGGCGGTACGCAGCAGCAACGCCAGCGGTACCAGGAACGCGATCACGATGAGGACGCTGACCGCGGCGACCAGCAACGCCAGGCGAGCCCTCATCCGGCGGCCTCCGGGCTGACCAGGCGCACGCCGACCCCGCGTACGGTGTGCAGGTAGCGCGGGGACTGGGCGCTCTCGCCGAGCTTGCGGCGGAGCCAGGACAGGTGCACGTCGACGGTCTTGTCCGCGCCGCCGTACGGGATCTGCCACACCTCGGTCAACAGCTCCCGCTTGGTCACCACCTCGCCGACCCGGGTGGCCAGGTGCCGCAACAGGTCGAACTCGCGCGGGGTCAACTCGACCGGCTCGCCGTCGAGGCTGACCTGCCGGGACCGGGGGTCGATCCGCAGCCCACCGATCACCACCGTCGGATCCTCCCCGGCCGACCCGCCGGGCCCCCGACGCAGCACCGCGCGGATCCGCGCGTCGAGCTGGGCGGCGGTGAAGGGTTTGACCACGTAGTCGTCGGCCCCCGCGTCGAGCACCCGGACGATCTCCCGCTCGTCGTCGCGGGCGGTGGCCACGATGACCGGGACGGCGCTGACCGCCCGCAGCATCCGCAGTAGCTCACGGCCGTCGAGGTCAGGCAGTCCGAGATCGAGTACGACGAGGTCGGGGCGGTCGTCGAGGGCGTCGCGCAGCCCGGTCATCGCGGTCGACGCGGCGGCCACCGCGTGCCCGCGCTCGCGTAGTGCCCGTGCCAGCGGGGCGCGGATGGTCAGGTCGTCCTCGATCAGCAGCAGGCGGGCCACAGCAGGCAGAGTATCCCCGGTGACCATCACCGACCGGGTTCGTTAACCGTCCCTTAGCGCTGCCCGAAGGTGACCTCAACCGGCGATCGGGGATAGTCGGGTGATGGGCCGTCGAACCTTCCTCGCCGTGGCCGGCTGGCTGGCCACCGCGCTCGTCGCCACCCTGATCGGGCTCGCCGCGATCCGGCTGGTGGGTGAGAGCCTGACCGGGACGCCGGGCGGCGTACACAGCCAGGAGGAGGTGGCCAGAGCGCTCGCCGAGCCGGTGCCGAGCGGCGCACCGACCGGTGCCGCCCCGCCCGATCCGGGCGAAGCGCCGTCGAGCCCGGTGCCGCCGACCGGTCCGGGCACGGAGCCGGCCGACCGGCGCGGCTTCTCCACGGTGGGGGGCAGCGCGGTGGCCGAGTGCCGGCCGGACGGGGTGTACCTCGTCTCCTGGTCGCCCCGGCAGGGGTACCGGGTCAAGGACGTCGATCGTGGCCCGGACGACGACGCCGACGTGACGTTCGTCGGCCCGAGCGGTGAGTACGAGCTGTCGCTCCGGTGCGCGGCCGGAGTGCCCGTCCTCGACCTCGACGACTGAGGATCGCGGCGTCGGTGCAGGTCAGGGACATGGTCAACATGCCGAGTGTCCGTGATCGGACAGTCGCTCGTCTGGCTGAGGCAAGGGAACGCGACATACGTTCGATGCACAAAGGGGGCTGATCGGTGCTGATCCCCCTCTAGTCGCCACAAACAGTCCCCCTCTAGTCGCCACATACAGTCCCCCTCTAGTCGCCACAAACAGTCCCCTTTTGTCGCCACCGACAACTCGACGCGCCAGGGCCGCTCGGCCAGGCTGGAAGGGAGTGCGATGTCCAGCGCCAGAGCCAGGAGCAACGGCGGACCCCAGCCGGTGCCGGGGCACGAGGCCACGGCACACGCCGAGGCGGAACACACCACCTGCGCCAGCGCCGGCATGCCGTTGACCGCAAGAGTCCTCTTCGCCGTGGTCGATGCCGACGGCCTCCTGGTTCGAGGGCTGGGCGCGGCGGCGGCGAACCGGTTGCGGACCGGGATGTACCAGGTGGTGTTCGACCAGGACGTGACCGGCGCCAGCCTGGTCGGCACCGTCGGCCTCACGGGTAGCTCCGGGCTGGCCCCCGTCGGCCAGATCGCGGTGGCCGGCCGTACCGGCATCCCGAACGCCGTCTTCGTGACGACCTTCGACTGTGCCGGGTCGGCCGCCGACCGCCCGTTCCACCTGGCCGTGCTCTCCTGAGCGCCCGTCGGGGGGCACCCGCACACACGAGCGCGCGGCGCCGTTGACCCTGAAGTCGAAACCGCGCCGCGCTCGACCGTCTCCCACCGCCGCAGCCATCCGGCGGTACGTCAGCGGGGACCTGGTATGACCGGTCGCACCGGTCGGTCGTGTCGATCCCCGATCGGTGCTGGTCCAAACCCTCCGACGGTGGCGAGTTCCACCATCTGCGAAGCACGGCGTGGCGGGGCCCACGACGGGGTATGTGTCGGGCATGGAGCACTTCACTATCGCGACCGTCGCCGAGAAGAGCCCGGACTTCCGGCGGGTGCTGTGGACCGGGGAACACACCCAATTGGTGATCATGACCATCCCACCCGGCGGTGAGATCGGTGAGGAGGTCCACGAGGAGATCGACCAGATCCTGACCTTCGTCAGCGGCACCGGCGAGGCCCAGGTGGCCGGTGAGAAGCGTGAGGTGGTGCAGGGCGACCTGGTGGTCGTACCGGCGGGCACCCGGCACAACTTCGTCAACACCGGGCCGAACCCGCTGGTGCTCTACACCGTCTACGGGCCGCCGGAGCACGCCGACCAGGCCGTCCACCGCACCAAGGAGGAGGCCGACGCCGCCGAGGCCGCGGGCGAGGACGAGCCGCCGACCTCCTGACCCGTGCCGCCGGCCCGGCCCGGTCGGGCCGGCGGACACCGCGCGGGCGTGATGAGCCCGCAATTCCCGGGTACGCCGACGGCATGGAGCAGCCGGCGATCTCCGACTACGGGTACCTCTCCGACTGCCGCTCAGGCGCACTGGTCAGCCGGACCGGCTCGATCGACTGGTGGTGCCCGGACCGGTTCGATTCGCCCTCGGTCTTCGGTCGGCTGGTGAACTGGGACAACGGCGGTCACTGGCAACTGGCACCGGTCGCCGTGGGGCAACCCGGGCACCGGGTACAGCGGGCGTACCAGCCGGACACGCTGGTCCTGCGTACCGAGCACCACACCGCCGAGGGCAGCGTCGCGGTCACCGACGCCCTCGCCGCCGAGCCAGGCGCCCGCGCCCACGACTTCGGCATGAGTTCGCCCGCCGTGCTGCTGCGCGTGGTCGAGGGGCTGTCCGGCCGGGTGCCGATGGCCCTGGACTTCGACCCGCGACCCGAGTACGGCCTGCTCACCCCCTATGTACGGGAGCTACCCGACGGTACGGTGACGGCCGAGGCCGGCCCGGTACGACTGACCCTGCGCTGCGACGGGTTGCGCCTGAGCACCGAGCACGGTCGGGTGCGGCACACCTTCACCATCGCCGAGGGGCAGGCGCTCGCTTTCGACCTCACCTACGCTCCGGCGTACGGCGACCCGCCGGCCCGGCTCGACCCGGTCCGGGCGCTGGACGACACGATGCTGGCCTGGCAGGCGTTCCGCAACAGCCACCGGTACGACGGTTGCTATCCCGAGGTGGTGCGGCACAGCGCCACGGTCCTCACCGGGCTCACCTACGCCCGCAGCGGGGCGGTCGCCGCAGCACCGACCACCTCGTTGCCGGAGTGGGTCGGCACTGATCGCAACTACGACTACCGCTTCTGCTGGCTGCGGGACTTCGCCATGACCATGCGGGCCTTCTGGGTGGCGGCCTGCCCGACCGAGACGTCCCGGCTGTTCGAGTGGGCGGCCCGGTCGATCGGTCGGGTCGGCCCCGACCCGGTACCGGTGCTGTTCGGCCTGGAGGGGGAGCGGGACGTCTCCGAACATCCCTGCCCCCACCAGCCCGGATATCGAGGCAACGGGCCGGTACGCATCGGCAACGACGCCTGGCGGCAGCGGCAGCTCGACGTGCCGGGCGAGGTCATCTCGGCGGTGTGGCGGTTGCGCAACCGCCTCGGCCCCCAACTCTCCGACGAGGTACGCGACATGGTGGTCGGCCTCACCGAGCAGGTGGCGGCCACCTGGCGGCTGCCCGACCGGGGGATCTGGGAGCCACGCGACCGTGAACGGCACTACCTGTCCTCCAAGGTGCTCTGCTGGGTGGCGATGGACCGGGCGGTGCGGCTGGCCCCGCACCTCGGAGAGCGGGCGGACGTCGCGCGCTGGACCGGCGTCCGGGACGAAATCCGGGCCACGGTGCTCCGGGGCGGGTTCGACGAGCGCCGGGGCGTCTTCACCGGAGCCTTCGGCTCACCCGAGCTGGACGCCGCCGCCCTGTACCTACCGGTGGTGGGCTTCCTCCCGGCCACCGACCCCCGGATGCGGGCGACCATCGACACCATCGAGCGGGAACTCGGCGACGTCGACGGCCTGATCCACCGTTGGGAGGGTGACCCGGCCGCCTTCGTGCTCTGCTCGTTCTGGCTGGTGGAGTGCCTGATGCTGGCCGGTGAACGGGAGCGGGCCGCCCAGCTGTTCGAGCAGGTCTCCGGGCACGCCAACGACGTCGGGCTGTTCAGCGAGCAGATCGATCCGGCCACCGGGACGCACCTGGGCAACACACCCCAGGCGTTGTCCCACATCGGCCAGGTCAACGCCGCGTGGCGGCTGACCGAACCGGTCGCCGAGTGAGCCTGGTCAGCCCGGCAGCACCGGTACGCCGGAGACGTCGATCGTCTCCGGGTACTTCAGCCCCGTACCGGTGTTGAGCACGACCACCCGTTCACCCGCCCGGATCCAGCCGCCGGCCCGCAGCCGACGCGCGGCCGTCAGGCAGGCGGCACCCTCGGGGCAGAGCAGCAGGCCCTCCCGGGCGGCGAAGTCGCGCAGGTCGGTCAGGATCTCGGCGTCGTCGACCGCGATGGCGGTGCCGGCGGTGGCCCGCAGCGCGGCGAGGATCAACTCATCGCCCAACGGAGCCGGAACGGTGATGCCGAACGCCACCGTCTGGGCGTCCGCCCACGGCCGCGCCCGGTCCTCCCCGGCGGCGAACGCCCGCACGATCGGCGCGCAACCGGTGGACTGCACCGCCACCAGCCGGGGCAGCTTGTCCTCGACCCAGCCCAACTCGCGCAGCTCGCCGAGAGCCTTGTGGATGCCGATCAGCCCCACACCACCGCCGGTCGGATAAATGATCACGTCGGGCACCTGCCACCCCAGCTGCTCGACGATCTCGAAACCCATTGTCTTCTTGCCTTCGAGGCGGTACGGCTCGCGCAGCGTACCGGCGTCGAAGACGGTGCCGTCGGCGGTCGCGACGAGCCCGGCCACCTGACGCCCCGCGTCGCTGATCAGCCCGTCGACCAGGCGCAGGTCGGCACCGGCGGCCACACACTCCCGACGGCAGATGGTCGGTGCGGACAACGGCATCACGATGGTGGCGTCTAGCCCGGCCCGGGTCGCATAGGTGGCCCACGCCGCGCCCGCGTTGCCGTTGGTCGGCATCGCGATCCGACGTACGCCCAGCTCCCGGGCTCGGCTCACGCCCACCGCCGCCCCGCGCGCCTTGAACGAGCCGGTCGGGGTCAGCCCCTCGTCCTTGACCAGCAGCTCGTCGATGCCGATGTCCGCGCCGTACGACGGTGCCCGCAGCATCGGCGTCCACCCCTCGCCGAGCGTGGTGAGGTTCCTGGAATCGGCCACCGGAAGCAGCTCCCGGTAACGCCAGAGATTTGCCGGGCGTAACCCGAACCGCTCCGGCTCGATCGTCCGTGCCACGGCGGCGAGGTCGTAACGCGCCAGCAGCGGCGAGCCGCAGTCGCAGAGGTTCTGCGGCACCGTGGCGTCGTGTTCCCGGCCGCAGCGCGGGCATTCGAGGTGGGTCAGATACACGCCGCTCCTCGCGTCTCAGCTCGCGTCCACGCTGCGCCACGCGCTGCTGCGCCGACCCGGCTCGTAGACGGAGTCCAACCGCTTCGCCACCACCCCGGGCAGGCCCTGTTCGCGTGCCGCACGCATGGTCTCGGCACCGGCGCCGGGAAACCACGGCGGAGTCTGCCAGTGCGGCCCGGCCAGCGCCAGGGAGTCGAGCAACTCACGGCGCTGCGGGTACGGCAGCTCTATGCTGCTCGCCCCCTCCAGCCAGAGCAGGTCGACCAGGAGGTACTGGGCATCGGCGGTGCTGCGTCCGCCCCGTGCCGGTCGGACCTGACCGGAGCGGTCGATGTGGACCAGGACCCCGTCCAGCACCACCTCGGTCGGGGCCAGGGCCTCGGCCATCGGCCGCAGCCACGGGTACGTCCCGGTGATCTCCGCGCCGGTGTCGGAGAGCAGCCGCAACCGTCCGCCGGAGACGTACGCCACCGCGCGTACCCCGTCCCACCGCAGCTCGTACCCCCAGGCGGCCTGATCGGTGGGGAGCCGGCGGGCCGGTGTGGGGCGCATCGGTGCGACCAGATCGGGCATGGCCGTCCAGCCCGGCGGCGGCGGATCGGTACGCCGCACCATCCAGTTCCGGCCGTCGCGGCCACCGGTGGCGAAGAGTACGTACCGTCCGTTGGTCCGATTCCCCCGCAGCTCGACCACCACCTCGCGGTCCTGCCACTTGACGCAGCGGTAGGTGCCCTGGTCGTGGATGAGCATCCGGCCGCCGCCGTACTCGCCGGCCGGGATGTCGCCGGAGAAGTCGAGATACTCCATGGGATGGTCCTCGGTGTGCACGGCGAGGTGGTTGCGCCCCGGATCACGGGGCAACCCGCGCGGCACCGCCCAGGAGACGAGCACCCCGTCGCGTTCCAGCCGCAGATCCCAGTGCAGGCTGCGGGCGTGGTGCTGCTGGATGACGAACCGGGCCTGGTCGCCGGTCCGGCCCCGCCGGGGACGCTCGGTCGGCACCGGTTCGGGGGTACGCGCGGCGTCCCGCTTGCGCCGGTACTGCTCCAGCCGGTCAGCCACACCCGCATTCTCCGGCACATCGAGCCGTCCCGCCCGCCCGCCGGCGGGTCTGTGCGTCTGGGGCATGCCGGGCGTCATCGGGGGTAGAACGCTCGGTATGAACCACAGTGACCACCCCACCGCAGTTCTTCCCGGTGACGTCCGGATACCCCTGCTCGGGTTCGGCACCTGGCAGGCGACCGGCGAGGAGGGGTACAAGGCGGTACTCGCCGCGCTCGACGCCGGCTACCGGCACATCGACACGGCCACCATGTACGGCAACGAGGAGGAGGTGGGCCGGGCGGTCCGGGAGAGTGGACTGCCCCGGGAGGACGTCTTCATCACCACCAAACTGCCGCCCGAGCGGGTCGGCCGGGAGCGGGAGACGATCGAGGAGAGCCTGCGCGCCCTCGGGGTCGACTACGTCGACCTGTGGCTGGTGCACTGGCCGCCGAACGACCCCGGTGACCTGATTCCGGTCTGGCGGGAGATGCTCGCCGCCCGCGACGCGAACCTGGCCCGCGCGGTCGGGGTCAGCAACTTCAGCACCGCGCAGATCGACGAACTGATCCAGGCGACCGAGGAGAATCCAGCCGTCAACCAGATCAAGTGGAGTCCGTGGCTCTACGACCGGCAGCGGCACCTTGAGCACCGGGACCGTGGGGTGGTGCTGGAGGGCTACAGCCCGTTCAAGACCAGCGACCTGTCCGACCCGGTGCTCACCCGGATCGCCGGGGCGCACAACGTCTCGCCCGCCCAGGTGGTGCTGCGTTGGCACATCGACCACGAGATCGTAGTGATCCCGAAGTCGGTGACGCCGGAGCGGATCCGCGCCAACGCGGACGTCTTCGGCTTCTCGCTCAACGCCGAGGAGATGCGCGACATCGACGCCCTCGGCGGTTCCTGACCCGGCGTCCTGCGCGGATGCCGCGACCTGCGGCGGGCCGGGCTCTCCTCGCTGTCGGGTGAGCCCGAGTCGCCGCGAGTCCGGCACCGCCGATCGTCGTCAGCCGGCGGCCGGCGGTGCCGGATCCGCGTGTGCCCAGCGGTGCAGGGCGTAGCGGCGGCCCTTGTCCTCGACGAACACCGGCTCGCCGCCGGTCGGCCGGAAGCCACCGGACCGGGCAACGCCCACGCTGCCGACGTTGTCCGGCTCGATCTCCAGGTAGACCGTGGACAGGCCGACCACCGTGTGGGCGTACCCGGTCATCAACCGTAGGGCGCGGCCGGCCAGACCTTGACCGCGGTAGGCGGGCCCGATCGCGTAGCCGATGGTGCCGGCGGCCACGTTGAGCATCACCTCGCCCCGAGCCAGGTCGTCGCCGTCGGTCACGGCGAGACAGAGCCGGTGACCGGTCTGCTGGGCTCGCCGGGCGGTGACCAGGTACGCCTCGGCGGCGGACAGGTCGAACGGGGCGGGCACCGGCAGACGGTACGCCATCTCGGCGTCGTTGAAGATCGCTATCAGCTGCGGCACGTCGCGTTCGGCCCAGGGCCGCAGAACGACGCCGTCACCTTCCAACCGTACGTCCGCGCTGAGCATCCGGCCCCCCGTCGTCGACGCTCCAGTCTCCGAGCTTCGGACGGCCCGAGCAACCCGCGTAGAGCCCGGACGGCCCGCCAACCAGGGCTACCACTCAGCGGAAGCGATCGCGTACATAGAGCAATCAAAGGTCGTACGCAACCCCCTGAACGATTGGTTGACGAGCATGAGGGGTCCTCGTATGTTATCGCTGATCTTCTATATCGACCACGGGGGAATGAATGCTCTTCGGCCGATGGCGCCTGCCCAAGGTCGCTGCTCCAAGTGCTGATACGTCGTACCCGGCAGTGGGCCCCTCGTCATCGCCGGCCACGGGTCCGGACCAGTTGCGGACCGGGCTCGCGGCGGTCCTGGCGGCGGCGGTGGCAGCATCCTCGCTGTCGGTGGTGATCACCAGCGCCATGCCCGCACCAGCCGCCACACCGTCGTGCGACGGGACTGAAAGCTCCGAGCAGAGGGCGATCGCGGCGGCGGTCTTGTGCGATCAGCCGGTCGTGATCGAGTCCACGCTTAGCGAGTACGCACAGGTCCTAGCACAACCTGACGGTCGCCTGCGGTTCGAGTCGGCGGTGGAGCCGCAACGAACGCGCCGCGCTGACGGCTCGTGGGTCGACGTGGACCTGACGCTGCGGCTCGGTGTCGACGGTCTACTCCGTCCGGCGGCGTCGGTAGCGGATGTGGCCTTCTCGAACGGCGGTGACAAGCCGCTGGTGGAACTGCGCCGAGGCGGCCAGTCGATGGCTCTCTCCTGGCCCGGTAGTCTGCCGACGCCGACCGTCTCAGGTGACTCGGCGACATATGCGGAGGTCTTTCCCGACGCGGATCTGGTGGTCCGGGCGTCTAGCTTGATCTTTAACCTGGGGTCGGCTTGTATCGACCCTGGCTGATCATGGCCGCAGCCCTTGGTTGATCATTCTTCTTGTCTAGGGAAGAAGATCAGGGCCAAGGGCTGCGGGATGATCAGTGTGCATGACACCGGGCGCGCAGGCGCGGTGGGGGACC
>NZ_JBNCLE010000040.1:0-18613 GCF_049844495.1 Micromonospora sp. DT48
CCCAACGGCCATACCAGCCCAAAACGGCGGCCGAACCCCGCCTCGCCGCTTGACACAACCCATAGGGACACCCCCCCGCCCGACTTCGGGGTTGATCAAGAAGTTTTCGTCATAGTTGATCTCCCTGGAGACGAAAACTTCTTGATCAACTGGACGGCGCTTGGGTGGGAGTGGGATAGGGAACTCCCGGTGCCGCAAAGGGGGTAGCGGGCGGCACCGGGAGTTCTTGGTCAGGTCAGCTCAGCGGTGCGCCGCCGGGCTGGACCACGTTGTTCACCGTCAGGGTGTACGGCGCGTACTGCGTGACCTGCTCGGTCGGCTCGTCGTAGGCGACGATGGCGACCACCTTCGGGAAGGCGGTCAGCAGCGCCGTCTGGATCAGACCGAGGGTGAAGCCCGACTTGCCGTCGACCTCGACCTGGTAGGCCAGCTTGAGTTGCTCGTCGATGCCGACGAACCGGACGTTCCAGTTCGCCACCGGCGTCGGGTTGATCTCCGACGGCGAGTCGAACGGCTCCAGGCTCGAACCGTCGCTGACCAGCGTGCCGCCGACCGCGATGTCGTCGATCAGCAGACCGCCCTCGTTGACCCCGCCGTCGCTGACGTACCGGAAGCTGACCAGCACGTCCTGCCCGGCGTACGCGGACAGGTCGAACGAGTGCGGCTCGAAGCCGTCGGTGGTGCCGTTCAGCGCCGGACCGAGCGGACCGGCGACGGTCTCCTCACCAGGGATGATGGTGTAGGTCTTGCCGCCGTCGGTGGAGACGCTGACGTAGCCGTAGTCGTAGCCGGCCTCGGCGCCGTACTTCGCCAGGAAGGTCAGCGTCGGGTCGGCCGCCGGCACGGACACCTCGGTGACCGCCGCGACGTCCAGGCTGTTGCCGTTGCCGGACCACAGCACCGGGTTGCCGTTGCGGTCCGGGTCGTTGCTGACGACCTGCCAGGCCAACGGGACAGCGGGCAGCGTCTTCGCCCCCTGGAACTTGATCGAGCGCAGGTCACCCCGGCTCAGCGGCTTGCCGTTGGCCTTCTGCAACAGGACGTAGTCGGCACCGTTGGGTGCCGCGCCGGCAGTCGCGTGCGAAGCGGGGTTGGCCAGGTTCACCGTGGCGTTCAGGCTGGGCGAGGTGACTCGACGCTTGTCCACCCCGAGCGTGATGCCGAGCTTGGAGTTCCCGACGATCCGGTCCACCAGATTCATCGTCTGGTAGTCGTGGATCACCTTGTACATGTCCTTGACGCCTTCGGCCTTCAGCGCCGCCGCAAGGCTGTCGAGACCCTGACGCTCGCCGTCACGGTGCAGTCGGGAGATGAAGTCCAGGCCGTACCGGTCGTACAGGAAGAGGATGAACGAGTACGCGTTGCCGTAGTCGGCGAGCACCCCGCTGGAGGTACTGCCCTCGTTCCACAGGTTGATCGAGTTCTCTGGGCCGCCGCAGTCCCGTGGATTCGTGTTGTAGTCCGTCTGGACGATGCCGAAGCCCTGGAAGCAGTGGATGTGGCTGTCCGTGCCGGGCTGGTCGACCCGGGCCGTGGCGTCGACGTACCCGGCGAGCGTCTGCGCGAAGTCGGCGAGACCCTCGTTCAGCCACACCGTCTCGAACGGGTCGGCGTAGTAGTGCGCCAGGTGCTGCCACTCGTGGATGAACGTGCCCTCGTACAGCTGCGGGCGGGCCGGCCGGCTGGTGCACAGGTCGTCGGTCGGCTCGTTCGGCGGGTTCACGCCGGTGCGGTGCGCCCAGTCGAACGCGTCGACCGTCATGATGTTGCGGTCGAGCAGCTCGTTGAAGAGCGAGAAGTGGAACCCGGCGATGTAGCTGGGGGCGGCCGGGAAGTCGTAGAAGTTGTCGTCGCGTACGTTGTCGACGAGCGTGACCGTCCGGTTGCCGGCGCCGGTGAAGTCGCCCGCGATCTGCGCGTTGCTGCCGTCCCGCTCCGGCGGGGTGCTGAACGCGGCGATCGACTTCGGGTACATGTTCGTGTCGAACTCGTGGACCAGGTGCGCGACCTGCTCGTCGGTCACCACCGTCGAGTTGGGGATCTGCCGGCGGCAGTCGCCCTCGGGGAACTCGGTGTCGTTGGCGACCCAGACCTCGATGTTGTCGCCAACGCCGCGCAGCGTGTAGTCCTTCAGGTAGATCACGCCCTGGTAGTCGTCCAGGGCGAGCCACTGCCGCACCGTACCGACCGGCGGCGTCTCGGCCGTGGCGGCCTTCGACCGGGCCTGGGTACGGGGCTGATACCTGGTCGGCGCCTCCAGGCGCTGCCCGTTGAAGGTGAAGTCCTTGCGGGTCAGCTCACGGACATCGCTGGCGATCCCCGTGGCCGGCGCCGGCACCGGCTTCACTGTCGCGGCCTCGGTGGCCGAGGCTGAAGTCGGCGCTGCGATGACGAGTAACGGTAGGACGATTGCGCTGGCTGCTATCCCCGCGAAGCGGCGTCGTGCCACGAAACCTCCTCATAGGTGGAAGACCACCGCCCCGGGATCGTCCAGGCGACGGTGATCTACGCACGCTGATCGAGCGCCTTCGTATCCTGTGCACGTCGCCATCGATCAGGCAACCCTTCGTCACAATCGATCGGCCTGTACGAACTGATCGGTAACAATTTGCGAAGATCACAATTGGATATCCGGCGATCCTGATCTCCGCGGATCGGCACGTCCGGGCTCGTACGGCTCACGCGTACGCGTACTGCGGTCGGAGCGACCCGGCGGCCGGACGGGTGGCGCGGCTGTCTCATCATGTCGCCATGATGATGTTGGCGGGCCGCCGGAAGAGGAAGCGGCGCTCCTGTAGCGATCCCGGGTGCGACGGCCTGGACGCCTGTGACTGCTCCCTCTTCTCCACCTTGTTGATCATGGGCGCGATGGCTGCCCGGGTGGTGCCGGCGCGCCTTGCCGACGGCGCCGGCCGTGCGGCCATCCTCGGTTACCGGCGGTGGCTGTCCCCGCGCTGGCCGGGGCAGTGCCGGTTCGTCCCCACCTGTAGCGCCTACGGTCTCGCGGCCGTCCAACAGCACGGGTTGGCCGTGGGCGGACGGATCGCGGCGGCGCGACTACGCAGCTGCACGTCCGACCTGCCATCGGCCAGCGCACCGCACCCCGGCCGTTGACTCAGCCGCGAGCGGCGCGTCACCGCCTCGACGTGTCGAGGCAGGACAGCGCCGCGTCCAGATGCGCCAGTGCCTGCTGCCGGATCGGCGCGTACTCCTCGACCGGGTAGCAGCGGGTGGCGTCCTCGGTGACCAGGATCAGATCCAGATACATCTGGTAGAGCCGCAGCCGGTCGCGTTCGGAGTCGGTCAGGTGATCCCGACCCAGGTAGCCGAGCAGCAGGCCGGGCACCCCGGCCGGGTCGGCGAAGACCGCCAGCGACACCAACTCGGCGATCGGGTCGCCGTAGAAGGCCCGCTCGCCGTCGATGATCCCCTCGACGGCGAAACCGTCGCCGTCCGGCCGGACGAAGATGTTGCCGTCCCACAGGTCGAAGTGGACCAGGGCCGGGCGGGTCACCTCGTCGAGCAGATCGGCATGCCGGTGGATGAGCCGACCGATGGTCTCCGCCGGTGCCGGCAACTCACGGTCGTAGGTCACGGCGTCGGCGAGGACGTCGTCGATGATGGTCAGGAACGAGGTCCGCCAACTCGTCGAACGGGTACGACCGTCCCGACGCGGATAGCCGAACAGATCCCCGGTCACCGTGTTCAGCCGGGCCGCGAGCGCGCCGATGCGGTGGCGCAGCGCCGTCTCCTGCGCCGGGCTCATCGCCGCCTTCGCGGTCTCGAACGACTCGCCACGTAACCGGTCCACGATCAGATACCCGACGTCGGGGTCCGCGGCGCGCAGCACCGGCAGCGGCAGCCCCACCTCGGCCGCGCGCCGGTAGAACTCGACCTCGGTACGCATCAACTCGAACTCGTACCGCAGCAGGGGTAGCTCCGGTGGCGGCGCGACCTTCATCACCAGTTCGCGACCGTCGGCCAGACTCACCCCGTAGGTGGCGTTGAAATAGCCGTCGGTGAACTCGACGACGTCGCTCAGCTCGACCTGGGCACCCAGGGCCTGCCGCAGCAGACCGGCGATCTCGTCCCGGGACAGATCGCGCTTGGTGATGCTCCGCACGCCGCGGAGCATCCCACCCGTGGGAAGACTTCCACAACCACCGATAAGTTGGATGGTCAGCGGAGTTCGACGAAGGGGCGGTTGAGGTGCGCGGTGGCGAGCACCGCGCGCTCGCGGCGGGCCGAGTCGATCAGGTTGCGGCGGGTCAGCCGCGCCAGGTGCTGGTCAGCCTCGTATCGGTAGCCGACATCCGGGTCGGCGATCTGGACGGCGTGGACGAGCACGTCGCCGGTGACCACCACCTGGTCGTGGCGACCGCCCTCCACCAGCACCGACTGGTGACCTGGCGTGTGGCCGGGGGTGGGCACCACCCGGATACGGTCACCGTGTCGGCCCGCCGGGGTGCGAGGCCCAGCGCCCACGGTGTCGCCGCTGAGCACCACCGTGCCATCCACCGGATGCAGTTGCCCCGCCTCCCGCAACGGCCGCACCACGTACCCGATCATCTCGCTGCCGTCGGCTTCCAGCGCGTCGAGTTCACGCTGCTGCACCACGTACCGCGCGTTGGGGAACATCGGCACACCCTGGGCCGTGACCGCCCAGCCGGCGTGATCCTCGTGCAGGTGCGTCAGCACCACCGTGTCCACCCGCCGCACGTCGATTCCGTTGCCCGCCAACAGCTGCGGCAGCACCCCCGGCACCGGCGCCCACGCCGAGGCCGGGCTGCCCTCCGGCCCGACACCCGTGTCCACCAGCGTGTACCGGTCGCCGGGACGGCGGATGGCGTAGCAGCGGAAGTCCAGCTGCCAGGTCCGGTCCGGCCCGAACGCGGCCGGATCGATGCGCCGGGCCGCCGCCCAGTCGTTGCTCGACGCCCCGGAGAACGCCTCGTCGTACGGGAGGAAGAACGGCCCGGCGGCGTCGCGCAGCGCGAGCACCTCGAAGCAACCCACCGAGCGGACAACCGGGCGCTCCGGCCGGATCGGCCGGGCGTGCGCCGGTCGGCCCGGTGCGGGCCGGGCGTGTGCTGCCGCCGGTCCGGCGGCGAGGACACCGCCGCCCGCCGCCGCTGCCAGCAGCAGCGTCCGCCGGTTCACCGATCCCTGGGGGTACGACATGGAAACCTCCTCCTCCACGGGGTACGCCGGTCGACGTGCCCGGACCGGCGGGTGCCACATCAGGGAAGACGTCCCCGTCGTCGCGGCGGGAGGCCGTCTCTTTCCCCGACGTGGTCAGCAGACCAGCGGGTCGAGGGTGGGTGCCAAGCATTCGAGAGGCTTCTAATGTTGGGGCTGTGCTGACCCTGCACGTCGACGCGGACCGGCTCGTCCGGTCACGGTTCGCGCTGT
Organism: Micromonospora sp. DT48; assembly: GCF_049844495.1. NCBI lineage: Bacteria > Bacillati > Actinomycetota > Actinomycetes > Micromonosporales > Micromonosporaceae > Micromonospora > Micromonospora sp. DT48. Next base: position 5,413 of record NZ_JBNCLE010000040.1, read on the forward strand.
CGCGGCTGGCGGAGGTCACCAACACCCTGGAGGTGCTCGCCCACCCCGAACGGGCTCCGTACGCCCGCAACTGGGTGACCCACACCCGGCGGGCCGTCGCCCCCGACTCGGTCGACGTCCTGTTCCCGTTGGTCAACGCCGCCACCGGATACATCCCCGACTTCCTGTCCCCGCTACCCGGCAGCTACGAGCCCACCCTCGACGAGGAACTCGCGGCGGTGGCGGCCACCACCGAGGCCGACGTCCACCGGCAGCTGCGGCTGGCCTTCCGGATCGGCCCGCCCCCGCCGACCCTGCTGGAGCGGAGCCCGACCGGACGCGACCCCCGGCCACCGCTGCCGGCCACGGTCGCCGAGGTCCTCGCCCGACGTGGTGAAGCGAAGCTGCTCACCCGCCTCGTCGATCAGCTCGCCTGCTTCTGGCGGCACGCCCAGGCCGACCTGTGGCCGACCCTGCACCGGGTGCTCGACGAGGACATCCGCCACCGCGCCACCCTGGCCACCCGGACCGGGCTCGCCGACATCGTCTGTACCCTCGACCCGAGGCTCACCTGGGACGGCCGTCAGCTCACCCTCGACTCGCCCGCCGAGCTGTCCCTCGACGCGGCGCAGGGGCTCATCCTGTCCCCGTCGGCGTTCCTGCCCCGCCCAGCGGTGTACCTCGGCGCACCCGGCCTGGTCATGGTCGGCTACCCGGCGCGGGGGCGGGGCCAGGTATGGTCGCAGCCCGCGCCGGTCGACGAGAAGACCGGCGTGCTCGGCGCCCGGCGGGCCGCGCTCCTGACCGACCTGAGCATGCCGCTGACCACCACCGAACTGGCGGCGCGACACCGGATCAGCCCGGCCACCGCGTCGTACCACCTGGGGCGGCTGCGCCGCGCCGGGCTCGTGGTGTCCCGGCGGGAAGGACATGAGGTGCGGTACGAGCGGACCCGCTCGGCGGTGCAGCTGCTGCGAGCACTGCGCGCCGGCGGCGACCCTCGGGGCTGAGGACTTCCTCGACGTACGCCTGCCGCCCACCTGCACCGACGAGGGCCTGCAGGCGGCGCTCGCCACCCGCCCACCGAGAGTACGCAGTCGCGGATCAGCCGCAGTTGCCCCAACTGGATTGGCCGCCGCTCTGCCAACTGGTGCCGTACAGGACCTCGCCGCTGTACATCGCGCACCGGTCGCGGGCGGAGCGCTGAATGGCGGCGTAGTACTTGTAGCTCCCGGAGTCGTAGACCCAGGAACTGCCCTGCACCCGGAGTTCGGCGGAGACCCCGGTGTTCGAGCTGGCCCGGGCCGCAGGCATGATTCAGTCGGCGGTAGCCCGTCTCGAGGCCGGCGGCACCGTTCCGACCTTGACCGTCCTCGAACGGCTCGCTCGTGCACTTGACCGGAGGTTGGACGTGAGGTTCACCTTGAGGGCCGACGCCACCTGATCAGCCGACCCGCACCGTGGATCGCCGAGGCGTTAGCGGCGTGGGTCTGCCCGGATTCACATCGCCGCTGTGGTTGAGTGGCCCGGTACGTGACCTTTCGGTGCATGGGGATGCGATGGCCAACGCTGTTCGGGAGATCGAGGTCAAATACCGGGTGATCGAGCCGGCCGCGCTCGTCCGCGTGCTCAACGATCGCGGCTGCGTGTTCTCCGAGCCGATCCGGCAGGACGACCAGGCGTACGCGGTCAACGGTTGGAGCTACGGGCAGAGCAAGACCGGTGCCGTCTTTGCCCGGCTGCGCACCGAGAATGGCCGGCACAGGTTCTGCGTGAAGAAGCCACTCGACAACGAGCTTGCCTGCGCCGAGCACGAGACCGAGGTGCTCGCCCGGAAAGAGATGCACGAGGCGATCCTGGCCATGGGTTTCTACCCGACCATTCGGATCGTCAAGACCCGCCGGACCGCCCGCCTCGGACGGATGCTGCTCTGCCTCGACGAGGTCGATGGATTGGGCACTTTCTTCGAGATAGAGGCGATGGTGAGCGGCGACCGGCCGGCGGGCGAGGTGCAGCACGAGTTGGACGCCTTCGCGCGCTCCCTCGGCGTCGACCTGGTGCGCAGCACCGAAACCTACGACTCGCTGCTGCGGGCCGCATTGTCCGCCAACCGCTGACCGTTGGTGCTGCTCAGCATCACCCGGAGCCGGACGTGCAGCTCGTGCGTCACCCGTTCCGCTGTCCGCTCGGCAACCTCCTGGAGGTGCACCGGAAACCCCGCCGCTGCGAGCTCCACAGCCACCTGCTCGTAGCGCTCCCGCTCCTGTCGTCCGGCTTCGTGGCCGCCTCGGTGGAAGCGGCTGTGGATGCCGCGAGCCGCGGCTCTGGCACGCGAGCGGACCGGGTCACCGGTGAGAATGATCGTCAGATCAGGCTTGTCGACGTACCGATTCAGGGCCCAGATGAAGTCGACATCCACGCCGTCAATCTGTTGCAGCACCAGACTGGTGGGTAGATGGCGGTCACAGAGCACGACCTTGCCGTCGGCGAGCGCGGGCCGGACCTCGGTCTCCAGGTGGTGATAGCGGTCAGCGGTTACGAGACAGGCGAGGGTGAGACCGCGGTACTCGTCCGTGCCGTAGCGCGCCGCCTCGCCCAATCGGCTACGCGTGGGCTCCTTGGTTCGGTGCACGTCCCAGCCGTCGGCCCGCAGCAACTCCGCGAGCAGTTCGGTGACCGTCGTCTTGCCGACGCCGCTGGGCCCGTCGAGGACGACGAAGCGCCCGCTCACGGGCTGATCAACCGTTCGTGCTGAGCACGGGCCAACTCGATGAGCCGCCGACGTACGTGAGACAACTCGACCTCCCCGAACTGAAGATTCACCGAGAAGTTGAACTCGTCGCGGGCCCGCATGGCTTCGTCGAGTCCGTCATTGGTCAGGTCGACCGCCGTGTAGGCGAGGAGTTGGGCTGCCTCATACCGGCCGGTCGCTAGCAGCCGGTGCCACTCCGGCGTGCCCGGGTAGGGCCGGAACTCGAAGACACTCGCGCGGAAACCGCCAGCTTGGTTCTCGCTGATGTCCCACAGCTCATGTACGTGCCGAACCGTCATTTCCAGCTCGGCAGGTGTCTCGGTCGGCAGGCCGAGGATGAAGTATCCCTTGACGTTGATGCCGAGACGTGTGAGCCGTCGAACAACCTCCCTGGTGAGCTCCGGTCTGATGCGCTTGCCGATGTAACGCAGCACGCGTTCGCTGCCGGACTCGATACCGAGCGCCACCTCTCGGCAACCGTTAGCGGCGAGCGTCTCCAGCAGAACATCGTCGGCGCGGGCGAGGATATTGATGCGACCGGTGGCATCCCAGATGTACCGGCCGCCGACGTTCTCCTCGGCGAACGTCGCCATACAGCTGCGGATGAAACGCTCATAGCCCAGGAACAGATCATCGACGAACCGGAAGGCCGTCACGCCGTAGCGGCGGTGCAGGTCGTCCATTTCGGCGACGATGTTGGAAGGTTCGCGGGTCCGGATCGTCACATCAGGGTTGGCGCTGACGGCCGCCCCGCAGAAGGTGCAGTCGTAGGGGCATCCCCGAGCGCCCACCATCGCTGCCTCCAACGGACCATGGTTCGGGCGGTACGGGTCTGCAGCGAAGAAACGGCGGTCGAGGAAGGGCAGGGCGTTGATGTCCGGTGCCAGGTGCCAGGTGCCATGCCTTGCCCGGCATACCCCCGGTCACCGGCTTTCCGAGCACCGGATCCCGCCACAGCACCCCCGGCAGTTCGGCTCGCCGGCGGCGATCGTCGAGCAACTCCGCTACTCGGGTTTCGCCCTCGCCGACAACGAGCGCCTCCAGCCGCTGAAATCTCGGGTCCTCGATGACGGTTTCCGGCATGGCCTTGGCTTGGTGCCCACCGACCATGATGTGGATCGCTGGGTCGAGGCCGGCCGCGATGGTGGCGCTCAACTCGTAGGTGGGGGCGAGGAGGTTGAATCCCGCCCAGCGAGGTGCGGCCTCGTTGACGATCCTCTGGATGCGGTCGATTCCAAGGCCGAGCGCCTCACCGTCGAGGACTCCGACCGTGAATCCCTGGGAGGCGGCGTAGGTCGCGAGGTAACCCATCCCCAGCACCGGGAGGGTGAAGTCGTTGACGCGAGGCCGGAGCGAGTAGTCGCGAAGCGGTGCGTTGACCAGCAGGAGATCGATCGGTGCGTCCGGCCCGGCGCCGAGAATCGGCCAGTCAGACGGCAGCGGCGTGTCGAGTTCCGTGAGCGAGGGTGAGCAGTGTGTAGACGGCGAGGTGCTCACCAGTCACTCGCCGCCACTCGCGGACGAACGCCGACTCCTCGTTCGGCCATGGATGGTCCGGGCTTGCGTGACGCGCCCAGGTGCGTACGGCCAGGTCGCCATGCGGGTAGAGCGACCAGTCGTGACTCCAATCAGCGACTGCGGCGCCCGCGCTCCATGGGCCGATCCCGGGTACAGCCTGGAGTTCCTTGACCAGGACGGACGGTGCGAGTTCCGACCAGGACGACTGCTGAGCGAGGAAGGCAGCAGCGGTGTGGCGGAGGGCACGACGCTTGAACGCCATGCCACTCTCCGTAAAGCCGTCATCACTAATGGCTAGCACGCGCTCCGGAGACGGAAAAGCGAAGAGCTCGATCTCTTCGGATAGTGCGATCCGATCGCCGAAGCGGCGGCAGAACTCCCGGTACAACTTCCGTGCCTGAGCCGCCCTGATCACCTGGCGGATGATCGCCGTGGCGAGTGCCTCCCACAGGGTGGGTGTGCGCATTCGGGCCACCGCTCCACCGGGCAGCAGCGACCCGTGAAGCGCCCCGGCTGGGCGAGGCGGATCCGACGGTAGCGCGAAGACATCGACCGAGTGCGCAGCGGCGACCTCGCAACCCCGAACCTCGATCAACCCTACGTCCCCCGAGTCGAGCAGCGCGGCACGGAGGCAATGCGAGCCGTTCGTGTGCCAGGCCGGGTGATCTGTCATGAGGAAGTCGAAATTCACGGCGTCGCCCCTGCCGTTGGTCGGTCCGCAGGTCCGCGATTCTGTCACCGCAAGTCATGACTCGCTGCCCCGCCGCGCCGTGCTGGTGGATCAGGCGGCGATGGCGCGGGCGGCGGCGTACATGTCGGCGGGCAGTGGGTGGTGCAGCCGCCAGATGATCCGCATCGGCCGGTCGCCGCTGTGCTCCTGGTAGGTCATCGGGCCGGCGTACAGGTAGGCTGGCGCGCCCAGGTCACGGTCCGGAATCCTCGTCTCCCGGACGAAGAGATGCACCGTCGAGCCTTGCTTCTCATGGTTGATGTAGCGCTGCCCGGTCGGCGACGCCGACGAGGTGGTGCTCTGCGACTCCCACTGGAACAGCGTGTCGGTGATGGCCCGGTCGGCGTACATCGTGGTGGGGGAGTAGTGCTGCTCGGACTTGACCAGGGTGACGAAGAAGATGTCAGCCTGAGCGTCCGGCAGCCACTTCACCCCTTCCCGCAGCGACCCGGGGTTCGGCATGCCGAAGGCGGCGCACGCCTCATTGCGGCTGTACCGGGCGTGCACGTTGAGCGGCAACCCCTCGGCCGGCACCGTGACCCGGTGGATGCGGTCGCGCAACACCTCGGCGACCTGCCGCAGCTCCGCGCAACGCGCCGACTCGGCGAGCAGCCGCGCCAGCCGGGCCTCGCGCTCGGTGAGCGGCGCGTTCGGCCCCCACAGGTCGAAGTGCAGCATGTCCCACAGCCGCCCGGCCGCCGGCCGCTCGCCGGCTGCCACCCGGGCCAGCAGGTCGAGCCGGTCCGGGTCGTCCAGGTGCAGCATCCGCCCGATGGCCCGCCCCAACTCGCGGTCGTCGCGCCCGCCCGGCGAGGTTTCCAGCCCGGCGAGCCGCCGCAACCCGGTCCACCCGCCGATGCTCCCCGACCGGTAGACGTCCTCGATCTCCACACCAGCCTCGTGCAGGAACTCACCCAGGCGCACGTCCCCGAGCAGCCGCAACTCCTTCGTCAGCCCGGTCTTCGAGGTCGGCACCGCCGAGCGCAGGTTGGCCAGCACGATCTCCTTGGCCACCCGGTCGAGCTGGATGTGGCAGCCGCTGGGCAGCGACGGGAAGTCGTCGCGTACTGCATCGGTTATCGCGCGGCGGCTGACCCCGGTCAAAGCGCGCCAGCGGAGGTCGAAGCGGAAGTTGGCGTGCTGCCCGCCGATGAAGTCGAGCACGGTCAGGCAGGGTTTGTCGTCGTCCAGGCGCAGCCCACGGCCGAGCTGCTGGAGGAAGATGGTGGCGCTCTCGGTGGGCCGCAGCATCAGGATCGTGTCGACCATCGGCAGGTCGACGCCCTCGTTGAACAGGTCGACGGTGAACAGCACCCTGAGCGTGCCGTCTTTGAACTGCTTGAGCAGGGCCTGCCGATCCCCGGTCCGCGACGTCACCGCGGTCGATGGCACGCCGTGCTTGGTGAACCAGTCCGCCATGAACTCGGCGTGCGCGATGCTCACGCAGAACCCGAGCGCCCGCATCCGCCCGATGTCCACGGTGTCGCGTACCGCCCGCAGCACCATCCGCGCCCGCGCGTGGTTGCCGGTGTAGACGCCGTCCAGCTCCGCCGGGTCGTACCCCTGCCCGCGCTTCCAGCGCAGCTGCGACAGGTCGACATCGTCATGCAGCCCGAAATACTGAAACGGCGCGAGCAGCTGCCGCTCCAACGCCTCCCACAGGTGCAGCTCCACGGCGGCGCGGCCATCGAACCACCGCCGCACGTCGCCGCCGTCACTGCGGTCGGGAGTCGCCGTCAATCCCAGCAGTACGCGCGGCCTCAGCCGGTCCAGCAGCCGGGCGTACGTCGGCGCTTCCGCATGATGGAACTCGTCGACGATCACCATGTCGTACGCCTCGGGGTCGATCTCCCGCCGGTGCAGCGACTGAATGGAGGCGAAGACGTGCCGCCAGTGCTGCGGCTCCCGGCCCCCGACGAGCGTCTCGCCGAAGCTGCCGTCCCCCATGACCTGCCGAAACGTCGCCAAGCTCTGCCGCAGGATCTGCTCCTGATGGGCGACGAAGAGCAGCGAGTCGACGGCCTTCTCCCGGTGCAGCCTCCGGTAGTCGAGCGCCGCCACGATCGTCTTGCCCGTGCCGGTCGCCATGACCACAAGGTTGCGCCAGCGGCCGTGGACCTTACGCTCGGCGTCGAGGTCAGCCAGAATCTCCGCCTGGTACGGGTACGGCCGCACATCCAGGTTGGCGATCTCGGTCGGTGCCTCGTCGCGCCGCTCCCCGCGCAGCGCTATGCGGAGCCGGTCGGCGTCCCTGCCGGGGTGGTAATCCTCGAACGCCGGATCGTGCCAGTAATCCTCGAACGTCGCGGTGAACGTGTCGATGACGTACGGCTGCTCGACGTTGGAGATCCGGACGTTCCACTCCACGCCGTCGACCAGCGCGGCCTTCGACAGGTTCGACGAACCGACGTACGCGGTGGTCATGCCGTTGTTGCGGCGGAACAGCCACGCTTTGGCGTGCAGGCGGGTGGTCCGGGTCTCGTAGGAAACCTTGATCTCGGCACCCAACTCGGCGAGCCGGTCCAGGGCACGCTGGTCGGTGGCACCGAGGTAGGTGGTGGTGATGACCCGGAGGCGACCCCCTCGCTCGATCAGGTCGCGGATGGCGGGTTCGATGAGACGCAGGCCGTGCCACTTGATGAACGCGCAGAGCAGGTCGACCTGGTCGGCCGAGGCCATCTCGTGGGTGACCTCGTGACCGATGCGTGGCTGGTGCCGGCCGTTGACCAGTAGCGCGCCGCTGGAGAGCGGGGTGGTGGGGCGTGCCGGAAAGGTGGGCTGTGCGGGCGGGATCGGTGGGGCGGCGATGGCGTGCAGAAGGCGCTTCGCGTCGGTGACCTGGTCCTGGACGGCGGCGGCCTGCGGGCTGAGGGCGGCGATCGCCTCGGCGATGTGATTGGCCAACTCGACTTGGCGGTGGAGCTTGTCGTCGCCGCCAGCGACCGCGTGCAGGGCGCGGTGGGCCAGAGCAGCGATGTGCCGGGCGAGAGCGTCCGGGGCGTCAGCCGGGTCGAGCTTCGCGTGCTGGATCAGCGCAGGGTCGATGTGCTGAAGCCGGTCGGCCAGGTCGCGCGTGACGACGTGCTCGTAGATGCCCCGCTCAAGATCCGTCACTCGGGAACCTCCCATTCCTGCTGGTCTTCACCTGGCTAGCGAGTAGCTTGACTCCGCAGACGATCAGGCAGGATTCAGCACGGGTAGGAGGCCGGCTGACTGGAGCCGGTCATAGGCCAGCTTGATGTGCGGACGTGTGAAAAGGCGTGCCTTGCGGCCACTCCAACTGCGAACTCTTTCGGTCAACTCGGCGAGGTCGCTGGTTGGCGGAGTCAGCGTAGCCGCGTAGTGCACGGTGGCCAGCAGCTCAAGGCTGTAGGGCGCTTCGAAGCCGTCGACCAGCCGGGAAAGCTGCTCCAGGGCGTCGGGCGGTGCCGAGCACTGGGCTGTCCACCAGCTTGCGACAGCTTCGGTGGCGTCGGCGGTGAGCCGGATCGGCTGGAGCTCCTCGACCCGTGCCGACCGGTCGCCGAAGCCGGTGAGGTAATGCCCTTCCAGCCGGTCGAGGACGTGGTTGAGGTTCTCGGCGTACGGGCCGTACCGGCCGCGAGTGAACTTCAGACGTAGCGGCTGTCCCAGGACCTGGAGGAAGTAGGCGATCTTCTGGATTTCCAGGAGGGTGACGCCGTCGCGTGGTTCGAGGGCCCGTGCTCGTTGCAGGTAGTCGTCGATGGCCCGCAGCAGGGTGGCTCGCCCGGGGGTCAGCGAGGGCTTCTCGGTGGCCACCGGCATGTCGGCCGGATCCGGTGCTCCCTCCGGCGGGAAGAGCAGCACCCGCACGTCAGGAAGCTCGGCGAACGCCTGCTCGATAACTGGCCGAACCTCGTCCCAGTCCAGCCCGCCGTTACCGCAGCCCAGGGCGGGCACCGCTATCGACATTATCTGCCGTTCGCGTACGACGCGGACGAGATCAGTGAGGCCGGCTTGGATGTCGGATAGCTTGGAGTTGGCCCGCCAGTGGCCCTTGGTGGGGAAGTTGATTACGTATCTGCGGGGGCCGAGGCGGGTCGAGTCGAACACGAACATCCGGCCCAGCCGGACCTCGTTCTTCGCGCAGGCCGCGCGGTAGGCCGCGTAGTTGGCCGGGTAGGCGCGCTTGAACTGGAGAGCGATGCCCTTGCCCATCACTCCGACCGTGTTGACGGTGTTGACTAACGCGTCGGCATCGGCGGTCAGCAGGTTTCCATGACTCACGGTGATCATCAGCGCACCTCCCTCCGCGTGTATCCGTAGTACCAGTTCGGTCTGACATCAACGTACGGCTCGATCATGCCAGCGTCACGGAGGACCTGCCTCACCTGTTCCCGCCGTTGCGCTGTCCGTACGGCGTAACCGACGAGTAGGTGGATAGGGAACTCACGGTGCACGAGGAACTCGGCCGCTCGTCGGCGCATCCGGTCCATGTCTTCAGGGATGTTCCGCCAGACTTCCGCCCGTAACAGGGGCCAGTCGACGAGCGTGGTCAGCTCATCGAGATTGGTCGAAAAGGTGGTGAGCCCGACGGCACAGTTGCCGTCGCTCGCCACCCAGCTGAGGCCGGCAGCATGAACCCGCTCCACCGTGCTTACCAGGTAGACGAGCGGGTCATCCCCTCCCGGGTAACAGCCCAGCTTGCCATCTCGGTGGTCGCGCGCGATCCGGTACATCATCGGGGAGCGTGGGGCGAGGTAAAACGGGACATAGTCGGCGACGAAGCCGCCCGGTGGGCAGGGGACGGGCCGACGCCGCCGAAGAGCCTTGATTTCTACGGCGCCGACATTGATCGCCAACTGCGGACCCACGCTGCTGTCCGAGAAGAGCCGGCCAGCCTTCAGGATGCGCGGCAGGTTGTCGACGTGCGTGAAATGCATGATCAGGGTTGGCTTCGGTCGGCCGACGTCGCTCGCCATCGATCAGTCCAGCTCACTTGGGTCGATGCGGGCCTTCACCTCCGCGTGCTCGGCGAGCAGAAAAAGCAGGTTGGAGCCGTCGATCAGCTCCAGCGGCTTGCCCGAGGCGAACTCATACGAGGCGGGACCGTACCCGCTGGTGGTCACCAGGATGCCCTTGGAAGCACCCTCGTTCTGCACCGTGCCGAAGAGGTCTCGTACGGACGAGACGTCGACGGTATTGCGGTAGCGCTTGGCCTGGATGACGACCTTGCCACCGAAGATGGGACGAGGGTCGAAGGCCACACAATCCACTCCACCATCCCGCGAGGGCCGGGTCTGCTTGGTGTCCAGCCCCATCTTGGCGAACAGATTCTGGATAAGGCTCTCGAACTCGGTGGGGCTCAACTTGAGCAGGTTCGGCCGCTGGTCGAGGTCAGCCAGCACGTCGACATGGTCGACAAAGCGCTTGTCGACCATGTCGAACTCCAGCACCGGGCGAACCGGCGCGAGCTCGGCCGGACGCTTTGACACCGAGGCGTTGAGATGCTGCAGGCATGCACTGGGATCGACCATGTTGAGGTTCAGTCCGACAAAAACCTCGCGGGTGGTCCGTAGCGTCACCAGACAGGGTTGTACGGAAGCTCCGGTGCGCGGATCTGTGGTGTCGACAATGCCGTTGAAGACGATCGTGTCCACGAGTCCTGAACGATCGGCTTCGAACAGCTCGTGCACGGTACGCAGCGTTGCTTGAGCGACGAGGTTCGCGTAGCGCTCCTTGATCTCCTTCGCGGGCCGGGCGGCCGACGTGATCTCGTCTCGAACTTTGACGTAGCGGTACTCCCGAACCGGTGGGACGACATCAAGCGTCGGCAGGTGGTACTCCACGACCAACTGGCGGGACTCTGGGACATACGCCAGGCGATACTGCTGCGGGAAATCGTCGGGGTAGACCGAGTTGCCGAGCACCAAGCTGAAATACTCGACAACCACCGTTGGCTCCCCTGCGGCAAAGGCGACGGCGAACCGGTCGATCTCGGCGTTGTGCGCGGCAGCGTCCGCGTCAGCCTTGGCGCAACGACGCTGGTAGGCCTGGTGCATGGTGGCGAGTTTCCGCTGGCGCTCGGCTTCGGCGGTCGCGTGCTCTGCCTGAGCTTGAGCAAAGGCATGCCGCGCGGCGGCCAGCTGTTGCTGGTACCTGGTCTGTCCCCCGAACATCTTGGCCAAGCCCGTCGGCAGTGCAGGTTCGTAACGGCGCCAATCCGGCGGCGGCAGTGGGGTCCCGAGCCTGCCGGGGTCGAACGGCTGATGGGCCACGTTCTTCTTCAGTTGGCTGAAGTCGATGTGATCATCGACTTCGAGCGTCGCGGCCAAGAGGCTATCCAGCGCGTCGAGGCGAAGCTGGAGGTCCGCGTTCATGGCGGCCACCTCTGCGATACGCGCTTCGGCGTAGAGCCGCTTGCGTTCACGTTCATTCACCGCGGCAGCGCGCTGAGCCGCCTTCATGGCTCGTTCCGCCTCGCGCTGCAACTGCTGGTGATGCCGGTAGGCCGTAGCCTGAGCCTGCCGTTGAGCGCGCACCTGACGTGCGTGCGCCCGCTGCAACTCCTTGAGGATTCCCACGTCTGTCCTAAGGGGTAGATGAGTGCGGATCCGAAACCCTAGCCAGCAGATCAGAAAGTGGCACCCCTGCGTTCGTTCGGCAGCCATGTCTTGTGCGAGGAAGCTCCACTGTTGTCCATATCGAGACGGAGTCTTTGTCGTAAGTCGGACAGCAAGTGACCTCAACGAGATTCAGGTGATTCCTGTGCTCGATGTAAGTCAGCGGGAGCCGCGTCCGGGCGTGTGCTGCTACTTCGCAGCAGGCGTAGCGAGATCGGCGAAGGGCTTCCAGCGCGAATGATGATCATTGCTCTTAATCGATCTAATGCGATACCGGAACTCTGCCGCCATGGAGGCAGAACTCGCCAGAAGCGGTGTGGCGGCTGCGATCATCTTCAGCTCACGGGCTTCGCGGAGCAGCGGCCAGCACGGGTCGGTGGTGACGTCGAAGCCGTAAGCGGCGGCGAGCCGGGCGTGGTCGCCGCCTCCATCGAAGCGAGTTTCGTCGACGGCTACAGCCGCTAGGTCGACCTGCCATGGGCCGAGGGACGTGGCGTCGAAGTCACACATGACGATGCGTCCGGAAGGCTCCCTGAGTAGGTTGCCGACATGGGCGTCCCCATGGATTAGGAGCGGCGATGTTCGGCGTTTGAGGGCCGTTATCTGCGGTTCCAGCCGGTCACACCACTGAGAGAGGAAATCGTGATCGTCTCGGGCGAGCCCTTCCGCGTCGGCTAACCGGCGGCGCGCGTCGCCGATCGGGTCCCACTCGGGGAGAGCGATCGGCGGAGCCGGGAGGGAATGGAACTCCCGCAGGACATGGCCGAGATCATCGACGGTAGGGGCCGGGGGCGTGGGTGGGACGTAGGTCCACACGGAGGCGAGCAGGTCACCCACGACCATGGGTTCTGGAGCCGCCGGGGAGAGTCGAATCGTGGGTGCGTCGATCGACGCGAACCAATGCACGAGGTCGATTGCCTTTGCCACTCGGTCGTGGAGTCGATGAGTCCGCGCGATCCGGATGACCAGTTGCGCCTCGGGAAGTGCGAAGACGGCATTGTTCGTGAGTTGCAGCAGCCTTGCGCCGGCGGTCGGTAGAGCTCGGCGGCGACCTGTCGCATCGCCTCCGTCATCGCTTCCTCAGTGAACCGGCCCGTGGCTCGCATGCTCACCGCCTCACTTTGAGTTTGGCGAGGTCCTGTGCGAAAGCGGCAACGTCAGGGAGCTCGTGGTACCGGGCAAGGTCGCGACGCAGGTTCGTGACCCGATCGATAAACCGCGCTGAGCTGATGCTGTGGGCATTGTGCAGCACACGGCGCCCGACTGCCAGCGCTTGCTCGGGTTCGTCGGCGAGGAAGAGCGCGCTGCACAGACCAACCTCATTGAGCACGGTGCTGCGAACGTTTGCGGGGCCGAAGGTCGCAATCGCGTCGGTCACGAATCGGACCGCTGCCGACCCGTGTCTCCTATCCTGCCGGGCCTTGTCGCGGTAGACGCGGCCGTACTGGGCGAGCAGTTCGCCACGGTCGTAGAACGCCATCCAGCTTGGCTCGCGCTGTGGGCAGATCCGCTCGAACTGCGAACTGGACTCGCCGAGTGTCCGTTCTGCGGCACGGTAATCGCCAGGGCTATTGCGTTCTGGGGTAAGTGCTGGTCACGGCGGTTATGAGGTCGTGTGAGCGACGGTCGGCGCGTCGG
>NZ_JBNCLE010000041.1:0-18221 GCF_049844495.1 Micromonospora sp. DT48
AACGCACCCGACGACGACCACCGATACGACGACGGCAGATCACACGTACCACCAGGCGGCGGAGTAGTGGGGGGCGGGTTCTGGCCGTCGACCCGGACGAGCTGCCACTGCTGGTTCGCGCCGTTCCAGTCGTCGTACTGCACGATGTTGCCGCCGTCGGCGGTCGAAGCGCCCTGCACCTCCAGCACCTTGTTGCTGTTCCGGTTGATGAACCGGACGTAGCCGCCGGCGGAGTCGGCCAGCCGGAACTGCTGGTTCGCCCCGTTGTGGTCGGACCACTGCACGATGCTGGCACCGTTGGCGGTCGACCAGTTGTAGACGTCCAGCACCTTGTTGGACAGGCGCGACTTCAGCCGGTAATAGCCACCACCGGAGTCCACGAACTGCCACTGCTGCTGGTTGCCGTTGTTGCGTGACCACTGGGTGATCCGCGCACCGTCGTTCGTGGCCAGGTTGTAAACGTCCAGGACCTTGCCGCTGTTGCGGTTGACCAGCACGTACCACGCGTTCGTGTCGACCGTGGCCGCCGCTGCGGGTGTCGACACCGCCACGGCGGCTGCGCTACCGGCCACCACCGCCGTCACACCGGCGGCGGCGACTCGCAGCAGCCATCTACGTGGCCGCGCGGGCGGCATGAGAGATGGCGACCTACCAAAGGCAGACATGTTCCTCCTTCAATGACCGAGACTCGACCGGCCTACCCCGAGGACAGCGGAGTCGTCGAGTTACCCGCTCGCTTCTGTTAGCGTTAACATGGATGTCCGCATGTCCCCGCGCACGCCTGGTCCACCGGCTCGACGAAGCAGGCTCGCCCGGTAAGCCGTAGGCATCGTCGTCCTTGACCATCGACTGTGGGCGATAACATGCCGTTCGTCAAGACGTAATGTCTCGGAATCACGAGACTGGGACGTGCCGGATTTATCCGACAGATGTCCCGGTCACCCGGGCGATGCGACCACCCCGTCAAACCCGCTCACCCCGCAGGCCGGGCTTTCCGGACGAGCAGCCACGGACCGCCCAATGATGGCGTTAACATCGATGCCGCCCCATGCGAGAGGTACGCCCGCCGTGGCCAGGCCGGTGACCGTCGGCCCTCGACGGCGCAGCTGCGGCGGCAGCGGCGGTCAACCGGGTCCGCGCACCACCGGAGCCGGGATCTCGACGACGGGAACCGTCAGCCCTCGATCGACGGCCGGTCACTGTTGAGGTGGAAGGCTCGCTCCTCGGCCTCCTGACGGGCCGCCAGGAAATCGCGCTGCCAGTCCGGAGCATCGTCCGGGATGCGGGCGACCACGTGTTCACCGTGCATCCGCCCGTCCGCGTCGATCAGGGTGACACCGACGACGGTGTGTCCACGGCCGGGTATGGAGTAGTGGCGCACCACCCAGCGGGCGGACATCTGCGCCGCATGACGTCGACGCCGAGCCCCGCCCGTCACCGCCACGGACACCAGCAGGACGGCGGCCAGCACGACGACGAGGATGACCAGGAACGCGATGATCCGCACCCACCAGAGGCTACCTCGCGGCGACGAGGAGGTCGGGCTCAAGCCAGGCCCGTCCTCGGACGCGTCGACTCCGACCCGGCAGACCAGCCCGGGCCGGAGCCGAACCGCAGCCGGCCGCTGGATCAGACGATGTTGATGTCGCTGCACCACATGTAGGTCTGGTCCATGTGCGACGCCTTCCAGATCACGAAGAGGACGTGGTGTCCGGAGCGCCCGGAGGTCGAGACGTTGAACGAGATGTTCTGCGTCGGGGCGTACCGGCCGGTCTGCGTGATCAGGTCGATGTTGCCCCAGCCGACGCGCTGGTTGTTGACGTTGAACCCTTGCCGGGTCAGGTAGACCCGGAAGAAGTCAGCGCCGTGGCTGGCCTGGTCGTAGAACTGGAGCGTGAAGTTGCGGCTCACGGTGGTCGCCTTCCAGGCCCCCGGCTGGTTCAGGGCGTCGTTCCTGGAAAGGGCGTTGCTGCAGAGCTGCCCGTCCGGCGTGCGGGCCTGGTACTGCCCGCCAAGGCCGTCCCGCAGTTGGCTCATCCAGTTCCACATGGTGTCGGGGTTGGCCTGGAAGGCCCGATAGCACATCGGATCCTGCGTTTGCATCGCCGGGTCCATGTGCCGGTGGCCCCAGTTCTGCCAGCACTGGTAAGCGCGGGTGGCAGGGTTGATGACGGTGCCGTGGGCCTGGGCAGCGCCCGCCCAGGGCAGCATGCCAACCACCATGGTCAGCGCCAGGATCAGCGCCCGGAGGGCTGGCCGGGATCGCCGGCCGGATCGGTGGGGATGGTGTGATCGCACGGTGCATCCTCCATTTCTGAAAACGCTCACCGGGACGAGTTTGGGAGCGCTTCCAGCAGTATCACACCAATCGGATTATGTATCAATGATCGTCTATTGATATCAGTTGTCGAACTTTACTTCGATCGTCGTTTCTTGATCGGCATGCCGCCACCGCCCGGACCACCCCGCGAACCCGAACACGCGCCCTCGATCGACAGTCGGCCGACTCCGGACTCCGCGACCAGGCGGACCCGTCGCCGATCCACGACACCCTTGACACCAAGGGTGAGCCAGGACACACTACGCCTGCTAATTCGATTTAGCTTCCACTTCACCGGCCGGCCGTCCACGACGGACACCGCGAAGCGTGGACGGAAGGAGGTTCGTCGCGTCCGGATCGGACCGGATCCCCCGTGCGCCCCGCGAGACCACAGAGGAGTACCCCAGATGAGAAGAACGATCGGGAAGCGCAGGCTCAGCCGCGCGATCTCGTTACTCACGATCATGTCCCTCGGCGCGGGTGCCAGCGCCACCATCGCCCCGCCAGCCGCAGTCGCCGACGCGCACGGGATCGTGGCGGGTGCGACCGTCAAGGCGGATCGTGGCTCACCGACCGGTTACACCGTCACGTTCGTCTACCACAACCCCAACGCGACACAGGTCCGCCTCGCCGGTGACCTGACCCTGCTCGACCTCGCCACCGGCAACACCCGGTACCAGCCAGAAGAGTGGCAGCCGGGCCGGTACCACGCGGGAGGTACCGAGTTCACCAGGGACATGACGAAGGACTCGGAGGGGTACTGGTCGGTCTCACTCCCGCTGCACGCCGGGAGCATCAGCTACTGGTACCGGGTGTGGGACCCCACCCAGGGCTGGGAGAACAAGCGGATCTGGGATCCCGCCTCGACGAACCCCCGGCCGCCCGGCGAGTCGTCGTTCCGGGTCAGGAACAACGACGTGCTCGATGCCGTGTACGTGCCGTACGACGAGAAGCAGAACGATCCGGTGCTCAAGGAACGTGCGGAGTACGAACTCCCGATCGCGGATCCCGAGAAGCGGGGCACCGTCACCTACATCCCGTACACCACGATCCTCGGCGACAGTGGCCACTACCTCGGGGTCTATCTGCCGGCCGGCTATGACGCCGAGCGCGAACAGCCGTACAAGGTGGCGTACCTCGCCCACGGCATCTTCGGCGACGAGACCGACTTCATGGTCCCGGCGAACGTCCCCAACATCCTGGACAACATGATCGCCAAGGGTGAGATCGAGCCGACCGTGGTGGTCACCATGGGGAACCACTTCACCGGCACCAGCCTCGGCTTCGGCTCGTACAACCAGACCAACGCCGCCAACAACCTGGTCCAGACGATCCTTCCGCTCATCGAGGAGAGGTACAACGTCTCGACCGAGCGGGATGGTCGCGCCTACGCCGGGTTCTCCTACGGCGGAATGACCGGTGCCCACGTCATCAGGGGCTACCCCACCACCTTCGCGTTCTACGGACACTTCTCCGGTAACCCGTCGCTGACTGCCCAGGACTACGACAACGTCGCGGCGGCGGTCGGGGAGAACAACCTCTTCGTGTTCCTCGGCAACGGTGTGTTCGAGGGCAACCTCAACGCCCAGAACGCCATCGCGGACAACTTCAGGGCTCGGGGGTACGACGCCGCGACCACCCAGGTTCCCGGCGCGCACGACGGGATGACGGCGAGCCAGCTGTTCACGATCTTCGCCCGGGACCACCTGTGGTCGGGAGTCGACACCGTGACGGTGACGCCCGCCACCGACAACCTGACGCAGGGCTGGAACTGGGTCAGGCAGTTCAACGCCACGGTGACCACCAACGAGGGGGTGAGCCCCGCGGTGACGTGGTCGGTCCAGGGCGCGTCCTCGGCGGACACCACCATCTCTGCGGACGGCCTGCTCTCGGTGGCCGCCGACGAGACCGCGTCGTCGCTCACCGTCGTGGCCACGTCCGTGGTCGACCCGACCAAGGCGAGCTCGGCCCAGGTCACCCTGGCACCCCCGGGCACGGCCAGGACCGTGGTCAAGGCCAAGGCCACACCGGCGTCGATCGTCCAGGGTGGCACCTTCGAGTTGCACGTCGATCTGCGGGCGCAGACCCAGCACAAGAAGGCACCGACGGTGACCGGCGAGATCGCCGTCACCTTCGGCGGCACCACGCGAGTGGTTCCGCTGGCCGGCGGCGAGGCGGTCGTCAGCCTGCCGACCGCCGGGCTGGCGACCGGAGGGTATCCGGTCCACGTCGCCTACTCCGGTGACCGGGACTACGCGCCCACCGCCGCCGTCCACCAGCAGCTACGGGTCCGCTAAGCAGCCGACCGCCGGGAGCCCGACACCGACCGGTGTCGGGCTCCCGCTCGGTTGACGAAAATCCGATCAGGTCGCGGTGCAGGTCAGCGTCGGGACGGCGTTGCTGCCGTTCCAGTTGCCGAGGAATCCGAAGGTGGTGCTGGCTCCGGCACCGAGGGAACCGTTGAAGGAGACGTTCGTCGCCGTCACCGTCGAACCGCTGGCGGTGATGGTCGCGTTCCACGACTGGCTGATCGTCTGGCCGTTGGCGAAGGTCCAGGTCACCCGCCAACCGCTGATCGGGGACGAGCCAGCGCTGACCCGTACCTCACCCTGGAACCCGCCCTGCCACTCGTTGACGACGCTGTAGGTCGCCGTGCAGCCACCCGCTCCGGGCGGCGGAGTCGTCGGGTTCGGCGGGGGCGTGGTGGGGTTCGGCGGCGGGGTGGTGGGGCTCGGCGGCCATCCAGGGCCGCCGGGCGGCCAACCCGGACCGCCGGGCGGCCAGCCGACCAGACCGCCACGGTACTCCCCAGCGACGACGGTCATCAGCCGGGTGGCACCCGCGATGCTGCCGCCGGTGGTGGCCATGCCGCCGATGGTCGTGCCGGTGAGGCTGCCTCCCAGGTAGACCTCGTAGGTCTGCCCGTGCTGGATCCGGTTCGAGGAGAAGACCACCTCCCGGAAGTTCTTGGGGGCTCGGTAGGAGACCAGCACCTGACCGCCGGAGACCAGGTGGAGCAGGGTGCCGGCCGGTTGGCCACTGGACAGTTGCGGAGCGACCCAACCCTGACCGGTGGTCGGCGGCAGGCTCAGCACCGCCATCGAGGTCGATCCCGCTCCGAGGACCGTGCCGCCGTTGAAGTACACCGGGCCGTTCGAGTCGATCGCGCCCTCACCGGGGCTGCCGGTGCTCGGCCCACTGACCACGACCGTTCCGCCGGCGAAGGTCACCGTGCCGTTGGAGTCGATGCCGTCGATGCTGGAGTTGACCAGGGTGGTCCCGCCGGTGAACCGGATGAACGCGTTCGGCGCCACGTCGAAGTCGCCGTACCCGTCCTCGACGGCGTTGATCGCGTCGTCGCTGGCGGTGACGTCGACGGTGCCGCCGCTGATGGTGATCTGCCGGCTCTCGATCCCCTCGTAGGAGTTGGTGACAGTGACGGTGCCGCCGGAGATGGTGACGGTGTTCTCACCCTTGATCGCGTCGTCACCCGCGTTCACCCGGACGGAGCCGTTGGTGATGGTGAGCCGTCCCCGGTCGACATCGCTGTCGGTGGACTTGATGCCGTCGCCGCCAGCGGTCACGTCGATGGTGCCGCCGTTGATGTCGAGAAAGTCCTTGCCCCGGATGCCGTCGTCCACGGCATTCACCGTGATCGTGCCCGACTCGATGACCAGGCCGTCCTTGCTGACGATGCCGTCGTACGCGTTGCCTCGCACGACCAACGCGCCGGATCCGTTGATCCGCAGGTCCGACTTGCTGAACAGGGCGGCGTCCGGCTCGTCGGTGCTCGGGTCCGGGTAGACGTAGTTCGTCGCGTCGGAGAGTCGGCTGGTGGTGCCGGCGGCGAGCGTGATCACCACCTCGTCGGCGTCGCTGACCTGCAAGGGCGCATTGGTCGAGTTGGAGATGGTGGCACCATTGAGGATCAGGTTCACCTCGCCTGAGGCAGCGGTGTCGACGTTGACGTAACCGTCGTTGAGGGTGCCGCTGATCTCGTACGTGCCTGGCGCGGTGATCGTCACGGCGCGCCCGGCGATGTTGACGTCGGCGCTGGGACTGGTCGCACTTGCGCCGGTCAGTGTGATGGGTACCGTCGCCTCTGCGGTGGCTGGTGCCCCCAGCGGACCGACGATCAGTGCGACCGCGAGCCCGGTGGGGAGAATGGCTCTCAGCGGGATGCGTTTCATGGCTCTGTCCTGACTCCGGTGGGTTGGACGGAACGCGCGCGATGGACGGAACGCGCGCCTGAACACATCGGCGACTATAGATGAAGGTCAATGGGGCTTGGGAGAATCGTCCACATTGTGGCAACGCCCTCCCGATGACGAGCGCAAACACGTCGAGCGATGGCCGAGTAGGCAGCCATCGCTCGATGAAGTCGGGTTCGCTATCCGAACGGCTACTCGCCGGATCGGGTGACGTGATCAGCTATGAAACGGCATGCGACCGAAACTCCTGTCGTACCGATGCCACCGGGACAATCGATGATCGACGGGAATCGCGGCTCTCGCCGATATCGCTCAGCGATTCCTCTTCGCGGCCCTCTTACGCGGCGGCGTCAACAAGTCGGCAATCGCGGCAATGGCGGACGGCACCAGCCGGTAGTACGCCCACACACCGCGCTTGTCCCGCTCGAGCAGGCCAGCCTCGGTGAGGATGCGCAGGTGATGGCTCACGGTCGGCTGCGAGAGCCCGAGCGGAGCGGTGAGGTCACTCACCGAAGCCTCCCCGTCGGGAGACGACTGGATCAGACTGAGCAGTCGCAACCGAGCCGGGTCGGCGAATGCCTTCAGCACCCCCGCGAGCCGCTCCGCATCCGCGGGCTTGATCGGCTCGCCGGAGAGGGGCGAAATGGCCGGCGTCGTAGTCTTCACGGTTCCCACATCTTGCATCGTTGCAGCATCATCGCCGTTCGGCGGTGAAACGAGTCCTGTATCACCGTGAATTGTGCGACCGTCCGCGCCGGTGGCGATGGATGCGCTCACACGGTGACCACGACCTTGGCGCGGGCGTGCTCGGTCTCGACGTACCGGATCGCCTCCGGCACCTCGCCCAGTCGGTAGGTCCGGTCGATGACCGGCGTGAGCCTGCCGGACTCAGCCATCTCCCGCAGCGTGACGAGGTGCCCCCGGCCCGCCCTCGCGGACGGCGCGACGATGCGGTGCCTGACGAAACGCGCCACGATCGGTCCGCGGAGCAACAGGCCCATCGGCCCGAAGACGCTGCCGCCGCTGAACACGCCTCCCCCGGACAACAGGAGCGACCCGTCCGGGGTGAGGACCCGTCGAAGATCGCTCAACGACCGGTTGCCGACCAGATCGAGCAGCACGTCATAGCGGCAGCCGGTACGGGTGAAGTCCTCCCTCGTGTAGTCGACGACATGATCGGCGCCGAGGGAACGGACCAGGTCGACGTTGCGGGTCCGGCACACCGCGGTCACCTGCGCGCCGTACGCCTTGGCCAACTGGACGGCGAAGGTGCCGACCCCGCCGGACGCCCCGTTGATCAGGACGTGCTGCCCGGCCCGGAGTCCGGCGGCGTCGCGCAGGCAGACCAGGGCGGTGGTACCGGCCAGCGGGACGGCGGCGGCCTGCTCGAAGCTCAGGTTCGCCGGTTTTATCTCGACCAGGTTCTCGGCCACGCAGAGGTACTCGGCGAACGCGCCACCAGCCGGACCGGCCTCGCCGTACACCTCGTCACCGGGGCTGAACCGGGTCACCGCGCGGCCGACCGCTTCGACCTGGCCGGCGAAGTCCTGGCCCCGGACCATCGCGGCGGGCCGACGGAGCCCGAACGACAGCCGGGCCAGGTACGGGTCACCGCGCACGGCGTGCCAGTCGTACGCGTTGACCGAACTCGCCCTCACCCGGACCAGCACCTCGTCGTCGCCGGGTGTCGGGGTGTCGACCTCACGCAGCCGCAGCACGTCAGGGGGCCCGTACCGGTGCTGCACGATCGCCTTCATCGGATTCTCCTCGCCGTCGGATGTCGATGCGCTGCGACCGAGCATGTCGGCCGGGACCCGGTGGAGGCGTCGGCACGGCGGCGGCACCGCCACTACTCCCCAGGCGGCAGCGCGACGGCCCGGCTACGCCACCGGGCGTACGCCGAATCGCCTCCGTCCGGGGTGCCACGATCGACGTCGACCGGCCTACAGTGCCGGCATGAGCGGGTCGAGCCCCGATGCCGGACCGGCATCGACCAGCGAACGGGCGACATCGCGGCCCGGCCCCGGCCTGGCGGTGCTCACCGCGCTCGGTCAGCCGGTCGGCACGGCCGTCATCGCCGGCTGGCAGCACACCGGCGTCGGCTTCATCGGGTACGCGCTGCTCGTGTTCAGCGGGTTGGCACTGGCCGACCGGCACCGTTCTCCGCGACGGAACTTCCTGATCGTGGTCGCCGCGACCCTGGCGTACCACCTGCTGGACCGGCCGGTCGGGGTGACGTTGCCGGCACCGATGATCGCCGCTGCGGCGGTCATCGCCGCCGGTCACCGGTGGCTGGTGGTGACGACGGCCGCCGGGGCGTACGCCGGTTGGGTGGTGGTCAGCGACGCGACGGCGCGCCAGGCGCTGGTGGCGCTGGCGCTCGTGGTCGGTGCCGTCCTGGTCACCGAGGTCGGTGCCTTGATCGCCGGTAGGATCCACGACGCCGCGGCGGAGCGACGCCGACTGTCCGAGGAGCGGCAGCGCCGTCGAGCCAGCGAGCAACGGCTGCTGATCGCCGCCGAGCTGCATGACGTGCTCGGTCACCACCTATCGTTGATCAACGTGCGGGCCGGCGTCGGGCTGCACCTGATGGACCGCGACCCGGAGCAGGCGCGGGCGGCACTCGACGCGATCGCGCAGTCCAGTGCGGAGGCGCTGCGGGAGGTCCAGACGGTGCTCAACACTCTCTACCCGACCGGCGAGGCCGCGCCGCGAGCACCCACCCCCGGGCTGAAACGACTCGCCGAACTGACCGAGGCCGCCGCGCTGCCGACCCGGACCGTGGTCGACGGCCCGGCCCGGCCGCTGCCCGCCGCCGTGGACCGGGCCGCGTACCGGATCGTGCAGGAGGCGCTGACCAACATCCGCCGACACGCCGGACCGGGTGCCGCCGCCAGCGTCACCATCCGGTACCAGCCGGAGGCACTGGTGGTCGAGATCGACGACGATGGTGGCGGCGTACGGCATCCGCGGCCGACTCGCGCCGGCAACGGCATCACCGGGATGCGGGAGCGCGCTGCGGCACTGGGTGGTGAGCTGACCACCGGCCCGGCACCGGACGGCAGCGGCGGCTGGCGGGTGCGGGCCGTCCTGCCGTTGGGCGGCGACCAGACGCGGGAGGCGACATCGTGATCCGGGTACTGCTCGTCGACGATCAGGTGTTGGTCCGGGCCGGATTTCGCGCGTTACTGGATGCCGAGCCGGACATCACCGTCGTCGGCGAGGCCGGTGACGGCGCGCAGGCCGTCCGGCTGGCCCGGCAGACCGTTCCGGACGTGGTCCTGATGGACATCCGGATGCCCGGCGTCGACGGGCTGGCCGCCACCCGGCAGATCGCCGCCGATCCGGAGCTGGCCGGGGTACGGATCGTCGTGCTCACCACCTTCGAGCTGGACGAGTACGTCGGCGAGGCGCTGCGCGCCGGTGCCGCCGGGTTCCTGGTGAAGAACACCCAACCGGCCGAGTTGCTCCAGGGCGTACGGGTGGTGGCCGCCGGAGACGGGCTGCTGTCGCCGAGTGTCACCCGGCGGGTGATAGAGCAGTTCGCCGCCAACACCGCCAGACCTGCCGCACCCGCACGGCTGGCCGAGTTGACCGAGCGGGAACGCGAGGTGGTCGCCCTGGTCGGCACCGGGCTGTCCAACGACGAGATCGCCGCGCGGCTGGTGGTCAGTCCGGCCACGGCCAAAACGCACGTGTCCCGGGCGATGATCAAGCTCGGTGCCCGCGATCGCGCCCAGTTGGTGGTGTTCGCGTACGAGGCCGGCCTGGTCCGCCCCGGCTGGCTGCCCTGAAATCGGACGCGACCGACGAGCGGAGCCGGCGGTCCGTCACCCGGCGGGCGGCGGGCACGGCGCGCGCCGTCGGCGGGCCGGCGCGTGGCGCGCCGACCCGCCGAGGTGCCCGGCTCCGATCAGGTTCAGCTTCCGGTGCAGGAAACGGTGGCTCCGCTGCCGTTTCCGGCGCCCTGGAATCCGAAGTTGGTGGTCTGCCCGGCCCCCAGTTGCCCGTTGTAGCTCTGGTTGACGACGGTGATGGTGCCGCTGGTGCCGCTGGCGACGCCGTTCCACATCGAGCTGACCGACGCTCCGCTCGGCAGGTTGAGGGTCACCCGCCAGCCGGTGAGCGAGTTGCTTCCGGCGGTGACATTGACGTTGGCGACGAAGCCCTCGTTCCACTGGTCCTGCACCGTGTAGGTCGCGGTACAGCCTCCGTTGCCGGGCGGCGGCGTCGTCGGCGGCGGAGTGGTGGGTGGCGGCGTGGTGGGCGGTGGAGTAGTGGGCGGCGGGTCGCCGTCGAGCGTCAGGTTCTTCTGCTGGACGCTCCACTGGGTGCGGCACAGGCCACAGTCAGGGCCGACGAAGGTGGTCCCGGCGGCGATGTCGCCCTTGAGCCGCCACTTGAGGTAGAGCACCGCCACGCGACCGAACTCGCCGCCGTTGGGCTGGTCGTAGGTGCCGCCGTGCCCGACGTTGAGGTTGCCCATGAAAGCTGGCAGCCCGGCCGGCAGCTTGCCCCAGTCGTCCATGGCGTTCGGGTAGGCGATGTCGCTGGGCCCGCCGATGAAGTAGGCGATCGGCTTGGTCAGCCGGTGGAGCTGGTAGTCGTCGGCGTCGTTCAACAGACCGCTGCTGAAGATGCCGGTCGTGGTGACGCGTGGATCGTTGGAGACCGCGTACGCCTCCAACCCGCCGCAGGAGAAGCCGGCGACGGCGATCTTGGACGTGTCGAGTTTGCCGTAGTACTTACTGCCCTGCCGGGAGTTCTCCGCGACAGCCCAGTCGATGGACTGGGTGAGCATCTGGGCGTTGGTGGAGCCGGAGCCGTTCGGGGCCCCGTTGGCGATGGCGAGGAAGCCGTGCGAGGCGATCTCCCGGAGGAAGTTGCCCTGCGACAGGCCGTTGGCCGAGCAACCGCCGTTACCCCAGACGAGGATGGGTAGGCGCTCGGCCGGAAGGGTCTCTGGTCGGAAGATGGTGTGGTTGGCCAGGCTGGCCGAGGTCTCGTAGTCGGCGGGGTAGGGACCGGATCCGCCGATCGCGGCACCGGCGGGGGTCGCGCCGAGCGCCACGATCACGGCGGTGGCCGGGACGATCGCGGCCACCAGTCCCGCGCAGACCTTCGCTCTCCTACTCATTCACCCTCCAGCGGATGTCGGGACGGCACTCCCTGCGGTGGTGGTGGTGGTGGTGGTGTCTGTTCAACCGCGCCCTGACCGACGTGGCCAGCGCTGGCCGACAGGTCGATCCGATGCGGGCGCGTGGACCGCCCGGCCACGGTCCCCACAAACGTCCGGCGGGAGCTATGTGCAGTTACTATCACTCCCGCAACGAAAAGTGTCAATGATTCGGCCGACGACTCGACCATCCACGGTGGTCAGTCGGTGATCGACGAGCGTCCACGCTTTCCGCCGGTCGGCTCGGGCCGGGAGGGATCGTTCGACGCCTGGAAGTACGTGATCCACGAGGCCGCGTCCGGCCAGTACGGAGTCGCCACCTCGATCAGCCGCGACTGCGCGAGCGCGCCGAGCGCGGAGTGGATTTCAAGGAATGTCTCCCTGGCCTGCTGCCGGGGCCACGGCTGCGGCAGCAGGTGGTGCGGCAGGTCCGGATCCGTGTCCGGAAACTTGCGCCAGGAGTCCATGGCGGAGGTCCGGGCAACCAACGCCCTGGCCGCGTCCACCTCGCCGTTGCGGGCGGCCACCCGCAGCCCGGCGTACCGCTCGATGAAGGCCGAGTAGTCGGCGGCGAGCGCGTCCAGGTCGTACGCGGCGGCCGGGCCGTGGGGTCCGGACTCCTCATCGAAGCGGACACGCATGATCGACCACCGCGCGCCCTCGACCCGATGCAGCAACTCGTCAAGGGTCTTCTTGACCGCCGAGGTATCGGAGCCCGGCCGGATCCACACGCTGTCGTACAGACCGACGAACCTCAGCGCACTCAACGACCGGCGTACGGCATGCCGGGCCGCCTGCCCGGAACTCGGAATGGAGAAGGACGCCATCACCCAGTCGCCGGTCCACTGCGGCGAACGGGCACCGAAGTTCAGGAAGTGCTGCATCCGGGAGCGGTGCTTGGCGATCGCCTGGGCGGTGAGGTGATAGACCGGCGGGCGCTCGTTACCCCGCGTCGCGATGAGTCCCCGCTTGACCAGCCGGGACAACGCCGCACGAGCACTGGACTCACTGATCCCGAACTCGCGCAGGATCGCGATGACCGCCGCCGACGGCAGATCGGCCGCCGAGGAGTCGAGATACTCACCGAGCAGGGTCGTCAGCAGATGTTGCGGGCTGGAACCGACCTGGGCCCGGGGGATGCGGACGTCGTCGGCGGGCTCCTGCGCGTTCACCTCACCAGACTGCCTCACCACCGGGCGCAGGTCCGCCTCGGACGCTAAGCCGTCCTGCTCGACGGGCGGCGCTCAGTCTCAACCTGATCGATGACCCATGCCGCGTTGATGAGGCTGATGTGGGACAGCGCCTGCGGGAAGTTGCCGATCTGGCTGCCGTCGCGACGGTCGATCTCCTCGGACAACAGGCCGACGTCGTTCATCCGGGAAGTGACGCTGTCGAAGATCTGTTTGGCCGCATCGAGCTGTCCACCCAAGGCCAGCGCCTCGGCCAGCCAGTACGAGCAGGCAACGAAGGCTCCCTCGTCACCCGACCCCGTCCAACGTTGCACGAGACCGTCCCGGCTCAGGTCACGCTCGATGGCCCGTACGGTGGCGAGGACCCGGTCGTCGTCACCGGGCAGGAACCCGAGGAGCGGCATTCCGAGCACGCCGGCGTCGAGATGGTCGGACCCGAACGCGCCGGTGAAAGCCTCGCTCGACGCGTGCCAACCCTCGTTGAGGATGGCCGCACGGAGCTCGTCGCGGGCCTTCGACCATCGCGGGACCTGCTCGGCGGCGTCGAGCGCCGACGCCAGCTTGACTGCCCGGTCCAGCGCCACCCAGCACATCATCTTCGAGGTGAGGTAGTGCCGTTCGCCATCGCGCCCTTCCCAGACGCCGGCGTCGGGCTGCCGCCAGGTATCAGCGGCCCGGTCCGCCAGGGACCGCAGGAGACCCGCGACGGCGGGCGACAGGTCCGTCACCTGGTCCCGCAGGACCCAGGCGCACTCAAGCACCTCCCCGGGAACGTCGAGCTGCTTCTGTCGCCAGGCGTCGTTGCCGACCCGCACCGGTTGGCTGGCGCGATAGCCCTCCAGGTGCGGCATGG
Organism: Micromonospora sp. DT48; assembly: GCF_049844495.1. Classification (NCBI taxonomy): domain Bacteria; kingdom Bacillati; phylum Actinomycetota; class Actinomycetes; order Micromonosporales; family Micromonosporaceae; genus Micromonospora; species Micromonospora sp. DT48. The sequence continues at coordinate 13,751 of NZ_JBNCLE010000041.1, forward strand.
TGTGCTCGGTCAGGTCACGCTCACCGCCGGCGCCGAACATGATCGGCAGATGCTCCTCCGGGTGCACCGACCCCACTGACGCGGCTAGCCAGTCGAAGAACCGGCGTGCCTCGTCTGGACAGGCGGCGACCCACAGCGCCTTGAGGGTGAAGCTGCCGTCGCGGAGCCAGGCGAACCGGTAGTCCCAGTTCGCCACACCGCCGACCTTCTCCGGCAGCGAGGTGGTGGCTGCCGCGATCACCGCGCCGGTCGGTTGGTAGGTCAGGGCCTGCAGAACCAGGGCACTGCGGCGGACCTGCGCCCGGTAGGGCCCGTGATAGCTCTGGTGGAGCTGTTCCCAGGACTGCCAGCCGGCGATGGTCTCGCGTAGTGCGGCGCGGCCGTCCAACGGAACGATCTGCGGGTCGGCGGACCGTCGGTGGTGCAGCGCGAACACCGCGCTCTCGCCCTGATCGAGAGCGAACCGTCCAGTCACCGTCGGACCGTCGAGGGTGAGCTCACGATCGCTGGTCAGCACCAACCGGTCGGCACCTCCGGATATCTCGATCCCCACCGGCGTTTCGGCGACCGTGGGTGTGATCAGCCCGTATTCCGGGCGGGCCGCGATTTCGACCACCACGTCCACCGTGCCGGCGACCACCTCGACCTGCCGTAGCAGTACATGCGGGGAGGTGAAGCCGATGCCATGGCCGCGTTCTCCGAAACCGAGGCTGAGGGCGTCGGTCAGCCGCAGCACCCCGTCCTGCGAGTGGAAGTCGGTACGCAGCACCATCGTCCCGTCGACGTACTGACGGGTGGTCGTGTACGGCCCGGAGGGCCGGATCGTCCAGTAGCCACCGGCCGTGCCGAGCAGCCGGGCGAAGACGCTCGGCGCGTCGAATCTGGGCGGACACCACCAGTCCACGGACCCGTCCGAGGAGACCAGTGCCGCACCCTGACAGTCACCGAGCAGCGCATAGTCGGAGATCGCAGCCACGCCCACGGCTACCCGCGCTGGTGATCCCTACGCCCGGCGGTCGAGTGCCGACCGCAGGCGGCGGATGAGGGTCTTGCGGTCCTTGCCCGCGCTCTCCGCGCGTAGTGCCGCCCGGAGCTGACGGGTGTCGAGGTCCCGGACTCTGCGGACCGCCTCGGCGACCGGCAGGTCCGTCAGCGACACGGACGCCACGGCGTTGCGGCGCGCACGCTTGGCCGGGCCGGTGTTTGCGACGTACTGCTTGCCGGACTTCGACGCCTTCCGCTTCTTGACGTCGGTCGCCTGCCGCTGTTCCGGGGAGAGCTGCCGCCATGCCTGGTCAGGCAGGTAGCGGTCGGTCTCTCCGTCGTGTCGCGCCCGGGTACCACCCTTGCGGGTCCGCCACTTCTGGTCGCCCCACTGCTGTAGGGACTTCTGGCGCTCGTCCTTCGGCCCCTGATAGCCGCCACCGCGCTTCTGGTACTCCTTGGTGAGCAGTTGCGACTTACGCGCGGACCACTGCCCCGGACGGCCGCCCCGATCGGACGCCTTGATCTCTTCCTTGAGCTGTTCCCGCAGCTCAGGCTTCGTGTACCGCGCCATGCCCACCGGATACCCGCAGTCGCGCGCCCTAGTCACCGCTGCTGGCGGTCCTGCCGGGACTAGGGTTCAGTGCTCGGCGTCGGTGGCCGGCCGGGCACCGGCGATGAACGTGTCCAGCGCCGGCCCGTGCAGCACGCCACCCGGCACCGGATCACGTAGTGCCCGCACCACCAGTCGTGCCACCGGTAGTCGCTGCGGACGGGGTGCTGCGGCCAGCACGACGTTGCCGTACCGCCGGCCACGCAGCATCCTCCGGTCGGCGACGACGCACACATCGGCGAAGACCGTCCGCAGGGTGGCCGCCTGCACCCGGGTGGTGACCAGCGGCGGCAGGTCGGCGACGTTGACCAGGTAGAGACCGCCGGGTCGCAGCACCCGGGCGACCTCGGTCACGAAGCCGAGGGCAGCCACGTGGGGCGGCATCCGGGCCGCCCGGTAGATGTCGGCGAGCACCAGGTCGTACGCCTCGGCGGGGGCGGCGCGGACCGCCTCCCGGGCGTCGGCGACGTCGATCTCGACACCGTCCGGTCGTGGCGGGAGGGCCTGCTCCACCAGCTCCACCACGGCCGGGTCCCGTTCCACCACGAGCTGCGCCGATCCGGGCCTGGTCGCGGCGACATAGCGCGGCAGCGTCAGCGCGCCGCCGCCGAGATGCAGGACGTCCAGCGGCTCGCCGGCCGGCGCGGCGAGGTCGACGACGGCGGCCATCCGCCGGACGTACTCGAAGTGCAGGTAGGTGGGATCGACGATGTCCACGTACGACTGCTCGACGCCCCCGGCCAGCAGCGTTCGCCCGTTCGGTCGGGCAGGGTCGACGGCCAGTTCGAGGCGGTCGTCGGCATCCATGAGCAGGCAGGCTAGTCGGCAGCGCCGCCGACCAGCGAGGTGGGCGCGGCGACCCGCGTCACCGGGCGTGGCGGGTTCCATGACACCGAGCATCGACCGAAAAACTATCGGTCGATGCCCGAAACTACCGTTGAAAACCCGGGAGTCTTCTGCAAGCCTGAAAGGCATCGATCGATGTGATCGCTAACATGCTCTTTCAGCTCCTGGAGGCGCCTGACTCGACCATCAGCCTACCCCCACGTGCCAGCTGACCGTCTTCACCACCTGGGAGCCCACCGCCCGCAACCGTCTTCCGGCGGACGACCGGCTCACACACCGCACCTCCACCTACTGGTCAAGCTGGTCTAACCGACTCGTCGGGTCCGACAGGGCTTCCGGCTGGGTCGGCAGAGCCAACCCTCGTGGGTTGCCGCCCTCCGGGCGGTCAGCCCTTTTCCGAAACAACCACCGAGATTCTCGTCCCCATGTGGAGGGTCACATGATCTCCCGAACCCGTCCCCCAAGACGTCGCCTCCGAGCGCTCTTCGCCTCCGGAACCGGCGCGATAGTTGCCGTTCTCACCGTGTCCATGCTGCCCACTCTCGCCCAGGCCGCCGAGTCGACCCTCGCTGCGGCCGCGAACCAGTCCGGGCGGTACTTCGGCGCCGCGGTTGCGGCGAACAAGCTGAACGACGGCACGTACACGACGATCCTGAACCGCGAGTTCAACAGCGTCACGCCCGAGAACGAAATGAAGATCGACGCGACCGAACCGCAGCAGGGCAACTTCACGTTCGGCAACGCGGACCGGATCGTCAACCACGCTCTCTCCCGGGGCTGGAAGGTCCGGGGTCACACCCTGGCCTGGCACTCGCAGCAGCCCGAGTGGATGCGGAACATGTCGGGCCAGCCGCTGCGTAACGCGATGCTCAACCACGTCACCCGGGTCGCGTCCTACTACCGGGGCAAGATCGACTCGTGGGACGTGGTGAACGAGGCGTTCGAGGACGGCAACAGCGGCGCCCGGCGTAACTCGAACCTCGAGCGCACCGGCAGCGACTGGATCGAGGCCGCGTTCCGGGCCGCCCGTGCGGCCGACCCGGACGCGAAGCTCTGCTACAACGACTACAACACCGACAACTGGACCTGGGCCAAGACCCAGGCGGTGTACCGGATGGTACAGGACTTCAAGCAGCGTGGCGTGCCGATCGACTGCGTCGGGTTCCAGTCGCACTTCAACGCGCAGTCGCCGTACAACAGCAACTACCGCACCACGCTGTCCAGCTTCGCCGCCCTCGGCGTCGACGTGCAGATCACCGAGTTGGACATCGAGGGTTCCGGCACCCAGCAGGCGAACACCTTCCGCAGCGTCGTCAACGACTGCCTCGCGGTTCCGCGCTGCAACGGCATCACGGTGTGGGGCGTGCGGGACTGCGACTCGTGGCGCTCCGGCGGCACCCCGCTGCTCTTCGAGTGCAACGGCAACAAGAAGCAGGCGTACAACGCCACCCTGGAAGCGCTGAACAGCGCCACCCCCGGGCCGACGCCGACGACTCCTGGCCCCACTCCGACCACTCCGCCGCCCACCGGGTCCGGCGGTCAGATCGTCGGTAGCCAGTCCAACCGGTGCATCGACGTGCCCAACTCCTCCCGCGACAACGGCACCCGCGTCCAGCTCTACGACTGCCACGGGCAAGCCAACCAGACCTGGACGTACACCGAGAACAAGCAGCTCCGCGTCTACGGTGACATGTGCCTCGACGCCGCCGGCTCCGGCAACGGCGCCGCCGTCCAGATCTACAGCTGCCACGGGCAGACCAACCAGCAGTGGAACCTGAACTCCAACGGCACCATCAGCGGCGTCCAATCCAACCGCTGCCTCGACGTCTGGAGCACCAGCAACGGAGCCCAGGTCCAGCTCTACGACTGCCACGGACAAACCAACCAGCAGTTCCGGCTAACTGGCGGTTCCACCCCGCCGCCGGCTACCACGCCGCCGCCGACCACCACGCCGCCGCCTGGTGGTACGTGTGATCTGCCGTCGTCGTATCGGTGGTCGTCGTCGGGTGCGTTGGCGCAGCCTCGGTC
>NZ_JBNCLE010000042.1:0-13894 GCF_049844495.1 Micromonospora sp. DT48
ACGACAGGGGCAGTCAGTCATACCGAGCCGGGCGACCGAGCCGTCCCCGGCTGGGGACGATCAAAAAGGTAACGGGTATGACCGCGCCCGGGCCGACGTCGTACCGCCGTCGGGTGAGCCCGCTCAGCTCGCCCGCGGCCAGCGCGGCGCGGTGGCGGGGGGTGCCACCGGCCGACCGGAACCGGGCGCCCGGACGCCGGTACGCGCGGCCGGCGCGGCCACCCGGGGCACCGGCCCCCGCGCCGGGTAGCCGGCGGCGCGGTCAGGTCGGGTCGGATGACCGGCGGCCCTCGGGGGGTAACCGGCGGCGCGGTCGGCGCCCGCCGGCCGTGCCGCAGGCGTACGTCCCGCCGACGGCCCGTTGATCAGGAACGGGAACGGCACGTGCACGAACGGATTGCCGTGCCGAATCAGGGCATCGAGCTGCCGCTCGTTGAGCCCGTGGTTCAGCAGCACCTGCCGACCCCAGCGGTGCAGCCGGCAGGGGAACCGGGCGCCGTCGTTGCGGCACAGCGCCCCGGACGGCCACTCCTCGGCCGCGTGCACGACCACCGCCCGGACGGCCAGCCGGACGTCCTCAGGGGTCAACGGCGTCGGGACCGGCAACTCGCCCAGAATCTGATCGATGGGATCCGTCGACTGCTCATCAACTCGCACGGCAGACCTCCCGCAGCTCCGGTAGCGGTGCGCTTGAGCACCGCACCTCGGGCAGTGGTACGGCCACCGGGGCGGGAAGGTTCAAAACCGATTTCAGCGTGTGTGTGAGAGGGCTCAGACCAGGCCGGCGTCGTGGACGAGCAGGGCCACCTGCACCCGGTTGTTGAGGCCGAGGCGGGTCAGCAGCCGGGAGACGTACGCCTTGACGGTGGCCACGCTCATGTACAACTCGGCGGCGATCTCGGCGTTGGTGCGGCCCATGCCCAGGGCCACGGCGACCGCCCGTTCCCGCTCGGTGAGGCCCTCAATCAGCCGCACGGCCCGCTCCCGACGCGGGTCCGCCGCCGGTCCCGCCGTCACGTGCTCGATCAGCGTCCGGGTGACCGTGGGAGACAGGGTCGCCTCGCCGGCTGCCACCCGACGCACCGCTCGGACGATCTCCACCGGCGGGGTGTCCTTCAGCAGGAACCCGCCGGCACCGGCCCGCAGCGCCCGCAGCACGTGCTCGTCGGCGTCGAAGGTGGTCAGCACGAGCACCTCCGGCGGCTGGGGCAGCGCACGCAGCGCCTCGGTGGCGGCCAGCCCGTCCAGCCGGGGCATCCGGATGTCCATCAGCACCACGTCCGGGCGGCAGGCGGCGACCGCCCGGACGACCTCGGTGCCGTCGGCCGCCTCACCGACCACCTCGAGTTCGGGTGCCCCGCCGAGGATCATCGACAGCCCGGCGCGGACCAGCGCGTCGTCGTCCACGATCAAGACACGCACCCGTCGGTCGCCGCCCGCCGCCGAACCTGCTCCGGCCGTCGGCGGCACGCCGTCGGCCTCGGCTGCGGTCGGCTCCGGACCGGTCACGTCGCCGGCCACGGCAACCACGCGGCCAGCCGGAAGTCGCCCCGCTCGTCGCAGCCGTGCTCCAGTCGCCCACCGGCGAGGTTGACCCGTTCGGCGAGGCCGACCAGGCCGGTGCCGGAGCCGGGGATGGCCGCCCTCTCGGGCGGTTCACCCACCGGTCTACGGTTGCGGATCTCCACGTGGAGCCCGTCGCCAGGTGCTCCGCTGAGGCCGACGGTGACGGCGGCGCCGTAGGCATGCTTACGGGCGTTGGTGAGCCCCTCCTGCACGATGCGGTAGACGCTACGCCCCACGGCCGCCGGCAGTCGCTCCGGCGCGGAGACCCGATCCAGCAGGTCGACGCGGACACCGGCCGCCCGGGACTCGGCGATCAGGGCGGGCAGGTCGGCCAGGGTCGGCTGGGGGCGTTCCGGGTCGTCGGTGAGCGAGGTCTCGGCCCGCAGGACGCCGATCACCTCGCGCAGGTCCTGGAGGGCGGCGTGCGCGCTGCCCCGGATCACCCCGGCGGCCTGGGCCACCTCTTGGGCGGGCGCGTCGGGGCGGAACTCCAGTGCTCCCGCGTGCAGGCTGAGCAGCGAGATCCGGTGGGCGAGCACGTCGTGCATCTCCCGGGCGATGCGGGTGCGTTCCAACTGCCGGGCCTGGGCGACACGTAGCTGCTGCTCGGCCTCGGCCCGCTCGGCGCGCTCGCGCAGTGACAGCACCAGTTGCCGGCGCGCCCGCACGAACATGCCCCAGGCCAGCACCAGCAGGGTGATCACCACGCCCCAGATGGTGGACACCCAGTACGGGCTGCCCGGCTCGGGACGCAGCAGGGCGATGAACATGTTGGTGAACAGGCCACCCGCGGTGACCGCCAGGACGATCGCCGTCCGGCGGTGCACCACCACCGTGAAGAAGATGATCAACAGGGCGGCGACGGAGGTGATCGAGAAGAGCCCCAGCGGCAGCGTCACCAACGCCACCCCCACCGGCCAGCGCCGCCGCAACCAGAGCGCCGCCGTGCAGGCCAGGCCGAAGAACGCGTCCGCGAGGATCATCCAGTTGTACGGCAGCCGGTCGGCCAACGCCGGGCTCGGGGAGGCCGCGTCGAAGGTGGCCAGCACCACCCAGGCCAGGCAGACCAGAAACGCAAGGCCGTCGACCAGCCAGTCACGGGGGGTCCGCCGCGTCCGGCGACCCGTCCCAGGGTCCAGCGCGCCGGGCAGCAGACCCGGGTGATCGAGTACGACGGCGCTGGTCACAGGCGCAATGGTAGGCAGCCCATCGGGCACCGGACCAGCTACCAAAGTCGAGACCTGAGTACCGACCTTGGTCTGGGCAGAGCCAGACCGACGGCCGCTGCGGATGGCCGGCCGGTCCGGACAGGCTCTCACCATGATCGCCGTACAACAGCTCACCAAACGGTACGGGCGGCACACCGCCGTCGAGGACGTGTCGTTCCACTGCGAGCCGGGCACAGTCACCGGTTTCCTGGGCCCCAACGGGGCCGGCAAGTCCACCACGATGCGAATGATCTGCGGGCTCACCCCGCCGACGTCCGGTACCGCGACCGTCGACGGACGCCCCTACCGGCAACTGCCCAACCCGGGCCGCACGGTCGGGGTGCTGCTGGACGCCTCCGCCCAGCATGTCGGGCGGACCGGCCGGGAGGCGCTGGCCGTGGCCGCGGCGACGATGGGGGTCGGCCGTCACCGGGTCGACGAGGTGCTCGACCGGGTCGGGCTGGGCCCGGCCGCAGCCCGGCGACGGGTCCGGGCGTACTCGCTGGGCATGCGCCAGCGGCTCGGCCTGGCACACGCGCTGCTGGGCAACCCCCGGGTGCTGGTGCTCGATGAACCGGCCAACGGCCTGGACCCGGAAGGGATCTTCTGGATGCGCGGCCTGCTCCGGGACTTCGCCGACCGGGGCGGCACCGTGCTGCTCTCCAGCCACCTGCTGCGCGAGGTGGAGGCGGTGGCGGACCGGCTGGTGGTCATCGGGGGCGGCCGGATCGTGGCCCAGGGCGGCAAGGACGAGCTGCTGGCCGGCGTCGGCACCGTGGTGCGCGCCCGCGACACCGAAGCGCTGCGGGCCGCGCTGCGCCGGGCCCGGCTGGCGGTCAGTGACGGCTCCGAAGGGCTGCTGGTCAACGCCGACACCGACACCGTCGGCGAGATCGCTCTGACCGCCGGGGTGGCCCTCACCGAACTGCGCCCGGCCGGTGGAGGCGGTCTGGAACAGCTCTTCCTCGCCCTGACCGCCAGCGCGCCGAGCGCCGCCGTGCCCGCCACCGGCAACACCGAACCGACCCGGGAGGTCGTCCGATGACCACCGTCCACACCGCGCCGGAGGTCACCCCGGTGCACCGCCCGTCGCTGGCCCGGCTGACCGCCGTGGAACTGCGCAAACTCGTCGACACCCGGGCCGGTCGCTGGTTGCTGGTCACCATCGGCCTGATCAGCGCCGTCATCGTCGCGCTGCTGCTGGTGTACGCCGAAGCGCCGGAACAGACCTTCACCGTCTTCTTCAGCATCGCCCTGCTGCCCGCCGGGGTGCTCCTTCCGGTGCTGGGCATCCTGTCGATCACGAGTGAGTGGTCGCAGCGCACCGCATTGACCACGTTCGCCCTGGTGCCCCGGCGAGAACGGGTGATCGCCGCCAAGCTCGTCGCGGTGGTGCTGGCGGCGCTCGGGTCGGTGGTGACCAGTCTGGCGTTCGCCGCCGCCGGTACCGCGATCGCGGGTGCCACGGGTGGCGCGGGCAGCTGGCGGGTCGAGGGGGCCCTGCTGGCTCACGCGGTGGTGTTCCAGGTGGCGAGTGTCCTGATGGGAGCCGCGTTCGGGCTGCTGCTGCTGAACACCCCGTTGGCCATCGTGGCCTACCTGGTGCTGCCGATCGTCTGGTCGATCGTGGGGGAGGTGGTCCGGCCGCTGCACCGCGCCGCCGAGTGGCTGGACACCGGGCGCACCATGGAGCCGCTGCTCACCGCCGAGGTGACCGTCGGGCAGTGGCAGCGGCTCGCGGTGTCGCTGCTGGTCTGGATGGTCGTGCCACTGGTCGCCGGTATGGTCCGCACCATGCGGCAGGAGGTGGCGTGAGGGCGTACGGGAAACCAACCGTGGTCAGCGGCGGCGTCTCCGAGCTGGTCCTGCTCTGGGCCGGGATCCCGCTGGTCGGCGGTTTACTGGGCGGGTTGCTGGTGGCTGGGGCCGGCTGGGTGGCGGGCCTGCCGTGGGCCCCGGCGCAGGGCCTGTTCCGAGCGGTCGACGGGCTGCCCGACCGGTACGCGCTGCCCGGCGGGGTCGGCGTCGGCATCCTCGCCGGGCTGGTGATCGCCGCCATCGGCACCAGTGAGCGGGTGATCGTGATGGTCTCCGACGCGGAGGCTCTGGTGCGCCGGGGCGATTCCGAGCAGGTGGTCAGTCGGCGGGACACCCGGGTGGCGTTCCAGGACGGCAAGGACCTGGTGCTGCTCGACGCGGACGACGCCGAGCTGGTCCGGCAGCCCCACGACCTGCCGGCCGAACGGTTGGCCGAAGCCTTCCGGCAACACGGCTGGCCCTGGGCGGAGGCGGATCCGCACCGCGAGGCGTACCGGCTCTGGGTGCCCGATCTGCCCGGCCTGCCGGACGGCGCGAACGCGCTGCTGCGGGCTCGGCGGGAGGCACGGGAGCATGACCGCCAGGACGAGGCTCGGGAACTGCGGGCGGAGCTGGCCCGCTACGGGGTGGTGGTCCGCGACGACGGCAAACGGCAGCACGTCCGGCTGACCCGCCGCGCCGTGCTGCCCGACTGACCCGGGTGGGTCGGGCCCGCAAGGCCCGACCCACCCGGCGATGTTCCGTTACCGCCAGTGGTGGCCGTGGCCGTGCTTGTGGCCGTGGCCGTGACCGTGCTTGTGGCCGTGCTTGGGGCCCTTCTTGCCCTTGCCCTTACCGGGCCCGGTGACACCGTTCACCTTCGAGGTGTCGAACGCGAACGTGATCACAGAGGTGGCGATGGCGTCGGCGTTGACGTCGAGCGCGAAGAGGTTCACGTTGCCGTGGAGCTTGTACTTCTTGCCCAACGCCTGGTAGATGGCGGCGTCGCCGCCGTCGGCGGCCGGCGTACGGCTGTCGCACGCCTGGTGGTAGCAGGGGTCGTAGGCGACCCCGGCCAGCCCGCCGAACAGCGCCGCCTCAGCCTCCGTCTTGACGCCCTCGGCCCCGGTGAACAGACCACCGGCGGGGATGTCGACACCGGCGGCGATGAACGGCCCGTAGTCCGAGCGGCCGGTGAAGTCGGACGCCACGGTGGGCAGGTTGCGGGAGGCGAAGAAGTCCTCGAACACCTTCTCGATCTCCGCCGATCCCTCCGGGCCCGGTCCGGAGCCCTGCTCGGCGGAGTCGTCGCCGTCGTACACCCCGAAGACGTAGTTCGGCGAACCGACCATGTCGAAGTTGAGGTAGAGGGCGATGTCCTCGATCTGCTGCTCGGTCAGGCTGGCGACGTAGTGCTCCGAGCCGATCAGGCCCGCCTCCTCCGCGCCCCACCAGGCGAAGCGGACCGCGTTCTTCGGCTTCACCTTCGACATCTGCAACGCCACCTCAAGCAGCGCCGCGCTGCCGGTGCCGTTGTCGTTGTAGCCCGGCCCGGCCGGGTCGGAGTCGAGGTGCGCGCCGGCCATGACCACGTTGTCGGTACGGCCGTGCTTGGTCTGCGCGAGGATGTTCTCGGTGCTCCGGATCTCCGACGTGGTGTCGGCCTCGATCCGCACCGTCAGGCCGGCGGTGGCCGCGAACTGCTCGCCGGTGTAGTAGGACACGGAGACGGCCGGGATGCCGACCGGGGTGCCGAGGGTGCCCGCGTACAGGTCGTAGCGATCCGCGTTGGCCTCCGGCGTACCGTTGCCCTGGTTCATGACGATCGCACCGATGGCTCCGGCGGCCTCGGCGTTGACGACCTTGTCGCCGAACGCGCAGGTGCCCCGCTGCATCAGCGCGATCTTGCCGGCCACGTCGACGGCGTCGAAGTCGCTCGCCTCGCAGCCGGAGGACGAGTCACGCGGCGGGTCCAGCGCGAGGTCGACCGGGACGACCAGTCCCTCCGCCGCGCCCGATCCGGAGTAGGACATCAGGCTGTAGTCGACATCCTCGGTGTACGTGGTCGCGTTCGGTGCCACCTGGGCGAACGACGAGCTGAACGCCTCGTAGAACGCGAAGTCGAACTGCTGCCGGGTCACCTGATAACCGGCTTTCTTCAACAGCTTGGCCACATAGTCGGCACTGGCGTCGTAGCCCGGGGTACCGGAGGCGCGGGTGCCGGCGTTGGCGTCGGCGATGGCCTGGAATGCGTCGAGGTGCTTGAGCACCCCCTTGACCGTCACCGCCTTGGTCAGCTTCTTGGCCGAGTTGTTGTTCGGGCTGGCCAGCGCCGGGCTTACCAGCGCGGTCGTACCCAAGAGCGTGCCGGCTGCGATGGCGGCGAGCACTTTCCTGCCGGAGAAAGGCACCACGATGTGCCACGTCCTTCCTCTGTGGTTGGTCCGGCTCCCCTACCCCCGTGCCGGACTCCGCCATCCTGATACATCTAGATCCCTGAGCAAAGATCTGATCAGCCGGGACGGCCCGACGTTCGGCCGTTGTGCCCACCGGGCCCGTCCGGATCAGATCCGGCCCACCCGCTCAGGACAGCAGCGCGACGGTGAGCGCGGCGGCGAGGGTCAGCGAACCGACCACCGAGACCACCCGCAACCATGGCCGGGCGGCACCGTTGACCGGCAGTTCCCGCCAGCGGCGTACGGCTGCGGCCAACCCGGCACCGGAGGTCGCGAGCCCGAGCGGCCAGAGCCAGCCGGGAATCGCCGACCAGTCGCCGAGCTGGTGACCCAGGGCCGGGTAGACCAGCGCCCAGACCGCACCGGACAGCACGGTCAGTCGGTCCGCCCCGGCGCGCAGCGCGGTGCCGAGCAGCGACAGGCCACCGATGAAGGTGAACAGCAACGCGATCCCGATGCCGACCCAGGTGGGCAGCCCCGGCGAGGCGCTGCCGGCCTGCTCGCGGGGCACCCCGAGCAGCCGCAACCCGATGGGCTCGACACCCCGGTCGGTGTTGCCGAGCACCACCACGCCCCGACCGGTGGCCCGGTCGAATCCGACGTACGAGTGGAAGCCGCTGGTGGCGCCGTTGTGCCAGGTGATCTCACGGTCGCCGTAGCGGGTGGTGAACCAGCCGTACCCGATGCGGGCGCGCTCGGTGTCGTCGAAGCGCGGGTCGCGGGCGTCGGCGCCGGGGGCGGTACCGTCGGCGGTGGCCGCCACGAGCCGGGCGAGATCCGCAGCGGTGGACCAGTAGCCGATGCCGGCGGGGGCGTATCCGGCGCCGATCCACGCGTCGGGGCTGCGCCCGCTGGCACCGGCGCCCTCGGCGCGTTCGGCGGGCAGCGCGTCCGCACTGGTGGCCTGGACGGTCGAGGTCATGCCCAGCGGGGTGAGCAGTTCCCGGTCGAGCAGTTCGGGATAGTCGGCGCCGGCGTCGGCCGCGAGGGCCTGGCCGAGCAGGGCCATGCCGAGGTTCGAGTAGTTGACCTCACCCCGCCCGTCACCGGGGGCGTGGCCGTCGGCGGCGGCGCGGACCCGGTCGACGTCCTGCCCGGCGTACGGGTTGCCGGCCGCCACGTTGGCCCAGAACAGGCGCAGCCAGTCGGTGACCGAGTCGAGCCCGACCCGGGGCAGCCCGGAGCGGTGGCTGGCCAGTTCGGCCAGGGTCACCTCACGTGCGGCACCGGTGACCGTCGGCCAGGTCGCGCCCAGGGTGTCGTCGGGGCGTACCGCCCCGGTGCCGACCCGCTGGGCGAGCAGCATGCCGGTCAGCACCTTCGGCACCGAACCGACCTCGAACGCGGTGTCCGGCTCGACCGGGTTGCCGCGCCGGTCGCGGTCGCCGAGGCCGGCGGTGCGGATCTGACCCCCGTCGATCAGGGCGACGGCCAGGCCGCGGTAGCCGCCGGGGGCGTCGACGGCGTCCCGCGTGGCGGCGGCGAGGTCGGCGTCACCGGTGACCTGCGCGGTCAGCCGAGGTTCCCGGGGCATGACGCCGATCCCGGCGAGCCCGGCGACCAGCCCGGCGACGAGGACGACGAGCGGTGTCTTACGCATGGGTGCTCCTTCCGTTCCGGGTGGGCCGCCACGCGACCCTCGTGCCGCCCACGCGACCCTCGTGCCGGCCACGGTCGGGCGCGCCCGGCGGGTGCGGTCAACGAGCGGCGGCGGTGAGGATGGCCAGCAACGGCACCACCCGCTCGGCGGGAATGGCGTAGCGGCCCCGACCGGCGCTGCGCAGCCAACCGGCGGCGGTGAGCTGGCGCAGGTGGTGGTGCAGTTGGCCGGTGGTGCCGAGGTCCTCGATCCCGGCCAGCTCGGCGGTGCCCTGCCGGCCGCCGAGGATCTCGCGCAGCAGCCGCAGACGCACCGGATGGGCCAGGGCGCTCAGCACGGCCGGCAGGTCGGCCCAGTCGTCGGCCAGCAGATCCTCGACGCCGCGCCCGTACTGCCAGTCGTAGTGCTGCCCGGCGAGCCGGACCGCACCGGTGTAGAGCACGGCACCGGCACTGTCGGCGGGTAGCCGCTGCTTGAGCCCGTCCAGCGCCCAGAGGACCCCCTCGGCGGGCATCGACGGCTGGTCCGCGCCGCCGAGTCGTTCGACCAGCTCGGCGACCTGGTTCTCCAGCGCCGCCAACCGCTCCTCCACGTTCGCCATACTCCGAGAGTACGAACTTACGTAGTTACGTGCAATCCCGGGATGATCGACTTTTCGCCGGACGGACCGCTACCGTCAGTGGTCTTGGGGAGGTACGTCGATGTACGTCGTGTCCGTGATCAACTACAAGGGTGGGGTCGGCAAGACCACGGTGACCGCCAACCTCGGTGCCGAACTGGCCAACCGAGGGATGAAAGTGCTGCTCATCGACCTTGACCCGCAGGCAAGTCTGACCTTCGGCTTCTACGACCCGGACGACTGGCGGGAGCGACTGCGTGACACCCGCACGGTGAAACGCTGGTATGACAGCCTGCATGAGGGCAGCCCGCCAGTCACTCTGAGTGACCTTGTGGTGTCGCCCGGCCCGGCGAACGCCCGGCTCACCGGCACCGGACGCCTCGACCTGATCGCGTCGCACCTGCAACTGGTGGACATCGACCTGGCCCTGGCGCGCAGCGTCGCCGGTGGCGAGGAGTACGACGCCGAACTGTTCCGGGTACGCGGTTCCCTCGCCGAAGGACTGCTCGCCGACGGGCTCGACCCGTACGACATGGTGTTGATCGACTGCCCACCGAACTTCAACGTGGTCACCCAGTCGGCCATCATCGCCAGCGACCACCTCGTCATCCCGGCCCGAGCCGACTACCTGTCCACGCTGGGCATCGACTACCTGCACGGCAACGTGCGGGAACTGGTCGAGCAGTACAACGCCGACGCCCGCCGGTTCGCCACCGTACGCCGACACCAGAAGGTCGCCCCCGACGTCGCCGGGGTGGTCTTCACGATGATCCAGTTGCTGTCGCGGCAGCCCATCGCCACCCACCAGAGCTACATGGACCAGGTCCGCAACCTGGGGCTACCGGTCTTCCCCACCGCGTTGCGGGAGAACGTCACCCTCTACGCGACCAACACCCCGCGCGGCGTGCCGGTGGTGCTGCGCGACCGCGTCACGGTGCCCGCCGTCCGCGACGAGCTGCGCAATCTCGCCACCGAGTTCCTCGACCACCTCCAGCCGGCCCGTCAGCCGGCATGAACGGCCGGGACGCCACGGCCGACGCCGTCGACCGGCTGGCGACGATGGCCAGCCGCGCCGAAGGCACCGCGTACCTCTCCCCCTGGCCGCTGCGCGACCTGCGGGAGTTGGCCGCGGAGCTGGGCCTGCGCGGCGTCGGCGCGCTACGCAAGGCGGAGCTGGTCGAGCGGCTGGTCGAGCACACCATCGGCTACCGCCTCACCTCCACCGCGCTGCGCCGACGCTGACCGACCCGGTCAACCGCCGGTCCTGGTCGGCTGCCGTGCGGGACCGCTGCCACCGGTGCCCTGCCGACCGATCACGGTCTGTGCGGCACCCCGGGCGGTCGGCACCCGGTCCAGCAGCGCTCGGTACGGGTTACGCAGCGCCCGTTCCCGGCTGCTGGTCCACCGCGTGAGTACGACGATCGCGCTCACCAACGCGACCGACGACACGGCTGTGACTTCCACGCCCAGCCAACCGGCCACGGTGGCGAACGCCACCGGCGCACCCGCGACGAGCAGCCCGATCGCGCTGAAGAGCAGGACGACGACGGGAATCCACAGCCGATCGTCGTCAGCCGACATGATCACCGCGACGATGAGGGCCGCCACCCCGGCCACCACGCACAACAAGACGAGCCCGGCCAGCGGCCTCGGCCCCCAGGCCCACCAGCCGATCCAGGTGCCGACCGAGCGGGTGATGGCGATGCCGACCAGGACCACGCCGACCAGCGCACCGACTGTGGCCGTGGCATTGCGCAGGAAGGTCAGCACCGTGGGCTCCTCCGGCCGATCGGTGAGCGTCCGCCAGTCCCGCAGGTCCGCGTCGAGCATGGGAAATGCCCACAGCCGGCTGCTCAACTCGGCCAACACCGGCGTCGGGAGGCTGGCCAGCAGTGCGGTTCGCCAGCCGTCCACCCGATGCTGAAGTGCCCGCACCGCGATGTCGCGGGCCGTGTCGGGCTCCCGCCGGGTCACCAGTTCGAGCATGGCGCGGATCTCGTACTCGCCGAAGGCACCGGAGAGCCGCCGCTTGTGGCCGAGACGGTGCGCCGTGCGGTCGAGTTCCTCGGTCAGTTCCTTGGGTATCTCGCCGCCGTTGAACCTGCCCGGCCGCACGAGGAGACCGACCGCGAGGCGTACGTCGACCTCACCCAGATCACCCGGCGCGTCGTCCGTCGACTTCAGGATCAGCCAGCCGAGGCGACCCATCGTCCGGGCGATCGGGGTGCCCGGCTCGAACGGAGCCCACAGCCAGTCGTGCCACTCCGCGCCGGGTAGGTTTCCCGACCGTCGGTCGGCCGACCGGCCCCTCTTGGCGGCCACGGCCGCGGCCTCCACGGCGGTGGGGTCGAAGGTGCGCAGTTCGTTCTCCACGTCCGGCGCACCGACCAGGACGGCCAGCCGCCACGCCGCGCGCACGGCGACCTGCCGGTCTGGTGCCCACAACTGTTCCGCCAAGGCGACGGCGGCGGCCGGTGTGCCGACCGCGGCCAGGTCGTCGACGGCTGCCACCGAGCCGTCGCGGGCCCGCGCGGCGAGGGTCGGAATGGCCAGTTCGCCGGTTGCCCGCAACGCCGCACGAGCCTCCGGCTTCCATTCCGCCAACTCGCTGAGCAGTCCGATCGCCTCACGGCGGCGGGACTCCGCGAGCACCACGAGAGCGTCCGCGGCCAGCTGGCCACCGACCGGCACCTGCCGCAACAGGCTGTCGAACAGCCGCTGCCCGATCGGCCCGGGGTTGCCGACCACCGCGCCCAGCGCCGCCAGGACCAGATGCTTGTCGGCGACCGGCGTGCCGAGCAGCCGCACGTGACTGTCCACGACGGCCGAGACGAGGCTCTCGTCGATCTGCCGGGCCTCGGCGACGCATTCCAGCGCGAGCAGCTTGTCCCGGTCGTCTCCGGCGAAGATCTGCCGGACCACGGCCGAGGAGTCCCGGTTTGCCCCGGCACACCAGAGTTTCACCGTCTCCCGCCACCGGTTCGGGTTCTCCCGGTAGAGCCGGAGCAGCCGGTCGGGGTCGTCCGCGAGTTCCACCGCCGCCAGATACTCCTGCAGAGTCAGGTGGGCGAACTCGTAGAGCAGGTTGTTGTCGTCGATGCGGATCAACAGCCCACTGCGCTCCACGATCTCGTCGAGCATGCGGGGCAGGTGCTCCTCGTCCAGGCGGAACCGGGGCAGGATGCGCGCGAGTTCGTCGTACACCTCCGCCTCGCCGATCACCCGACGATCGGTTCCCTGGGATCGGCCGCCCTGCGCGGCCAGCGCGATCGCGCGCAGCGCCATGATCTTGTGGCCGGCCTGGTAGCGGGCCAGATTGCGGTGCCGACCCAGATCCCGGTCCCGGCGCAGCAGGTGCTCGACGGCCTGCTGGTAGAACTCCGCCCGCGAGTTGGTCAACATCGGGCCGATGCCGGCGTCCGCCTCGTACAGTGTGGTGATCATGGTGAGCATGAGCGGGCTGCGCGCCAGCCGCATCACCCTCGGGCTCGACCGCAGCTCCGCCAGGAGTTGCTCCACGACGTGCCCGGTGTCGGCGGACTCCTCGTCGCGCTCCCACTCCGACGCGTGGTGCTCGGCCTCGCTGCCCGGCCAGCGGGTGAACCAGAGCCGCAGGAAGTGGCGGATTCCGGCGTCGTCGAAGCCGGCCACCTGGATATCCCGGTCGAAGACCGGCCGCAGGTCCCCGTCGTAGACCGCGTCGCGGCAGGTGACCACGATCTGTGTCCTCGGATGGCGCTCGGCGAACTCCTTGATCTCCTCGGCCACCGTGCCGCGTCGTTCGGTGACCACCTCGTCGAGCCCGTCGAGGAACACACAGAGCCGGCCGCTGGCCAGCGTCACGTCGACGACGTGCTCCGCGTCGGCGACGAGTGGACGGGCGCGGCGGTGTCGGCGACGGCGGCCCGGTTCGTCGTCGAGCCGCCCGAGGACGTCCACGATCAGTTGCCGGACGGTGCGTCCGTCGCGGTTGGACCGGGCCAGTTCCACCAGCACCGGTACCCGCTCGAACCGCTCGGGCTCCGCCGCCCAACGCACCATCGAGTGCCGCAGCAGCATCGACTTCCCCGCCCCCGCCGCGCCGAGGATCACCGTCCGCCGGCGGTTCTGGACGTCGCGGTAGATGTCGATTCGCCGGCCGTCCTGCTCGTACTCCAGCGGCACGTAGACCTCGTCGAGCGTGACCGAGACGTCTCGGAGGAAACCGAGCTCCATCCGGTTGTAGGTGCGGGCGACCCAGTCGCGGTAACGACGCCACTCGTCCGCCCGGATCCGGCGTCGACCCGCGACGAGCCCCCACACCCGGGCCAGCAGCCCTTTGATCCAGTCGGCGAAGAACTGCTGCACCACCCCGACCAGCACGGTCAGCAGGAAGAGACCGAGTGCCGCGTACTCCAGACCGAAGGGCAGATCCGGCAGCTGTGGCACGGGCGACTCCTCCACTGACAGACATCGGGCAGGAACTCACCGTAAGGGTGACGCCTGCCGGTCCACACCGGACCTCGGGATCGCAGGCGATGGACCTTCGGACGAGCGGGACGGGTCGAGGGGTTGACCTCGAGTGCGCTCTAACTGGACGTTTGCTTCATCTTCGCGCGAGTAGCGGCCGATTTGCGTCTCGGGCCTCGATGGCGGAAGGTGCCCGACC
>NZ_JBNCLE010000043.1:0-13058 GCF_049844495.1 Micromonospora sp. DT48
AACGCCCCCGACCCGCCACCCATTCCACCCCCAGCCAACCACCGCACCCGCTCCGCACAGCGCCAACCGGACACCCGACGCACCTGGTGCGAACCCACCCACGAACCAGGGTGCGGCGCGCACTGAACGGCACGAGCCGACCACACCCGCACCAGCCGGACAGGGCGGACCCAGACCACCCTTCGGCGACGGCTACGGCTCCCGGGGGGACACCGGACGGCAACGAAGATTTCTCATTTTCACCGGATCGAGGCCCAAGCCCACCTAGTGTTGGGCACACCGGTGCTAGTCACGGAGTTGGCCACCCGAACGACGTCCCACGCAGTCAGCGGACGAAAAGTGAGGGAAGACGCGTATGAAGGCAACAAGAGTTCTCATACCGGCAGCGGGCAGCATCGTCCTCGGCGCGCTGTTGCTGCCCGGCACCGCGCTGGCCGACACCACCGTGTCACCGGCCACCACGCCGGTCGGCGGAACCGTCGTACTGACCGCGACAACCTGCAACCCGGCGTCCGGCGACGCGATCTTCCACGTCACCGGGCCCGACCGCGACCAGAACGTCCGCTCCACCACCGCTGCGGCCGGCGGCGGCCTGAGTGCGGAGCTGTTCACCGCCGGGTTCACCCTCGGCACCTACACGGTGGCCGCCACCTGCGGTGACGGTACGCCCGATGGCAGCGCGACCTTCACGGTCACCCCGATCGGCGGTGCCGCGGCCGGTGGCCGTGACGGCACCGACGGAGCCGGGACGGTGGCCACCGGCGTCACCCTCCTGGCCACCGCGCTCGGCGGGGCCGTGATCCTGGCCCGGCGGCGTCGCCACGCCATCACCGCCGCGACACACTGATCCGCGGTTCACCCCATCCATCCTGCGGCGGGTGCCCGTACCGTGCTCCACGGTGCGGGCACCCGAGGTGACGCCGCAGGCGAAGCCCTCCCCTCTCGCCCCGCCACGGCGGGCACCGGCGAACGGAGGTTCCCGTGCGGGCGTACCACCTGGGCAAGGTCCTGATCGTGGTGCTCGCGGTGGCGGGCCTCGCGCTGGTCGGCACGGGCGTGACCCGGTTGCCGGCCCGACCTCCGCAACCGTCCGGCGCGGCGGCTCCGCACCGGACGGCGCCCGCACCGGACCTGCCGCCGCTGTCCCGGGCCGACCCCGTCGAGGTGCGGATCCCCGCCATCGACGTACGCGCGCCGCTGGTCGCCGTCGCCGCCGACGCCGCCGGGGCGCTGGAGGTGCCGCCGCTGGACCTGCCCAGGGTGGCGGGCTGGTATCGGCCCGGCGTCAGCCCCGGCGAGACCGGCAACGCGGTGCTGGTGGGCCACGTCGACTCCCCCGCCGGGCCGGCCGTCTTCTTCCACCTGGGACGGCTGCGTCCCGGCGACATCATCGAGGTCGTCCGGACCGACGACCGGGTGGTGCGCTTCGCGGTGGACGGCGTTGAGGCGTACCCGAAGGATCGTTTCCCCACCGACCTGGTCTACGGCCCCGGCGAGGTGGCCGGGCTCCGCCTGGTCACCTGCGGTGGCCGGTTCGATCGGGACGACGGCGAGTACGTCGACAACGTCATCGTGTTCGCCACCCGGGCATCGTGAACCGCGTTTGACCGTCGGGCCCTCGGGAAGAACCGTCACCCCACGGCAGAAACCGAGGAGCGACGATGGCGCAGGCAGCACGGGCCACGAAGCGGACCGGCGCGAGCAAGGGCGGCCCGCCACCACGCAAGGTGGCGGCGAAGAAGGCGGCCACCAGGGCGAAGCGGGCCACCGGGGCCACCGCCGCGAAGACGCCCGACCGGAAGCCCACCCCGACGAGTACCCGCGTCGCCCGCAAGAAGGCGGTCTCCGCCACCGCCACCCCGGCCCGACGGCCCACCGCCAAGGCGACCGCAGCGAAGAAGACCGCTCCGGCCGGCAAGGCGCCCGCGAAGAAGGCGACGACACCGGCGAAGGCGTCCACCACGAGGGGACCGGCGACGAGCGCGAAGCGGGCACCGACGAGGAAGACCTCGGCCACCCAGGCCGCCGCCTCCCAGCCCCGTTCCGCCGGTACGGCACCAGCGAAACGGGGCAGCACGATGGAGACGTTCGGCAGCCGTCGAGGCGCTCGCAGCAGCGCCCGCTGACCCACCGCCCGAGGCCGATCGGCGGTCACACCGACGGATGGCGTGCGGTCGCCCCGATGCTCCCGGCCGACACCACGACCGGGAGGATGGTGCCGTGGCCAAGCGAGACAGACGAACAGGTGACCCGGCCGGGACGATCGGGACGTGCCCGTGCGGGCAGGGTCTTCCGTACGTGGACTGCTGCGGTCGGCTGCACCGGGGCGAGGCCGACGCGCCCACCGCCGAGGCACTGATGCGCTCCCGGTACGCGGCCTTCGCCGTGGGCGATACGGCCTACCTGCTGCACAGTTGGCACTCGCGCACCCGGCCCCCACGGCTGCACCTCGATCCGGCCCAGCGGTGGACCCGGTTGGAGGTGCTCGACACCGAGGGAGGCGGACTGTTCGACAGCACCGGCACCGTACGGTTCCGGGCCCACTACCGGGAGGGACGCGAGCCGGGCACGGTGACCGAACGCAGCCGTTTCGTCCGCGAGGACGGCCGGTGGGTCTACCTGGACGACGAACCCGGCTGAAGCGAGTCACCCACCAGCGGCCTCCCGCCCGGCACGCGTCGTCTCCGGTCACCTCCCGCCAGCACCACCGCGATCACCAGGTACGGCACGGCGGCGACCGCGAACGCCACCGGGTTACCCGCCACGGTGGCGACCAGGCCGTACCCGGCGTACACGCCGATGACGGTCAGATCGGTGCCCATGCCGGCGAGCGAGGTGACGGTGGCCCGCCCCGGCCCGACGATCCGGTTCTGTAGCCGCGCCTCGGCCAGCACCGAGGCCAGTTGCAGGCCGCAGAAGGCCACCGCCAGCAGCCCGAAGGCGGCCGGGTGTCCGGCCAGCGCGCCGACGGCCAGGGCCACCGCCGAGCCGACCAGCAGCAGCGCGTACCCACGGTTGCCGAGGCGTTCCCCGGCCGGGGCGAGCAGACCGCCGATGATCTGCCCGACCGTGAGGACCAGGAGCAGCAGCGGCACGGTCGTCAGCGCGACGCCGGTGTCGCGGGCCAGCAGGGGCGTGTACTCGTCCAACGCGCCCCAGACCGCACCGACCCCCGCGACGAGCAGCACCGCCCGGCGCACCGACCGGTCGCCGCGCGCCTCGGCGATGCCCGCCCGGAGGCCCTGCCACCAGCCGAGTTCGTCCTCGTCCCCAGCCGGTGGCGCACCGGCGTGCGTCACCGTGCTCCCGGCTGTCGTCCCCGCCCCGCCTCCGACCGGGGCGGAGACGACGGTCCGACGGTGTTCCGGGAAACCCACGGCGGCCGCGCAGGCGAGCAGGCAGGCCGCGACGCTGGCCGCGCCCACCGCCGGATAGCCCCCGAACCCGAGCACCGGACCGGCGAGCACGATCGACCCCAGCACCCCGACGGTCCCGGCGGTACGCGCCCGGCCGATGACCCGGGCGTACCGGTCGGCGACACCGAGGCGGTCGAGTTCGTCGAAGACCAGAGCTTCTGTCGCGCCGGAGGCCAGCGCACCGCCGGCGCCCCAGAGGACGAACCCGACGGCGAACGCCGGATAGGACGGTGTGAGGATCCACAGGGCGAAGCCGGCAGCGGAGCACAGCGGCGCGAGGCAGAGCATCCGCCGTCGAGAGGTCGCGTCGGCCCAGGCTCCGGAGGGCACCTCGAGTGCGATGCTGGCCAGCGACCAGATGACGAAGAGCGAGGAGATCTGCCCTACCGACAGGCCGGTGTCGGCGAAGAGCAGCGCGTACACCGGGTAGAGCAGCACCAGGTCGGTGAGGAACGCGTACGCGTAGAGCGTGCCGGCCAGACGGCGGGCACGTGACATGGGCGAGGTCATCGAGGCCTTTCACATGGGACGGGTCACGGACGCCGGAGTCACGGTGCCCGTGGCGGCCCTCGGCCTCGGAGGTCGGATCAATGTCGCCAGGTCATGGCGCTGATGTTAGTGCATCCGGCGAACGGGTTTCACCCGCTGTCGCCCGCTGTCCGGGCGGAACGGGACCGCAGGTCGGCCCCGTTCCACCCGTCGGTCAGCGCTGCTCGTCGGCCTTCGGCAGGACGATGGTCGAGTCGCTGTCGGCGGCGTCCGGCTGCACCGGCACCGACGCGGGGGTGACCACCTGGGTCGCCTCCGGGTCACTCGCCGAGGCTGGCGACGAAGCCGGATTCTCGCGCGGCAGCGCCGTGGTCACGTCAGGGTCGGCGAGACGGTCGTGTTGCTCGGCATCGCCAGTGGCGTCCGGCTGCGTCGGCGGCGCGGAGGTGATCACCTGGGTCGCCTCCGG
Source organism: Micromonospora sp. DT48 (assembly GCF_049844495.1). NCBI lineage: Bacteria > Bacillati > Actinomycetota > Actinomycetes > Micromonosporales > Micromonosporaceae > Micromonospora > Micromonospora sp. DT48. The sequence goes on from NZ_JBNCLE010000043.1 coordinate 4,375, forward strand.
GTCACTCGCCGACGACACCGACGGCTGCGACGGAGCGGGATCCTGGCGCGGCAACAGCGTGGTCGGCTCGGGGTCGGGCCGGGTGACGACCTGGGTCGCCTCCGGGTCGGCGAGGTGGTCCACGGTGTCGTGACGGCCGGCGGAGTAGGCCCGGGCATGCTCGGCGATGGTCCGCGACTCCTGCTCGGCGCGGGCGAGCCAGGTCTCCCACCGGCTCTGCATCGGACGCACCAGACCGCCGCCGACCCCGACCACGAGGATGCCGCCGATGGTGGCCAGCACCGCGATCAGTACCGGGGTGGTCACCGCGGTGGCGACCCCGATCTGGTCGAGCGCGGCGATGACGCCGAGACCGATGATGAACGCCGAGGCGACGGTGGCCAGCAGCCGACCGTAGGACAAGCCGCCGAGAGCGGCGGAGATGATGTCCTTCACCGCACTGGCGATGGCGGCGGCGACGACCACGATGACGATCGCCACGAAGGCGCGCGGCAGCCAGGCGATGACCCCGCCGATCAGGTCGGAGATCGGGTTCGGACCCCAGATCCCGAAGGCCAGGTAGAGGGTGAGCAGCAGGATCCCGTAGTAGGCGAGCCGGGCGACGATGTCACTGGCGTCGTATCGGGATCGGGCCAGGGCCCGGCGGATGCCGCCGCGTTCGACCGCGCGGTCGAAGCCGACCCGTTCCAGCAGCCGGTTCACGACCTTCAGCGCGGCCTTGGCGACCAGCCAGCCGACGACCAGGATCGCCACGAAGGCCAGCGCCTTGGGCAGGAAGAGAAGTATCGAACGGAGGGTGTCCCCCACCGCGTCACCGAAGTTGTCTCGCATCGGATGGTCCTCCACAGGGGGCGGGTGACTCGTCTGGCCCGACCTACCCGACCGGCGGGAACCAGAAACACCGCCCCTCCGTGTGCGTCCGCCCGACTGACAGACTCCGACCCAGGACCGGGGTCCTGGGTCGGAGTCTGGGACGGGTCTTGTCGGGTGCCGATCAGACGAAGTTCACGTCACTGCACCACATGTAGGCCTGGTCGAGGTGCGAGGCCTGCCAGATGACGAAGACGATGTGGCGTCCGGTGTAACCGGAGGTCGAGACGTTGAACGAGATGTTCTGCGACGGCGCGTACCGGCCGGTCTGCGTGATGAAGTCGAGGTTGCCCCACCCGAGCTGCTGGGTGGTCGGGTCGAACCCCTGCTTGCTGACGTAGACGCGGAAGAAGTCGGCACCGTGGCTGGCCTGGTCGTACAGGTGGACGGTGAAGTTGCTGCCGACGTTGGTGGCCCGCCATGCTCCCGGCTGGTTCAGGCTGTTGTTGCGGGACAGCCCGTTGCTGCACAGCTGCCCGTCGGGCGTACGGGCCTCGAACTGCCCGCCGAGGCCGTCCCGCAGCGCGCTCATCCAGTTCCACATGGTGTCCGGGTTGGCCTGGAAAGCCTGGTAACACATCGGGTCCTGCTGCTGCATGTCCGGGTTCGTGTGCTGGCTGCCCCAGCTCTGCCAACACTGGTAGGCACGGGAGGCCGGGTTGATGATGGTGCCGTGCGCCTGGGCCGGGCTGGCCCACGGCAGCACACCGACGATCATCGCGAGCAGCACGGCAAACGCCCGAAGTGGCTGGCGGACGGCTGACCGGGATCCGCCGGTGTGATCGGGCCTGCGTGAACGCATGTGCGTCCTCCGTTCCTCGGTGGTATCGGTGTGGGAGCGCTTCCACCGACAGAGAAACATTGACGTACATGAATGTCAACAATGATCTTATTTGGTATCACTGTGGACTGAGGTGTCCCGAGTCGCCGCGAAAGCCCGCCAATGCCGCATCTACCTGCGACGATGGACCACTCCGACACCCTCTTAATCATCCGAAGAACTTCCAGGATCGAAACTTTCGGCGGTTGACTACGCACCGCCCATAGTGCATCGATCCGGCATCACCGTCCACCCGGACCCTGGACCCCACCCCAAGATCCGCGCAACTTCCCTGATGTTGCTGCATCAATAGGAGTTCAGGCAGCAACATCCCTGAAGTTGCGCGGATCTTGGGGGTGGGGTGGGGGTCAGCCTGGGCAGGTGTAGGAAACCTCGGTCGCCGCCTGCACGGGTGCCGGCGACACGATGTTCACCGTCGCGGTCTCGGTGGTGCTGCCCACCCCGGTGAAGGACCAGCGCAACGTCAACTCGACGCTACGCTGTCCCCACCCGACGCGCTCGGTGAGCAGGGCACCCGGCGCACTGCCGGTCCGCAACCACTGGTACTCGATCACCCCGGCGCGGCCGTTGGTCGAAACGGTGGCGACCACGTCGACGGTGACGTCGCAGCGCTCACCGGCCGGTCGGGGCACACTCGCGGTCACCTCGGTGATCTCCAACGGACTGAGCCGCTGCCAGATCCACAACCCCGCCACCACGAGCAGCGCGAGGCTCAGCACGCCGGAGAGCACGGCGGTCAGGCGGCGCAGGGTCGACGGCCGGCGCGGCGGCGGCGCGGCGACCGGCCAGGCCGGTGCCTCCGGTGGGGCCACCGGCACGCCGGGACCGAACCGCACCTCACCGCCGCCTACGCTGGTGGGTGCGGGAGCATTGCCGGTACGGGTGACGTCCGCCGTCCCCGCCCACGACGCCGTCGGCGCGCCGCCGCCACCCCACGCCGTGGTCGACCTGCCACCACCCGACGCTGTGGTCGGCTCCGCACCGCCAGATGACATGGTCGCCTCGTCGCCACCCCACGGCGTGGTCGACCTGCCACCACCCATCGCCACAGTCGGCTCGGCACGCCCCATCGCCATGGTCGGCTCGCCGCCACCCCACGACACGGTCGCCTCGCCGCCACCCAACGCCATGGTCGGCTCGGCACCACCCATCGCCATGGTCGGCTCGCCGCCACCCCACGACACGGTCGCCTCGCCGCCACCCAACGCCATGGTCGGCTCGGCACCACCCCACGACACGGTCGCCTCGCCGCCACCCAACGCCATGGTCGGCTCGGCACGGCCCAACGACACGGTCGGCTCGGTGGCGCCCCACGACATCGTGGGGGCCGGTCCGGAGGGCGGGTGTGCGGGCAGGGTGACGGATGGCTCGGCCGGCACCCGTTGGGTGGGCAGGGCCTGCGTGGCGTCGTCCGGCTGGTTCACCGCTGTCGTCTCCTGCGTTCGGTGGGTGCGTACGGGTTCCGGTCAGCCGGGCGTACAGAAGGAGTAGAGGGTCACGTACCCGGCCCCGCCGGTGGTGGTGTTCCCGGCAGCGTCGGTGGCCACGACCGACACCGGAATCCGAGTGCTGTCGCCGGGCCGAGGCAGATCACCGAGCACACCCCGGAACTGGCCGCTGCGCAGCGGAGCCATGCTCTGCTCGTACGCCCGCCCCTCCAGCGTGTAGCGCAGACGTACCCGCAGCTCATTCGGGCCGGTGGTGTCGTCGGCGACGAGCGCGGTGACCGTGCTCGAGGTCGGCCCGAACGGACAGCCCGCCGGATCCAGCTCGGTCGGACTCGCCGTGACCCGGTTGACGGTGGGCGCGGTGGTGTCCGACGGCGGCGCGGGGCTGGTCGACGACGTGGGCTCCGGCGTCGCGCTCGGGGTGGTGTCCGTCGGGCGTACCGACGGGCTCGGCTCGACCGACGTGCCGCCGGTCGGGACGGCTCCGGGGCCGGTCGGGGTGGGTGGAGCCGGGGTGTCGGCCGTCGGCTCGTCGACCGTGGGGGTGGGCTCCGGCGCGGCCGGAACCACGCCGGTCGGTGCGGTGGTCAGATCCGTGCGGGTCTCGGTGGACGCGGACCCGACCTCCGACGGGTCGTCCTTCGCCGCGTAGCTGAGCCCGGCACCACCGACCAGCATCGCGGCCACCAGGCCGGTGCCGACCAGGACCGCCCGGGACCGGCCGGTCCGCCGAGGTACGGACGGCTCGTCAACCGCCGTTGACGCTGCCGACGCGCTGAGGGTCGTGCTGGCCACGCTGATGCCGCCGCCGTTGCCGTCCGGGAACGGGAAGAGCGCCGCCAGCAGCGCCGCCCGGCGCGCCAGCTCACGCCACCCGCGTTCCTCCCAGTCGGCTCCGTAGGCACCGGCGGCCACCTCCTCCAGGCTGGCGAGGAAGACCTGCGCGGGTTGTGGCCGGTCGTCGGGTCGTTTGGCCATCCCGGCGCGCAACAGGCCGTGCATCGGGCGCGGCGCCTGGTCGGCGGGAACCGGCGCGTTGAGGTGCTGCCCGCGCAGGGTGATCAGATCCCGCCCGTCGAACGGTGGGTGGCCGGTGAGGCATTCGAAGAAGGTGGCGGTGGCGGCGTAGATGTCGCAGGCCGGGCTCGCCGGGGCACCGGACCACTGCTCGGGGGCCATGTAGCGGGGGGTGCCGGTGACCGTGCCACCGGAGGCGGCACCGGTCGGCATGGCGATGCCGAAATCGGCGAGCTTGCTCGTGCCTTCGGCGGTCACCAGCACGTTCTCGGGCTTGTAGTCACGATGCACCACGCCCCGGGCGTGCGCCGCGCCGAGCCCCGCCAGGGAGCCCTTGAGTACGCAGAGCGCCGACTCCGGCGTGGTGGGGCCCTGCGCGCGCAGCATCTGGCGCAACGACACGCCGTTGACCAGCTCCATCACGATCGCCGCGCCGCCGGGTGCCTCGACGTACTCATACAGGCGACAGATGTACGGGTGGTCGATGTCGGCGAGCAGCCGCGCCTCGGCCCGGAAGTCGGCCCGCACCGGCTCGTCGTCAGCCGCCGCGGTCAGGTACTTGATCGCCACGGGAGTGCCGGTGGCGTCGTGGACGGCGAGGTCGACACTGCCGGAGGCACCGGCGCCGAGCCGACGGACCGGGGTGTAACCGGATACCTGCCAACCGCTCATGTCGCCACTATCCGTCTCTGGCGCAAGTGGACACTGCCGCAGCACACGCGATCATTATCGTCACCGTCACCGGCGACGCCATCAGCCCGGTGGGTGTACCGACCCCACCGGGTGGCTGCTTGCTGACCCGTCCTGCGGGCACCGTGGCTGAGCTGCGGCGACACCTGCGGCACCGGCGGTTGACCGGGGTGTGCGAGCCGACCGGGGCCGCCCCGCACACCCACCCCGTCGACTCAGGACCCGACGCCGACTCGTCCGGCGGAGTCGGCGGCCACCACGACCGTCTCGGCCGGTACCGGCTGCCCGGCCGGTCGCACCCGCCGCGCCGGAAACGTGGACGGGTTGATCCCGACCGACGGGACCGGCCGCCACAGCAGGTTGACCCGGTGCCCTCCCGGACCCGACGGGCGTTGCCAGACCCGGTAGCCGAGTCGGCGATAGAGCCGGACGTCCTCGTCGCCGTGTACCTCCGCGTAGCTGGGCAGGCCGAGGCCGTCCATGTGCCGGTGACTGCCGGCGAGGACGGCGGCGGCCTGGCCGGCCCGGTCGGCGTCCGGCGGCGCGGCGAGGAACGCGAGGTGGTTGTGCGCCTCGACGGGACGCCGCGCCGCGAGGACGGTGTCGACCTGACGGAAACGCACGGCGTGCTCCCCGCCGACGTCGTCGAGGCGCTCGTCGTAGCGGGGCGGCGGCGGGATCGGGCGGTAGCGGTGGAACCAGACGGTGGCGGCGGTCCCGTCCTGGAGCAGGAACGCGTCGCCGAACAGCAGGGCGTGCTCGGTCCAGATACGTGCGACGGCGGCGATCACGGCGGGGCGTCGTCGCTCGTCGGGCACGAGCCAGGCGCCGAGCGAGGTCGGGGCGATCGTGGCGGTGAGCAGATCGACGATCCAGTCGAGATCGCACCATCGGGCACGGTTGACCGGCGGGGTGACGTGCATGGGCACTCCTGGGGAAGCGTGAGCTGGCGAGGACGTGGTTGTCCGGGCACCGCGCGACAGGCGGGTGGCCGGGACGGTCGGCGGCGTACGGCCGACGTGAGCTGGTGCCGCGCGACCGCGACGACGAGCCGGGCGGGCGCGCCGGTCAGGCCGGTCGGGTGTCCGGGCGTGGCGCGCGGGAGGGCCGGCGGCGGGTACGCGCCGACCGGGACACCCGACCGCTGAACGACGGCGGTGACCAGCCGGCCGCCGCCGTGTCCGCCGGGCCGTTGTGCGGGGTCGGGGTCTTGTCGACGCCGCTGCCGGCGGGTGCCGGGGACAGTGGCTTCTGGCCCGGCGAGCGCTCGGCCTGCCGGTCCCGGTCGGACTGGCCACCGTCGGCGACCTCGTCGCCGACCTGCGATCGGATGGCTGCTGCTGCCGGGACGACGCCGTGGCGGGTGACGCGGTCGGCGGACGGAGCCGGTGCGACGCCGCCTGGTCGCAGGTCGACCGGCCCCGGTGTGTCCGGCGGCGCGGGGCCGACTGCCGGTGCGCTCGACGCGGTGGGATCGGGTTGCGGGATCGGTTCCGTCGGCGTCGACGCCGGAGTGGGCTGGAGCGGGCCGACCACGGGTTCCAGGAGGTCGAGCACCGGCTCCAGCAGGTCGAGCACGGGCGTCAGGTCCGGCTGGCCCCGGGGCGGCTCGTCGGCCGCCTGGTCAGGCGGCGTTGCCCCGTCCCCCAGCCCGGGGGCGGCCGGCACCACTGCCCGCTCCGACGGAGTCGGCTCGATCGACTGTGGATCGTGACTGGTCCGATCGGGTGGCGCGTCATCCCGCGCCGGCTGCCCGCCGACAGAGCGCGTCGGCTGCTCTGCGGGCTCGGCGACGGCGGGAGGGCCGGACCGCTCCCCCGGCGGTGTCTGGTCGGAGGGCGGATCAAGCAGGACCCGGACGAGATCGGCGGCCGAGGTAGCCGAGGCGGCCGGCGGATCCTCGGCGGCGTGGGCGGAAGAGGTCGCGGCGAGGTTGTAGGCGCACCAAGCCGCTGCGGCGACCACCGCCAGGAATCCAAGTCGGAGGATCACGGGTACGAGGCCACGCCGTCGTGTCGTCACCCGGCGCCTCCTGTACCCGAACAATCACCGCCCACCCGCGAGACACCCTAACTCACTGCGATCAAACGGTCACGGTCGATCGGCGTGTCGGTCATTGCGCCCCACTGGTACAACCAGTTGACGGGTTGATGTGTCCCGGGCCACACTGCGGAGCATGGAATTCGCCCCCGTGACTCGGGCCTCCGTCTCCGACCTCGTCTTCGGACAGTTGCGCGACGCCATCGTCAGCGGCGCCTACCGCACCGACGACCCCCTGCCCGGCGAGCGGGAGCTGGCGGCGGCCTTCCAGGTGAACCGCCACGCGGTACGGGAGGCCCTGCGCCGGTTGCAGCAGCTCGGCCTGGTCCGGGTCAGCCAGGGTGGCGCGACCCGGGTGCTGGACTGGCGGGTGCACGCCGGGCTGGACCTCGCCCTGTCGCTGGTGCGCTCCGGCGACGTCCTGCCGGTCGCCACCCTGGTCCGCGACATGATGGACATGCGCGCCTGCATCGGTGTGGACGCGGCCCGGCTGTGCGCCCGCCGCGCCGACGCCACCGCGCGGCGGCGGATCGTGGACGCGGTCGAGGAGTTCGCCGACCTCGCCCCCGACCTGACCGCCATGGGTGAGGCCAACATCGCCGTGTGGCGGCTCATCCTGGACGGCTGCGGCAACACCGCCTACCTGCTGGCCTTCAACAGCCTGGTGGCCGGTGCCCTGGCGGTGGCCGAGGTGCCACCGGCGCGACGCGCCACCGAGCTGCTCGACGTCACCGGGCACCGCCGGTTGGCCTCGGCCATCGCCGACGGCCGGGACGTCGAGGCCGCCGAGCAGGCCCGCTCCCTGCTCACCGCCCCGCTGACCGCGCCCACCAGAAAGGACAGTCGAGCATGATCCCCGCCGTGCTCTACGCCATCCCCGCGTTCCTGCTGCTCATCATCGTCGAGGCGCTGTCGTACCGGTTCGCGCCCGACGACACCGAGCGGGGCTACGAGGCCCGGGACACCGCCACCAGCCTCACCATGGGTGCCGGCAGTCAGGTCATCGGTGTGCCCTGGAAGCTGCTCACGGTCGGCCTGTACGCCGCCGCGTACACGATCTCACCGTTCAGCCTCTCCCCCGGCGACTGGTGGGTCTGGGTGCTGTTGTTCTTCGCCGACGACTTCGCCTACTACTGGTTCCACCGGGCCCACCACGAGGTCCGACTGCTCTGGGCGGGGCACGTGGTGCACCACTCCAGCGTGTTCTTCAACTTCTCCACTGCGCTGCGCCAGAGCTGGACGCCGATGACCTCGCTGCCGTTCTGGCTCGGCCTGGCCCTGCTCGGCATGCCGCCGTGGATGATCTTCCTTCAGCAGTCGATCAGCCTGCTCTACCAGTTCTTCCTGCACACCGAACGGATCACCGTGCTGCCCCGACCGATCGAGGCGGTGTTCAACACCCCCTCGCACCACCGGGTGCACCACGGCTCGAACACCGAGTACCTGGACCGCAACTACGGCGGCATCCTGATCATCTGGGACCGGCTGTTCGGCACCTTCCAGGCGGAGGGGGACACGGTCCGGTACGGCCTGACCAAGAACATCGGCACCTACAACCCGCTGCGGGTGGCGACCCACGAGTACGCGGCCATCTGGCGGGACCTGCGCACCGCCCGGTCCTGGCGGGAGCGGCTCGGTTACCTGCTGCGCCGCCCGGGCTGGCAGCCGGTCCGGTGAGCGCCGCGGTCGGCTCCGGCAGCGTGCGCGGCGGCCAGGGCGGCCGGCACCACCGCGGCGCTGGGGTGCAGCACCGAGGGCAGGTGGGTGTCGTCGTAGTC
>NZ_JBNCLE010000044.1:0-8975 GCF_049844495.1 Micromonospora sp. DT48
TTGCGCCTCCACAGAGGCCAAACTCGTCTCGAAATCCCTGGTCAGCAGCCCGTCAGCCGACTACGCAATCGCCCTGGCGCCTGGCCCGCCAGGCTCGTGTCTTCGCGCAACCGCAACGCGAGGTGCGCATCGTTCTGGACGAACGCGCCCTCAAGTCCGTGGAGAACACCCAACTCATGCTGGAGCAGGTCGAACACATTCTGTTCCGGCTTCCGGATCATCTGCACGTCGTGGTGCTCGGGCGGGACACCGCGGCCAATTCCGCTCTTGTCGGCCCCTTCTCCCTGCACGAGTTCGAGTGGGACGTGGACCCGGACGTGGTCTATCTCGACGCCCTGCCGGACGATGTCGCTCTCGTCGAGGACGAGGCGGCGGTCGCCGGCTACAAGGCCTCCTTCGAGGACCTGTACCGCCAGGCGGCGAAGGGCGACGACGCCCAGCGCCTGCTCGAAGAGATCCGTGGGTCCCTTCGGGTGCAGGCATCTGCCTAGCTCTCGTGCGAGCGGCGCGGACAGGGCACATCCACATCCACCGGTACGGCATGGAGTCTCTACGCAAGTTCGCACAGCACAACCTTTGCTGATCTTGCTTGTTTGGGCTGGTAGGGGGTCTTGTCGCGGATGCAGGCCCAGAGGACGTTGAGGCGTTGTCTGGACAGGGCGGCGGTGGCTTGGCGGTGGGTCTTACCCTCAGCTCTCTTCTTGTCGTAGTAGGCGCGTGATTGTGGGCAGTGGGTCAGGGCGGTGAAGCTGGACATGCTGAACACCCGGCGTAGGCCCCGGTGGTAGCGGTGCGGCCGGATCTGGTGACCCTGTCTGCGGCCGGAGTCGCGGGAGATCGGCGCGAGCCCGGCGTGGGCGGCGAGTGCGGCGGCGCTGGGGTAGGTGGTGAGGGTGCCGGCGTGGGCGAGGAACTCGGCGGCGAGGGTGTTGCCGATGCCGGGCAGGCTGGTGACGATCTCTCCCAGCTCGTGCTCGGCGATAATCACGGCGATGGTTTCTTCGATGGCGGTGATGCGGTCGTTGACCGCTTCCAGGTCGGTGGCCATCTGCGCCACGATCCCGGCCACGGTGGCCTCTCCGGCGACGGCGATGGTCTGCGTCCGGGCGGCGGTGAGGACTTTGGCGGTGAGTGCCCTGGCGGCCCGGACGCCGTGCTGGCGCAGGTAGTCCAGGATGCGGGCTTCACCGGCGCGGCGCAGTCCGGCGGGTGTCTGCCACTGCGCGAGGAGCCGCAGCGCGCCCTTGCTGCGCAGGTTCAGCGTCTTCTCGAGCGCTGGGCTGATCATGGCCAGCAGGTCCTGGATGCGGGCGGTGGTGCGGACCCGGTCGGCGACCAGGTCGAGGCGGCGGGAGACGAGCAGCTTCAACTGCTGCTGCACCCCGTCGGCGAGGGTGAGGGTCGGTAGGTCGCCGCGCATGCGCAGGGTCTGGGCGATGACGTAGGCGTCGTGGGCGTCGGTCTTGCGTTCGCCGTGGAACGCCTCCGCCATCCGTGAGGTGACCGTGCCGCTGACGTAGCGCACGTCCGCATTCCGGTCGAACAGGACCGCCAACAGCAGCGCCGCTGGTCCGCCGCGTAGGTCGACGGCCCAGCGGATCGGCTTGCGGCGTTTGCCGAGCCGCCCGGCGATGCCGGAGATGGCCTGCTGGTCGTTCGGAATCTTCTCGGACACCACCACGGTGCCGTCGTCGTCAATGACGCACACGTGGTGGTGGGTCTTGCCGACGTCGACGCCGGCCCACAGGCTGCCCATCGGGCATCACCCTCTTCGGTTGTCTGGTCAAGGGGCGTGGACCCGCCGCGGTTCAGTAGCCACAACTTCGGAAAGGGCGATCGGTCGCAAGTCTCCATCCAGTGCTGATACAGCGGTCGTCAGCGAGGGTCGGGGCGTCCTACTCCTAGCTGGCCATGACATCGGCAGCACACACCCAGACAGTCACCCGACCCTCCGGGTCCACCCCGCCAAACGACACGGTTCTATGTCCGGTTGCGGGTCCCGACGGACACCCGGAGCCCAAGCCGCTGTCAGAGACGTCGCGCCGGGGACGCCGAGCAGTCCACGATCTTGCGCGCCTCGGTGATGGCCACCGGCGGCGAACCATGCGTCAGGTGTCGAGGCCTGCGAGGTTGAGGCGTTCGAGCAGGCTGGGCTTGCGGGCGTGCGCCGCCCGTAGCTCGGCCAGCCGGTGTCGGAACGATGAGGTATCCCCGTCGCGTTCGCCGAGTTCGCGCAGGTCGACGAGGAGTTGTACGGCGGTGTCGTACTCGCGGGGTTTTTTCGTGGCGATGAGTTCGTCGACCCGCTGCCAGGCGGCGGGTTGGTCGACTGCGAGGGTGTCGAGGTGTCGTTGTCGGGCGGCTGCGGCGGACCGTTCGCGGCGGATCCGGTCGCGTTCGCGCTGCTCGGCGTCCCGTCGTTCCCGCTGGGCGCGCAACTCCGCGGCGGTGGCGAGCAGTTCCCCGGCGGTGCGGGCAGCTGCTGGGGTGGGCGTATCAGTGCGGTGTGCGTCGCGGTAGCTGCGCAGCAGTCGGCTGCGGAGGTGGCTGTCGCCGCCGGTGATCAGGTCGGTCAGGATGGTGTCCTTGTCCTGGGCGGGCAGCCCGACGACCCAGGTGCGTAGTTGCGCGGCGGTCGGTTCACCGGATGCGGCCGCCGTCGACCCGGCAGCCGCGGCCGCGATCAGGTCGGGGTCGACGCGCAGGAACTCGGCGACGGCGGTGAGGGGCGCGTCGAGGGTGCCCAGTCCGGCGGGGACGGGCGGTTCGGGCTCGTCGTCGGCGATGTCCTCGGACTGTACGCAGCGGAGCCAGGCCAGGTAGAGCAGGCGCAGGTCGCCGCCTGCGAGGCTGGCCCGGACCGGGATGATGGAGGCGAGCAGACCGTGGCCGTCGAGGTCCCACTCGTCGGTGCCGTCCTCGTCCTCGTCGTGGAGGTCGATGATGACGTGCTTGCCGGCAGTCCAGGCGCAGGCGCTGTCGCCTTGGCAGTACTGGGCGACGGTGGCGGCGTGGAGCACGTGTTTCGGTAGTCGCAGCATGAGCTGGCGGGTGCCCCAGTTCGCCAGGTACAGGTGCGCGTCGAAGTACCGCTCCATCAGCTTGCGCGGGTCGCCCTTGAAGTCGCCCCACTCGTAGGTGTTGACGAAGCTGGTGGCGGTGATGTCGGCGCGTGTCGACAGCGCCCGCAGCTCGGCCTGGTCCCGGGCAGTGAGGGGTCGGTCGACGGCGGTGAACTCGTAGTACTGGTACTCGCTCACCGTGGCTTACCTTCCGGCCCAGTGCCGGTAGGCGTCGATCCACGCGGCGCCGTCCGGCGGCGGGGTGGGTAGCGGCAGGTCGAGGAGATCAATCCTCTGCCGGTGGCGGCCTCGGGCGCAGACCGCGACGATGCTGTCCGCTGCCAGCTCGATCCTGCCTACGGTGACCTCGACGCCGAGGACGGTGGTGGTGAACGGCACCGCCAGATGCTCCTCGATCCTGGCGAACAGTCCGGCACGCTCGTCCTCGTGACCGTCCGTGTCGACGGTGGCTTCCTCGATCTTCGCCTCCAGCGCGGCGTTGCCCTTCGATGCCATCGGCGGAGGATAGCGGACCGGTGTCGGGGTGTTCGGAGCCTGATGCGCGAGGATGGTCGGCATGGGTTCGGTGGCCGAGTTCGTCGATCTTCGGCGGGAGGTGGAGCGGTTACGGGCGGAGAACGCCCGGCTGGGACGTCTGCTGGACCTACGCGGCCAGGACACGTCTGCGGCGCCGGAGCAGTTGTCCGCGCCGGTTGAGCCACCGGGGCTGGTCACCATGGCTTCCCCGACGCGGGACAAGCTGGCGTTGTTCGCCGACCGGTTCCGGGCCCGGGCCGACGTGTACGCCGTGCGGTGGGAGAACGCCCGTACCGGTGCTGCCGGGTGGATGCCCGCGGTCGCCGGCGGTTGGCGTAAGGGTATGGATCGGCGGGGTGCCACCTACCTGCCCCGTACGACGGAGGTCGTCGCGGCGCATCTGGTCGGCGATGTGTTCATGGGCCTGTATCCGCTGATGCCCGGCAACACCTGCCATTTCGTCGTGGCCGACTTCGACGGGCCGACGGCGATGCTCGACGCCCTCGCGTACGTGAAGGCGGCGCGAGCCAGCGCGGTGCCCGCCGCGTTGGAGATCTCCCAGTCAGGTCGCGGCGCCCACGTGTGGGTCTTCTTTACCGGCGCTGTTCCCGCGGCCACCGCGCGCGCCGTCGGCACGGTTCTGCTGCGTGAGGCGATGGTGCTACGCGGGTCGATGGACCTGCGCTCGTACGACCGGCTGTTCCCCAACCAGGACGTCCTGCCCGAAGGTGGCTTCGGCAACCTCATCGCCGCACCGCTGCAGGGCCGCCGCCGCAAGGACGGACTGACCACCTTTCTCGACCTCGGCACCCTCGAGCCGTATGCCGATCAGTGGGCGTTCCTGTCGACGCTGGACCGGCTCAGCCCCGGCGATGCCGAACACGTCGCCCGGCAGGCCAAGCAGGCCGTCACCGGTGCCAATGTCGCCACGATGGGCCGGTCCGCCGCGACGCAGGTCCATCCTCCGCTGCCTCCGGTGGTCCACGCGGAAGCCGGTGCCGGGCTGAGCCTCGACGCCGGCCAGCTCACCCCTGCCGCGCTGGCGACGTTCAAACATGCCGCCGCCATGGCCAACCCGAAGTTCTACGAGCTGCAGCGGCTACGTAAGTCCACCTGGGACACCCCACGCTTCATCCAGGGCTACGACCTCACCCTCGACGACTGCCTGGTCCTCCCGCGAGGCCTGCGGCACACCATCGCCGCCATCGTCGAACGCGCCGGGTCGCGACTGGCCGTCACGGACGCACGAAACCCCGGCACCGAGATCGACACCGCGTTCACCGCCGAACTCACCGGCAAGCAGGCCGACGCGGTCGGCGCGCTTCTCGCCCACGACGACGGAATCCTGGTCGCCCCACCGGGCTCCGGCAAGACCGTCATGGCCTGCGCCGTGATCGCCGAACGCAACACCTCCACCCTCGTCCTCGTCGACCGCAAAGCCCTCGCCGACCAGTGGCGCACCCGCATCGAGCGGTTCCTTGGCATCAAGCCCGGTCAACTCGGCGGCGGCCGACGCAAACTCACCGGCACGGTGGACATCGCACTGCTGCCCTCCCTCGCCCGACGCGACGACGTCGTCACCCTGACCCAGGGGTACGGGCACGTCATCGTCGACGAATGCCACCACCTCGGCGCCGCAGCCTACGAGCACTCGGTCAAACGAATCGCCGCGCGGTTCTGGCTCGGCCTCACCGCCACCCCCACCCGACGCGACGGCCTCGGCCAACTCGTCACCTGGCAACTCGGCCCCGTCCGCCGCACCCTGACCGACGAGGAACAAGACACCCTCGCGGCAGCGATGCACGCCGACGCCGGACCCCGACGAGCGCTGTTCATCCACGAAACCACATTCCAACCCGGCGACGTCGACCTGGACGCGCCCGGCGCGCTCGCCGAGGTGCACCGAAGACTGGCCCTCGACGAGCCCCGCAACACCCAGATCGCCGACGATGTCGTCGCAGCCCTGACCCGCGGCCGCAACTGTCTCGTCCTGACCCGACGAGTCGCCCACGTCGAGGCACTCACCACTCTGCTCGCCGCACGCGGACATCAGCCGCTGGTGCTGCAAGGCGCGATGAGCACCCGCGAACGGCGGAGCATCGTTGACCGGCTCGACGGCGCCAAGACCGGCGACGGCCTCCTCGTCATCGGCACCACACCGTTCATCGGTGAAGGCTTCGACGCCCCCGCCCTCGACACCCTCTTCCTCGCGGGCCCGATCTCCTACGACGGCCTACTCGTCCAATGCGCCGGACGCGTCATCCGCGCCGCGCCCGGAAAGGACCTCGCCGAGGTCCACGACTATCACGACCCGGCCACTCCCATCCTCGCCGCCTCACTCCCACGCCGCATGCCCGGATACCGGACACTCGGCTTCACCAGAACATGAGTGCTTCCCATCGCGATCACCACGACTGGTCCCGCCGGCTATGGGGTGTGACCAGACGAGCAACCAACCTCAGCCGGCGCAGGACGTCACCCCAGCCGCCGGCGGACTACCGACCCTACGGCGAGCGGCGGCTCTACGTGGTGGCCGAAACCCTTGCCGAACTGCACGGCCCGACCGGAGGCACGGTGACGCTTCCGCGTCATCTCGACTGGTCCGGGCACGCCGAGTACAACCTTGACCGGCCCGCACGGCTGGCCAGCATGTACAAGGTGGTACTCACCGAAGCCAGCACCGTCGAGGAACTGAACAAATGGCTCGACGCCGACCTCCTCCGACGGCTCTGGCCCACCCTCTGGCTGCCATCCCAGCTCCGCCAGCGCTGGGAGGACACCTTCCCCGAACTCGCCATCAACCGCAACAACGTGACATAGCGGTAGAACCATGCAAGAACGCCCCAGAGATTCCGCAAATCGAACACCGAGTCGCCGCATCTCGAACGCGGTTTCGCCGCAAATCGAATGCGAAGGTACTCGCAGATCGAAACCGTGTTGCCTATCATGACATCGTGCCGACACCGCAGCTGATTCCACGCCGGGCCGCCGCGCAGGTCGACGCCGCGCTGGCCGACACCCGTGTCGTGCTGATCAGCGGAGCACGCCAGACAGGCAAGAGCACGCTGGTCCGCATCGTCGCCGGCGATCGTCTCGCCGAGCGCCGCGACCTTGACCGGGCACAGGACCGGGCGGCGGCGATCGCCGACCCGGTCGGCTTCGTGGACTCCTCCGAGCTCCTGGTCGTCGACGAGATCCAGCGCGCCCCGGAGCTCCTACTGGCCATCAAGGCAGCCGTCGACGAGGACCCGCGCCCAGGCCGGTACCTGCTCACCGGCTCGTCCCGCCTCTTCGGCATGGTGGCCGCCCCGGACGCCCTGCCCGGCCGGATGGAAACCGTCGAACTCTGGCCGCTGTCTCAAGGCGAACTCGACCAAGCGCCGGACGGATTCGTCGATGCCATCTTCGCGCTCGGCCCTGACCTGCGACACGAGTCGGACGTGACCCGCGCCGACTACGCGGCCAGAATCGTGCGCGGCGGCCTACCCGAGGCCACCACCCGCACCGACCCGCGCCGCCGCCAACGTTTCCTCGACGCCTACGTCCAAGCGCTCATCGACCGCGATGTCCGGCAACTGTCCGACATCCAGCACAAGGGCGAACTCCGCAAGCTGGTACGCCTACTCGCGGCCAGATCCGCGACCATCATCGCCGCCAACTCCCTCGAATCCGCACTCGGACTGAGCCGGCCGACGATCGCCCGTTACCTCCAAGCTCTGGAGGAGATCTTCCTGATCAAGCGGATCCCCGGCTGGTCCCGCAACCTGGGCACCCGCGCCACCGCCGCACCGAAAATGATCTTCGTCGACTCGGGTATCGCCGCCAACGAGACCGCGACCGACGCCCGGGCGCTGCTCCGGCCGGGTGCACCATTCGGCCCATTACTCGAATCATTCGTCCTGTCCGAACTCTCTCGCCAGCTCACCTGGTCCGAGCAGCCCGTCGACCTGTCCCACTACCGCGACCAGAGCAGGTACGAAGTCGACGCGGTGCTCGAGAACCGAGCGGGCCAGGTCGTGGGGATCGAGGTCAAAGCAGCCACCACCGTCGGACCCGACGACTTCCGCGGGCTACGCCGACTCGCCGACCGCCTGGGCGACGACTTCATCGCCGGCATCGTCCTCTACACCGGCACCTCCACGCTGCCGTTCGGCGACAAACTCCGCGCCCTGCCGGTCAGCGCACTGTGGCAGACGTCCGCACCGCCACCGGCCTGACCTCGCCCCTTCCGTAGGTCGCTCCCGTAAGTACGCCAGGGTGGGGCGCAGCCCGACGCCGGGCCAGGCGCAGCCTGTCGCAGGAGACCTACACGGCGGTCGATGGAATAGTGAAGCTGAGCAGCACTTACGCACTTCGCTGGGCTTCCGCAGGCGATCACAGCGGCGCGCGGGTGCGACCGGCGCAGGACGCCTGGAACGGGAGAAGCCGCAGGCCGTCGGCCTGCGGCTACACACGGAGCGTCGGGTTAGGAAACCGATGCTCTATCCCCTGAGCTACGAGGGCGCGAGGGCCTAGTCTAGCGACCTGGGGGTTCACCTGGGGTGGCAGGGAGTGGCCCACGTTCACCCACGTCGTCGGAAACCCTGTTCCCGCAGCCCATGACCACCGCCCGATCACATCAACCCCGGTTTGCGACCGGCGGTGGGCTGCGGTGACCCAGATTGGTACGGGTTGACCCAGGGTGGTACCGGCTGGAGAGCACACGCCGCACACATCAGGAAGATCATCATGGTCCGGACTCGGCCCGGATCAATTCTGGCCAGGGCGGGTGTCTGGTGAGAGGCCGTGTGAGCTTTGGGCGCGGCGCTGTTCTGGCCGGGTGACTTCACTGGACGTTTGTTTCGTCTTCGGGCCGGTAATGGCCGATTCGCGCCTCAATCTCGGCGGTATGAGATGTCCGGCCCGCCCCAGAAAGAGAACTTATCGGTGGACGTAGACCTGCCCGGGTTCAGCGCATATCGCCCCGGGATCGTGTCTGGTTCACTTTCATGCCCACATCGACGGACATGACGTCCGCCAAGTCGAGGCCCCGACACCGTACGCCTGCTGCATGACCGAACGGCGCCCCTATCCCTCCGACCTGTCCGACGCCCGATGGGCCCTGATCGCACCCCGCCTCACCGCCTGGCGACAGGCCCGCACCGACGCCGGCGTCAGCGGCCGCACCCCGACCCACGACCTGCGCGACATCTTCAACGCCATCCTCTACGTCAACCGCACCGGCATCGCCTGGCGCTACCTACCCCACGACTTCCCGCCCCACGCCACGGTCTACGGCTACTTCGCCGCCTGGAGCAAAGAAGGCATCTTCACCGAACTGAACTACCAGCTCACCGGCCTCGTCCGCGACCACCACGGCCGCACCATCCAACCCAC
>NZ_JBNCLE010000045.1:0-8198 GCF_049844495.1 Micromonospora sp. DT48
TGGTCAACCGGCACACCGACAAGCCCGCCGCACCTTCAACCGGACCTGACCAACCTCATCTCAAACACGCACTCAGGGCTGGACCCCGCGGCCGATGGCGACCGGTGGCGCCAGCTACGAGATGATTGAGTGATGGGCCGCGTGGAGTGGACTCGTCTCGAAGGCAATGACGTCGAAGCCGTCGTTGCCATGCTTGTGAATAGGGAGAGACCAGACTCGGTACGTATCTCAACTTCGCGTGGTGACGGGGGCGTAGACATCTTGGAACGCCGCGCCGGCTCCGGCGGCGGCGACCTCGTTCACCAGGTCAAGGGCTACTGCAGGGCATTGACGTCCCGGCAGAAGACTGAGGTAGACACGTCCCTGCGGACGCTCACAAAGGATCCCCGGTGGGATCGTCTGAACGTCGAGCTGTGGTACCTGGTCACCCCGTGGGATCCGACCCCGGAGGCCGAGACGTGGTTGCAGGAACTCGCGGTCCGGTATGGGCTGAAGGCGGTTTGGCGTGGTCTCTCGTACGTCGAGCAGCTTGCGGCGAAGTATCCCGATGTCGTCGACTACTACCTGCACGGTGGCAGGACCGCGGTCGACAACGCCTATAAAGCTGTGGCCGCTATCTTCGCTCTCGGCGGGGACCAACAGGAGACGCTCGACATCCCGTCGGTCACTGCTCGCGTCCAAGCGGCGCTGCCGGCCCTCAACGTCGACCCGCACTACCGCTATGAGCTGCGCTTCGGCAGCGACGACTTTCCCCCGCAGGTCGAGCGCCCACGCTTGGTCATGACCTGGGTTAGCGGCCGCAGCGACGGCGGTCCCTGGGTGGCCGTAGACGTGATCGCCCGCTGCGCTGCCGCCATCGATGAGCGCCCTATTACGATCACCGGACAGCTTGTTGCGGAGAACGACAGCGACTTCGCGCACGAACTGCGCGACTTCGCCGCCTTCGGAACACCGTTCACCAGCCCCGCCGGTGCCTATGCCGGAGAGGTCGACGCTCCTGG
Organism: Micromonospora sp. DT48; assembly: GCF_049844495.1. NCBI lineage: Bacteria > Bacillati > Actinomycetota > Actinomycetes > Micromonosporales > Micromonosporaceae > Micromonospora > Micromonospora sp. DT48. The sequence goes on from NZ_JBNCLE010000045.1 coordinate 1,002, forward strand.
CGGCCTCGGCGGACGCTTGGACAACGCGCGAATCATGGCGCTGCCGGCTCGCGAGGGTCTCGGCGCCAACCCGCAGTTGCACGTCGAGATCATGGACCCCGACGGTGAGGTTCTTGCTGCAGCCGATCTCGATCGGGTCGAGCGAAGCCATGGCACCGACGGCGTCCGGGTGGTGCTGGAGGAGGTCCACCACGTCTTCCAGATTGAGGACCGCTACCGGCTGCCCGAGATGAGCCTGAGGCGTACGTTCCGGTTCGCTGACTTCACCGGCGAACCCCCGGCAGCCGTTTTTTCCACGCTGCAGTTCCTCAACGTCTGCCAGGCGCCGAACACTGGGCGGATAAGCGTGCGCAACACACCGCCGGAAAGAGGCAGCCTTGACAAGGCCTGGGCCCTTGACTTCCCCGAGGAATGGCAGCGCAGGCTGCGCATATTGACCTTGACAATCGAGGCGCTGGCGGCCATCCAGCAGCACACCAGCACGCCGATCCGGGTTCCAGACCTCAGCCTCGTCTCGCCTGAGGAACAGCATCGTTGGCTTCTCGCCGCACGGCTTCTGGGCGGGGAAGAAGTCGTTGCGACCTATCCCGTGGGCCGCTGTCTGGTGTTGGAGCTCCGCTCCGAAGTCGACGTTCCGGACGGCGGCACGCTCGGCATGAAACAGCCACTGGACGTCGTCGTTGGCGACGCCCAGGTGAATCTGGGCGAAATGGAGATCTGGCTCAGCGATGCGACGTTGGTGCGGCGCGAGGAGCGCGAAGATCGGACTTATCACCTCTTCACAACACCGGACCGCCGCTACCGATACCGGCTGGCGCATGAGGAGAGCGTCGGCTAACGGAAGTAGACCTACTTCCTACCGATTAGGGCCGCTTCGCCGAGCGGAGCGACAGCGACTAACCCCGACAACACGTCTCTGTCTTCTGGGCCGCGCAGGAAGTAGACGTCGTCGTGCTGTGCCGTGAGTCCTTGGCGCGCTGGTCGCGGCTGGGATATTGGCGGAGGAAGGTCGCACGCGAGCTGCTCGACGCTGCTGCGGCTGTGGGCGTGCGCACGGCCGGTCGCTGGCGTGAACCCGTAGCTCTCATCCACGCACATCCGGCGCGAACGGCTCAGCGAGATGTCGCCATCCGGAACGAAGATCATGCGGGTTAGATACTCTGATCGACGCCGTGGCGCTGCCTTCGATCTCGCCGTACCGGGAAGTGACGGATGCACATCGAGACGCTTGTGCTGGAGAATTTCAAGTGCTTCGGGCCGGGCCACACCACGATCGACCTGGGGCCGGACCTGACCGCCTTCATTGGTACCAACGGCAGCGGGAAGACCGCCGCCTGCGAAGCGCTGCTGCGGCTGTTCGGGATCACCGGCCGGGAACGTGCCGTACGCGTGGATGATTTCCACGTTCCCGTCGACGAGTCCGAAGCTGCCACCAGCCGCGATTTGACGATTGAGGTGGTGCTCGCCTTCCCGGAGCTCGATGAGGACGATCAACAGACCGACGATACGGATGCCGGAGCCGACGAGGTAACCGATCTTCAGGAGGGCATCAACAGAGAGTTCGGCGACGATGAGGAGAGCGACGACGAGGATCCCGGTCAAGGCGAGGACGACCGAACCTCAGAACCTGCGGCCGTCGGCAGGCGGGCGGTTCCGGAGTTCTTCTCGCGGATGGCTGCCGATGACAACGGCGAGTTGAAGGTCCGCATCGTCCTGAAGGCCACATGGGAAGATGACGGCACCGTGGACGGCACGATCACGGAGGCCCGTATCGTCGTGAGCACGTTGGCCGAGGACTACGGTGAGGATGACTACGCGCCGCTTCCTCCGGCCGAACGCAGCCGTATCCAGATGATCTACATCCCGGCGTCGCGTGATGGCGCCCGCCAGATGACCGCGTTTCTGGGCAGCAGGCTGTGGCGGGCAGCGCAATGGTCGGCCGAGCTGCGGACCATGGTAGGGAAGCACGCCGCGGAGGTGGCGCAGCAGTTCACAGCCGAGCCGGTCGTGAAGGCTGTCGTGGACGCGTTGGGATCGCGGTGGCGCCAGCTGCACGATGCGGGGACGCACGCGGTCCCGAAACTGCGCCTGCTTGACGACGACTTCGACCAGCTCGTCCGCGATACTGAGCTGGTTTTCGAGCCGGATCCGACCGGACGCGCCCGGCCCGCTCGCCTGCTCAGCGACGGGCAACGGTCGCTGCTGCACCTCGCGCTGACGGCAACCGCTTTGGACGTCGAAGCCGCAGTCTGTGACCGCGCCCACGGGGCGGACTTCACGCTGGATGCGTCCCAGCTGCCGAACCTGACGCTGGTCGGCGTTGAGGAGCCGGAGAACAGCGTGTCGCCGTTCTTCCTGTCTCGGATTGTCAGCCAGCTGCAGGACCTTGCCGGCGGCGGAGCGGCCCAAGCCATCCTGTCGAGCCACTCCGCCAGCGTGCTGACCCGCATCGAACCGGAAGACCTGCGCTACTTCCGCAACGACCCGACCGCGGCTACATCCTCGGTACGCCCGATCACGCTCCCCCCGGACGACACCGAAGCCGGCAAGTACATTCGCGAGGCGGTACGCGCACACCCCGAGCTGTACTTCGCCAAGTTCGTCGTGCTCGGCGAGGGCGACACCGAACAGCTAGTCATCCCCCGCATCGCCCAGGCCCAAGGCGTCGACCTCGACCCCTCCTTCGTCGCGCTAGTGCCGCTCGGCGGCCGGCACACCAACCACATGTGGAAGCTGCTCAACGACCTGGGCATCCCACACGCGACGCTGCTGGACCTCGACTACGGCCGCACCGGCGCAGGCCCGGCTCGGCTGCGCGACGCCTGCAACCGGCTCCTCGCCAACGGCATCGATCCACTCGCCGACCTAGACGACTACGCCGGCGTCGATGACATTGACGACAGCCTGAAACTCACCGAACTGTGGCCGATCATCAAGCATCTGCGCACATTCGGAATCTTTTACGCCAAGCCGCTCGATCTCGACTACATCATGCTGGCCAAGTTCCCTGCGGCGTACACGACGCTCGAACCCGGCGAGACCGGACCGAACCCGAGCGACGCGCTGGCCCGCGTCATCGGCGACGAGAGCAGCGACGAGGCATTCTGGCAGCGACCGCATCGTGCCCTTCGCCTGCGCTGGTACCGCTACCTCTTCCTGACCCACTCGAAGCCGAGCAGCCATCTGCGGGCACTAGGCCGCCTCACCGACGAACAGTTGCGTGACGGTGCCCCGGAGGTCCTCACCGCCCTGATCAGACACATTCGCCGCAGGGTCGGCCTATGAGCCGACTCGACGCCGACGTCGCCGGCGAGGCGAGCACGCCGGCGACGCGGCCTACTGTGCTGATCCCGGCCGCCGACTGGCGGCCGAGCGGGATCGATGACCTGGAACCGGCCGCCTGGCGAGCGCTGTACCACGAAGGAAACACCGCAGTGGTCGCCGGCCCCGGTGCCGGCAAGAGCGAGTTCCTCGCCCAGAAAGCCGCCTACCTGCTGCAGACGGGCAGCTGCCCGTGGCCGCAACGCATCCTGGCGATCTCGTTCAAGCGTGACGCCGCCGCCAATCTGCGCCGGCGGGTCGCTGCCCGTGTTCCCGAACACGCCGACCGCTTCGTGTCCATGACCTTCGACGCGTTCACCAAAGGCCTGGTCGACCGGTTCGCCTCCGCGTTGCCCGACAGCTGGCGGATGCCGCACGGGTACGAGATCTCTTATGCCTCCGAACGTCAGGTCGAGGCTTTCCTCGGCGACATCGTCCCGGCTGCTCCGCCACTGATCCGTCTCCAGGTTGCCCAGCTGCACGCGAGCCGTTTCATCGCCGACACCGTCGGCAGCTGGGACCTGCCGGTCACAGCGCCGGACGCCGACCCGGACGACGCCGCCGCGTATGCGGCGCTGCAGTGGTGGCGACTACGCTACTTCGGGCGCGGCCCGGCAAGGGTGGATTTCGTCATGCTCAACCGGCTGGCCGAACTGCTCGTCCGGTGCGTGCCGAAGCTGCGGCGGGCACTGTGCATGACCTATCCGTACGTGTTCGTCGACGAATTTCAGGACACCACCAGCGCCCAGTTCCTCGTTCCTCGTCTCGGTGTTCGCCGGCGGTCCCACGGCCACTGCGGTCGGCGACAGCAAACAGCGCATCATGGGCTGGGCCGGCGCGCTACCCAAGGCCCTCGAGCGGTTCGCCGAAGCGTTCGACGCGACCACTCACCCGCTGACGTGGAACTTCCGTTCCACCAAAGCCCTGGTCGACGTACAGCACGTCATCGCCACCAAACTCGACCCCAAGACGGTACCGGTGATGTCGAAGGCCGACAACGACATCGACGGCAACCCCGCCGAGGTGTGGACCTTTTCCAGCCTCGACCGGGAGACCGCCGTCATCGCGGACTGGATCGCCGGTGACATCGCTGCCTCTGGCCGGGCACCGGCGGACTTCGCCCTGCTGGCCCGGCAGAAGATCGCCGACTTCGAGACCCGGTTCCGCGCGCAGCTGTCCCGCCACGGCATCAACGTGCGTAACGACGACGCCCTGGTCGCCACGATGCGCTTGCAGGATCTACTGAAACACGAGATCGCCCGCCTGCTGCTGGGCCTGCTACGGCTGGCCGACCAGCCGCGGGGACTATCCAAGGTGTGGCGCGAGGTGCTGGCGACACTGACCCGGATCCATGGCGCCGAGGGCGACACCACGGCGCAGCGGCGCGTCGGTGACGACCTGTCCACGTTGATCGTCGGCCTGCGAGCCTGGCTCAGGGCCCATCCACCAGAACAGACTGCTGCCGACGAGGTGTCCAGCTTCCTGCTCGGCATGCTCGACGTGGCCGCGCTGCGCCGATACGTCAAGTCGGCAACGCCGGGCGAGCGACTGCACCTCGTCACCGACGCATTCCAGGCCCGGCTTGCTACCGTGATCTCGACGAGCACCAACTGGACTGATGCGGCCGATCAGTTCGAGTGCTCCGACGCAGTCGTCCTGTTGACCGCCCACCGTGCCAAGGGCCTGGAATACCACACCGTGTTCTTCCTTGGCCTCGATGACCAACAATGGTGGGCACACGCTCGAGATCCCATCGAATCGACCTCCACCTTTTTCGTAGGGCTGTCCCGCGCTGCCCAGCGAATCATCTTCACGACCACCAGCCCGTACGCCCGGCACGGGCGAATCGCCGAGTTCTTCGCCATGCTCGACGACGCGGGCGTTCCGGAGATCGATCGAGGCTGAGGTATGGGATTGGAAGATCCTCGAACCAATCACGGGGATATCAGCTGCGCACCGCCAACGATTGCGCCAATCTCGGCGTACCGCCAGAGGGGCAGAGCCGACGCCCTCGAAACGGAGTGCGCTCGTCTACTCGCTCTCGGCGCACGTCGGGCTTCACCGCCTCGAAGCCCACGGCATCAATGGTGTCTGCATCGTCTTGAAAGACACCGAAGGCAGCGAGTTCTGTCGCGACTGACTGTGCGCAGCCCTCAACCAACCGTGCGATTGGAGGGCGTCCAATTGTCCGCTCATGCCGCGGACAACGCGCAGGTCGGCACCGGTCGCCGCTCGGTGAGCGCCAGCGCCGACTACGTTCGGTAACCGGGAGCAGCCACAGTTAGCCCATAGTGAGGTCAGTTATGGCCGGTCCGGCGGAGCCCATCTCGTGCGTGATGGCCAGGACTCAGATGATCCTTCGCCGCCCCACGTTCCTGCGGCGCCGCCCGCAGCAATCGGGCAACCCGCCGCCGCGGAAGGGCACGCTACCTGCGTCAACCAGCCAACAGTTCGCGCCGTCACTGACGGGAATCCAACGCCACCTCACCGCGCCCCAACAGCCTGGGCTCGCTGGCCAACAGCCGATCCGAGGCGGCCAACAGGGCTGGCCGATTCAGACGCCACGGTGCCCCTCAACATGGCCGACAGTCCCGGTCAGGCCATGGTTTACCGCCGCCGGAGCATGATCCTTATCTGTTGGGTGAGCGGGTTACGGTGAGGACTCATATTTGAGTTTCCACCGTGCACCACCCTCGGGCCTCGGCCCGTCACGGCAGGAGCCGCACTCACCCACCCGCCCATCGGCCGGTCGGCAGCGACACCTCCTCCCGCGACGCCCCGCCCACCCGCACCACCATGTTCCCACCCTCTCCGCGCCGTCGCTCCTTCCGATGCTGTTGCCCACCCATGGACCTATCCGGTCAACAGCCTCGACGGCAGCGCATCTCGCCGATCGCCATCTCTGCGAATGGAGGTACACACATGGCCGCATCCCTGATCGTCGTGGTCACTCTCGACCCCGGTATCACCGCTGATGCTCTCGCCGACTCCGCCGAGAACCGCGTCCACGCACAGGGACACCTTCGTCCCACCGGCCTTGTCAACCATTTCCCGGCACGCCGCCGGCTGGCCCGCAAACTCGTGCACCGCTCGCACGGACACACCGCCGGCGGACCTATTCGCCTGCTCAATCTGCATCTGATGCGCAGCCGCGCCGCGGAGTACGCCGCGTGGCAGTGGCAGCAATGGCGTTCCGTCGTCTCGGGCACCCGCGACGCCCAACCTTGGTGGGTGTTTCTCGACCGGCACCGCGCCGACCCCACCGCCTGGCCGATCAGCCGCGCCCAACAGGCGTACCTGGCGCAGCCCCGAGTGCTGGCGATGACCGCCTACAACGCCGCATACCGGCAGCACCCCATCCCCACGACCGGACTCGAATCGCTACAGGCCGGATTCAACACCCACCGCACCGCAGCCGCACTCGCCGCCGTTCCCGGCGACGCCACCGCCACTGCCACCGGCATGTGGCTCACCACCCACAGCGGCCGGCTGTCCGACCAACTGGCCTATCTCCACGCCGCCAACGACTACATCGACCAGCTTCCCCCGCGAACTCCACTGGTCGCCATCGCCGCCGACCCGAACGGATAAACCCCCGCACACATCCCGGGCATCGCCTGCCCGAGATTCCCCCCCATCCGGGCCGCACCCCTATTCATCCTCTTGCGCCGGGTAGGCACTGCGCCTGCCCGGCCATTGCCATGCCCCGACCGATTCATGCCGCTTCGGCAGTAAGGAGAAAGACCGTGACCAGCCCGCTGTTCATGCCGCACCCCCGCACCGACCTGTCTACCGCAGTCAGGGCCGTTGCGTTCTCGCTCGGCAAGCCAGTGAGCTGGGATGATGCTGGGTGATTGGCCTATGTGGAGGCGGTTG
>NZ_JBNCLE010000046.1:0-3554 GCF_049844495.1 Micromonospora sp. DT48
TTTGTTTGATTCCCGGGCTGGCCAGGCGTGTGTCTGGTTGGTTTGGATTCCTTTGGCAACATTTTTTGTTGTCGGGGTTGGATTTCTTTGACAGGTTTTTGTTGGAGAGTTTGATCCTGGCTCAGGACGAACGCTGGCGGCGTGCTTAACACATGCAAGTCGAGCGGAAAGGCCCTTCGGGGTACTCGAGCGGCGAACGGGTGAGTAACACGTGAGCAACCTGCCCTAGGCTTTGGGATAACCCTCGGAAACGGGGGCTAATACCGGATATTCACTTGCGGACGCATGTTTGTGGGTGGAAAGTTTTTCGGCTTGGGATGGGCTCGCGGCCTATCAGCTTGTTGGTGGGGTGATGGCCTACCAAGGCGACGACGGGTAGCCGGCCTGAGAGGGCGACCGGCCACACTGGGACTGAGACACGGCCCAGACTCCTACGGGAGGCAGCAGTGGGGAATATTGCACAATGGGCGGAAGCCTGATGCAGCGACGCCGCGTGAGGGATGACGGCCTTCGGGTTGTAAACCTCTTTCAGCAGGGACGAAGCGTGAGTGACGGTACCTGCAGAAGAAGCGCCGGCCAACTACGTGCCAGCAGCCGCGGTAAGACGTAGGGCGCGAGCGTTGTCCGGATTTATTGGGCGTAAAGAGCTCGTAGGCGGCTTGTCGCGTCGACTGTGAAAACCCGTGGCTCAACTGCGGGCCTGCAGTCGATACGGGCAGGCTAGAGTTCGGTAGGGGAGACTGGAATTCCTGGTGTAGCGGTGAAATGCGCAGATATCAGGAGGAACACCGGTGGCGAAGGCGGGTCTCTGGGCCGATACTGACGCTGAGGAGCGAAAGCGTGGGGAGCGAACAGGATTAGATACCCTGGTAGTCCACGCTGTAAACGTTGGGCGCTAGGTGTGGGGGGCCTCTCCGGTTCTCTGTGCCGCAGCTAACGCATTAAGCGCCCCGCCTGGGGAGTACGGCCGCAAGGCTAAAACTCAAAGGAATTGACGGGGGCCCGCACAAGCGGCGGAGCATGCGGATTAATTCGATGCAACGCGAAGAACCTTACCTGGGTTTGACATCGCCGGAAATCCTGCAGAGATGTGGGGTCCTTCGGGGCCGGTGACAGGTGGTGCATGGCTGTCGTCAGCTCGTGTCGTGAGATGTTGGGTTAAGTCCCGCAACGAGCGCAACCCTCGTCCCATGTTGCCAGCAATTCGGTTGGGGACTCATGGGAGACTGCCGGGGTCAACTCGGAGGAAGGTGGGGATGACGTCAAGTCATCATGCCCCTTATGTCCAGGGCTTCACGCATGCTACAATGGCCGGTACAATGGGCTGCGATACCGTGAGGTGGAGCGAATCCCAAAAAGCCGGTCTCAGTTCGGATCGGGGTCTGCAACTCGACCCCGTGAAGTCGGAGTCGCTAGTAATCGCAGATCAGCAACGCTGCGGTGAATACGTTCCCGGGCCTTGTACACACCGCCCGTCACGTCATGAAAGTCGGCAACACCCGAAGCCGGTGGCCCAACCCTTGTGGAGGGAGCCGTCGAAGGTGGGGCTGGCGATTGGGACGAAGTCGTAACAAGGTAGCCGTACCGGAAGGTGCGGCTGGATCACCTCCTTTCTAAGGAGCACCATTCAGCGAAGGCTGGTATGGGGCCTGCGGCCTGCGGATGTCGGGTCGGGGTGCTCGTTGGCGGAGACACTGGTGAAGTTTTCTGCCGGCAACGGCCATGGTTTCTAGTACAGCTGCTCTTCGGGGTGGTGGGAACGGGATGGTGGTGCGGCTGGTGGAGGATGTTTAGCACCCTGTTGGGTCCTGAAGGAACAACCTTGTGTGGTTGGTTTCTTCGGAGCCATTGCCTTGCCCGTGGTGGGTGGGGGTGGTTGCCAGGCATGGCCTGGTCTCGCATACCGTCGGCTGTTGGTCGGGCTGGTGTGGGGCTGTGGGTTGTGGGTTGGTTGTTTGTTGAGAATTGCACAGTGGACGCGAGCATCTTTGTGGTCAAGTTGTCAAGGGCGAACGGTGGATGCCTTGGCACCAGGAGCCGATGAAGGACGTGGGAGGCCGCGATAGGCCTGGGGGAGCTGTCAACCGAGCTGTGATCCCAGGGTGTCCGAATGGGGTAACCCGGCATCAGTCATGTGGTGTCACCTGCACCTGAACTCATAGGGTGTGTGGAGGGAACGCGGGGAAGTGAAACATCTCAGTACCCGTAGGAAGAGAAAACAATAGTGATTCCGTGAGTAGTGGCGAGCGAAAGCGGATTGAGGCTAAACCGGTTGCGTGTGATACCTGTCAGGGGTTGCGTGGTCGGGGTTGTGGGACCCTGCTGAGCGAGCTGACACTCGTTCGGGGAGTGATAAAGCCAGTTGTTAGCTGAATGGTCTGGAAAGGCTGACCGTAGACGGTGATAGTCCGGTAGGTGAAAGCAGCTGGTCTTCTGTGGGTGTTCCCGAGTAGCGGCGGACTCCTGAAATCTGCCGTGAATCTGCCAGGACCACCTGGTAAGCCTAAATACTTCCTGGTGACCGATAGCGGACGAGTACCGTGAGGGAATGGTGAAAAGTACCCCGGGAGGGGAGTGAAATAGTACCTGAAACCGTTCGCCTACAATCCGTCGGAGCCTTGCGGGGTGACGGCGTGCCTTTTGAAGAATGAGCCTGCGAGTTAGTGGCATGTGGCGAGGTTAACCCGTGTGGGGGAGCCGTAGCGAAAGCGAGTCTGAAGAGGGCGTTTGAGTCGCATGTTCTAGACCCGAAGCGGAGTGATCTAGCCATGGGCAGGCTGAAGCGCGGGTAAGACCGTGTGGAGGGCCGAACCCACCAACGTTGAAAAGTTGGGGGATGACCTGTGGTTAGGGGTGAAAGGCCAATCAAACTCCGTGATAGCTGGTTCTCCCCGAAATGCATTTAGGTGCAGCGTCGTGTGTTTCTTGCCGGAGGTAGAGCACTGGATGGTCTAGGGGGCCTACAAGCTTACCGAAATCAGCCAAACTCCGAATGCCGGTAAGTGAGAGCGCGGCAGTGAGACTGCGGGGGATAAGCTTCGTAGTCGAGAGGGAAACAGCCCAGATCACCAGCTAAGGCCCCTAAGCGTGTGCTAAGTGGAAAAGGATGTGGGGTCGCATAGACAACCAGGAGGTTGGCTTAGAAGCAGCCACCCTTTAAAGAGTGCGTAATAGCTCACTGGTCAAGTGGTTCCGCGCCGACAATGTAGCGGGGCTCAAGCACACCGCCGAAGCTGTGGCATTCACACGTGTACTTCGCATCATCTTTTGTGGGTGGTGTGCAGGTGTGTGGGTGGGTAGGGGAGCGTCGTGCCGGGGGTGAAGCAGCCGAGTGATCGAGTTGTGGACGCGGCACGAGTGAGAATGCAGGCATGAGTAGCGAAAGAAGGGTGAGAAACCCTTCCGCCGGATGACCAAGGGTTCCAGGGCCAGGTTAATCCGCCCTGGGTGAGTCGGGACCTAAGGCGAGGCCGAGAGGCGTAGTCGATGGACAACGGGTTGATATTCCCGTACCCGCGAAGGAGCGTCCCTGATGAACCTCGTTGTGCTAACCA
>NZ_JBNCLE010000046.1:3653-5229 GCF_049844495.1 Micromonospora sp. DT48
GGGGGAGCGTGGGAACCTGGCGGGTAGTAGTCAAGCGATGGGGTGACGCAGGAAGGTAGCTGAGCCCGGCCGGTGGTTGTGCCGGGGTAAGCGTGTAGGCCGACGTGTAGGCAAATCCGCACGTCATGTGGCTGAGACGTGATGCCGAGCCGATTCAGGTGAAGTCAGTGATCCTATGCTGCCGAGAAAAGCCTCTAGCGAGTTCTGAGCGGCCCGTACCCCAAACCGACACAGGTGGTCAGGTAGAGAATACCGAGGCGATCGGGCGAACTGTGGTTAAGGAACTCGGCAAATTGCCCCCGTAACTTAGGGAGAAGGGGGGCCGGAGACGTGAAGCCCCGCGCGGGTGGAGCGTTGTATGGCCGCAGAGAGCAGGGGGAAGCGACTGTTTACTAAAAACACAGGTCCATGCGAAGAAGTAATTCGATGTATATGGACTGACGCCTGCCCGGTGCTGGAACGTTAAGGGGACCTGTTAGCTCTTCGGGGCGAAGCGGAGAACTTAAGCGCCAGTAAACGGCGGTGGTAACTATAACCATCCTAAGGTAGCGAAATTCCTTGTCGGGTAAGTTCCGACCTGCACGAATGGCGTAACGACTTCCCCACTGTCTCAACCACAGGCCCGGCGAAATTGCAGTACGAGTAAAGATGCTCGTTACGCGCGGCAGGACGGAAAGACCCCGGGACCTTTACTATAGCTTGACATTGGTATTTGAGTCGGCTTGTGTAGGATAGGTGGGAGCCGGTGAAGCTCATACGCCAGTATGGGTGGAGGCAATCTTGAAATACCACTCTGGTTGATTCGGGTATCTAACTTCGGACCGTTATCCGGTTCAGGGACAGTGTCTGGTGGGTAGTTTAACTGGGGCGGTTGCCTCCTAAAGGGTAACGGAGGCGCCCAAAGGTTCCCTCAGCCTGGTTGGCAATCAGGTGTTGAGTGCAAGTACACAAGGGAGCTTGACTGTGAGACTGACGGGTCGAGCAGGGACGAAAGTCGGGACTAGTGATCCGGCACTTGCGTGTGGAAGCGGTGTCGCTCAACGGATAAAAGGTACCCCGGGGATAACAGGCTGATCTTCCCCAAGAGTCCATATCGACGGGATGGTTTGGCACCTCGATGTCGGCTCGTCGCATCCTGGGGCTGTAGCAGGTCCCAAGGGTTGGGCTGTTCGCCCATTAAAGCGGTACGCGAGCTGGGTTTAGAACGTCGTGAGACAGTTCGGTCCCTATCCGCCGTGCGCGTAGGATACTTGAGAAGGGCTGTCCCTAGTACGAGAGGACCGGGACGGACGAACCTCTGGTGTGCCAGTTGTCCCGCCAGGGGCACGGCTGGTTAGCTACGTTCGGAAGGGATAACCGCTGAAAGCATCTAAGCGGGAAGCCTGCTTCAAGATGAGGTATCCCACCCACCTTTGGTGGGGTAAGGCCCCCAGCTAGACGACTGGGTTGATAGGCCGGAAATGTAAGCCCGGTAACGGGTTCAGTTGACCGGTACTAATAGGCCGAGGACTTGCTCACAAAGATTCTGCTCGCGTCCACTGTGTAACTCACAGCAAACAAACAACACACCCGACAC
>NZ_JBNCLE010000047.1:0-4342 GCF_049844495.1 Micromonospora sp. DT48
CCGAGCCCGCACCGCATCCTCGCGATACTCCAACTCAAGACGCTCAAGAACCTCACCAGCAGACACCACATCCCCCTTTATTCACACCTGCGCGCCGAGCGCGCATTCGGGTGACTGCATCACGTCCCGACGGCACCCCCGACGAATGGGCACCACCTCAACCGGCAGAGCCCCCCACCCGGGCGCCGCCTTCAATGACGCCGCCTTCTACCGCAAAAGCCGTGCCGATCTCGTAGCATCGCGCGTACTCCACTCTTGCCCTAAAGCCGGCGGGACACTTCCGCACGCTATCACTTGATCGACGTACTGCAATCCGTTAATTCTGCATACCACCCTGTGCGCTTCACACGCGGCGCACGAAGAGGATGGTTCGTCCTAATTACAGAGACCCTCCCGGTGCACTTCAATCATTGGATTTGTCCATGCCATGTCGGATAAGCGGCTGCGCGAATCGGTCGGATCCCACTGCGCTGCGACAAATCCGCCTCAGGCATACATGAAGGACCTGTGGACCGCCGGGAACGTTGTGCTCCCGGCGGCCCACAGGTCCGGCACCACCCCAGCCGGTGGCACTCAGCCGGTCCCCGGCACGAGGCGACGACCTAACGCGCGTCCCGCCACATGAAGCTGGTGTTGATGCCGAGGATCGCCTCCTGGGAGACCACCCGGAAGCCGAACCGCTCGTAGAGCACGACGTTGCGGTCGACGTCCGCCTGGAGAAAGGCCGGCACCCGCTGCTGATCGACATCGTCGAGGAATGCCGCGAGCAGCGCCGATCCGATCCCGTACCCCTGCTGCTCCGGGTGGACGGCGATCGGTCCGATGTGCCAGTGCGGCTTCTTCGGCTCGTGCTTGGCTCGCCCGCCGATCACCTTCAGGGCACGCGGCAGACCGAGGCCCATCGTGCGGACCTGCGACGGGATCGACTTGATCTTCTCGCCGACCGTCATCTGGCAGTGCGGCCACTGCGCGGCCTTGAGCACCCCGGCGAGCCGGCCCTCCCGCTCGGCGACGAGCACGTGGCTGGCGCTGTTACTGAGCTTGAGGGTCAGGGCCGCGTTCTCCATGATCCGGGCAGCCTTGTCCTGGTTACCGCCGGCGATGGCCAGGTTGCTCGGGTTGAGGGCGAACGCGAGCCCGACGATCCGGCTCGCTTCGGCCATCTCAGCCGGTGTGATTCGCCGTACGGTGACATCGCTCATATATGAACCTCCGGGTCGGGTAGGTGGGGTGCTAGCTCGCCACCCACGGGTTCGTCGAAACGTCCGCCGTGGTGATGCGAGTGGGGTGGAACCCGTGTCGACGGGCCAGTTCCAGAGCGGACAACACCCCGGCGACGGACAGGCCGCCGTAGGACGGACTGGCCATCTCCGGTTCGAGACCCAGCAGGATCGTCTCCGCCAGACACGAGTAGACGACCCCCGGTGGCAGGGTGATGCCCGGGAAGTGTGGCGTCTGTCCACCCGGGAGCCGGATTCGACCACCGGAGACGAGGGTGACGTTCGGCAGGCCCGCCACCGCCGGGTGGGCGTCACCCGGCACCGCGAGATCGCAGACGAGCACCTCCCGGTCCGCCGAGAGGTGGGTGGGCAGGATGACCGGGTCGGCCGCGTTGGTGGCGCTGACCACGATCGGGCAGTCACGCAGCGCCTCGAGGTCCTCGGCGACCGAGACGTCGGTCAGGTGGGCCACCCGTTTCGCGACCGTGGCGAGTCGGCGCCCGGAGCCGGGCCGGCCGACGAGGACGAGCGACTCGCAGTGCGGGGCGACCAGGTCGGCCATCACCGCGCCGATGTTGCCGATGCCGCCGACCAGACCGACCCGACGTGTACCGGAACCACTGCTGGCCAGGTGACGCTGAAGCAGGTCGTAGGCGCAGGCCGCGGTGAGCGAGTTGCCGGAGGTGATCCGTATCTCGTGCTCGACCACATCCCGTCCGGCACCGGTCACGATCGAGGTGTAGCCGCCCAGACCGACGACGTCGCCACCGAGTTCGACGCCCAGTTCCACCGCGTCCAGCACCGTCTGGGACAACCAGGGCCGTTGCCCGGCCCGCATCGCGTCGACCGCCTGGGCGGCGGTGAACGGCACCGCCACCACACTCAGGTCGGCCACCCGTCCGGTCTCCGAGGCGATCCGGTGTCGGACGACCTCGAACGGGCTCAGCTCGCCGCGCATCCGGTCCAGGGCCGCCGCGCACCGGCCGTCCGACCACTCCGCCAGCTCCGGGGCCAGCGAACGCACCGTGGAGGCGTTGTCGAGGTTGGCGAGGAACACCACACGCGGGACGTCACCGTCGTGCTCGACCCGCCGACGGCGAGGCGGCGCCGGCACGTGCTGACGTGGCCGCCAGGCTCCGGTCGGCGGCACGGCCAGGTGCGCCAGCAACGTCGCGTAGTCGCCCTTGGCGATCAGGCCGGCCACGTCGTCGAAGGCGGCGGCGGCCCGCTCGATGTCCGCGGTGTCGATCAGGGCGGACGGTTGTACGCGTACGGTCGTGGGCGCGGACAGGGTGGGCATGACCCGGACCCGGTGTGCGTGCAGCAACCGACCCGCGATCAGGAAGCCGAGCGACTCGGCGTCGAACACGGCGCGCAGCAGGGCCGACTCCGGCTGGGGCACCCGGAACTCCACCCCGAGGAGGAGTCCCCGGCCGCGCACCTCCGCGATCGCCTCCGGCCACCGTTCGGCCACCTTGACCAGTTGGTCACGCAGTTCCGCACCGACCACGGCGATCCGGTCCCGGTGACTCTCGTACAGGTCCAGTGCGGCCGTGGCGATCAGCGCGGAGAAGTCGTCTTCGGCGAAGGTGGACGTGTGGTGGCGTCCGAAGTCGGCGACATAGCGGTCAGCCGCCACCATCATCGCCGAGATCTTGGCCAGGCCACCGCCGAGCGACTTCGACAGCAGATAGTAGTCGGCGACCACTCCGGACGGCTCGGACGCCAGGAACGTGCCGGTGCGGCCCATGCCGCACTGGATCTCGTCGAACACCAGCACCGTGTCGTGCCGGTCGGCCAACGCGCGCAGGGCCGCCAGGGTCTCGGTCGGGACCTCGCGCACCCCGGCCTCACCCTGGACGGGCTCGACGAAACAGGCGGCGACCGGTGACAGGTGACGGGCCGCGGAGTGCGGCACCGCGTCGGCGTCCACGGTGACGGTGCAGATCTCGACCAGACGGTCGTCGAGCGCCGCCACCACCGCCTCGGGCGTCCAGTCGGTCAGTCGGACCCGCTTCGGGCCGGGAACGTGCAGGTCCTCGGGCACGTTGGAGCCGTGCGTCAGGGTTCCCGCAGCGGTGGTCTTGCCGTGGAAGGCGTTGCGCAGCGAGACCAGGACGGGCTCGGCCGCCAGGGCTTCGGTGACCTTCTCGATCGCCTCGGTGATCACCTCGCCGCAGTGCCGTCCGGCAGCCGGCCCGGTCGCGCAGGCGGTGTCGGCCAGGCCGTCGCGGTGCAACCGGCGCAGGGAGCGATCGAGTTCCTCGCGCAGCGCGCCCAGCCGACGACGCCGTTCGACCACGGCGTGCTTCACCGCAGCCTCGACCGCCTCCGCACCGGTGGACCCGAGCGTCACGACGTAGTCCACCCCGGTGGTGGCCCGCACCAGCGTCGACAGCTTCGCGGCCAGCGCGGCCGCCCCCGGGCGGATACTGGCCTGGGCGTTGAAGGGAAGCTGCTCGTCGAGGCACTGTCGGGCGACCGCCACCAGCGCCGGATGGTTGTGCCCGAACAGGGACGAGCCGGCACCGCCGACCAGGTCGAGCACCTGGTCGGCGGCTTCGGCATCCGTTGCCGGCTCCGGTGTGAGATGGTCGCCGCGCCCACGGCGGTACGCCACGTCCAGGTTGAGGGCCTGGAAGAGGCGACCCAGTTCGGGTCGGGCGTAGCGACCGAAGTCAAGGTCGGCGCTCATGTCGCGCCGACCTCGTTCCCGACCCGCATCCGCATCGACGCGGTCACCTGTTCCACCACGTCGCGCAGGGTCCGCATCGACGCCGCCTGCCCGTCGGACACCTGCACGTCGAACAGGGACTCCATCTCCACGATCAGGTCGATCGAGCGCACCGAGTCCAGGCCGTAATCCACCAGCGGCGTGTCCGGATCCAACTCCGGCACCTGCAACCGGCGACGGAACAACTCGTCAACCACATCCAGAACTTCACGATCCATTGCGCTCCCCCTCCTCACGCAACGTGCCGTCCCGGCCAGCGCCTTGGCAGCCGTCTGGTTGGCCGAGAACAACTCGTTCCGGTTTTCCTGACCGTTACCTGGTCAGGCATTCGCCTCGACCTCGTCGACGAACTTCGCCACCAACGCCTGGAAACCCGACGCGTCATCCA
>NZ_JBNCLE010000048.1:0-1889 GCF_049844495.1 Micromonospora sp. DT48
GCGACCGGGAAGACAACCTCTTCCCAGAAGAAATCGACCAATCCCCGGCCACGCCGCACAGGTTAAAGATCAAGCTAAGCCATTCAACGATTGAGCGCCTCTGCGTATATCGCTAAACCATGAGAGGTGTGTTGCCATGAATGGCGCTATGACGAGGAGGATTGTTGAGGCAACAAAAGCGGCAACCACGAATGGTCCGGCCATTCTCGCATCTATTTCACCGCCGGCCAAGGAAATAACCGAGATAATCATAGCGAACCCGTTAGTGATTGCGACGAGTCCATAGGACAGCACACCCAGTGTCCGCCAAATCAACCCATATCCTGGCCCACGCCAGCGGGGGTCGTTGAAAACCTCCTCAACCTCTCGAGCTATTGACTCCCTACGCGCCTGGATCTGCCCCCTGTCTGCCCCTTCTGGCCAGTCGGCCGGATCGCCAATTTCTATCAATTCTCTCCTGGCTCGCGCCAGCTGCGCAAGGAATAGTTCCCGTTGCTGCAATCCATTCTTCCGGTTTCGCATGTCGCGCCTTATTAGTAACCTATATTCAAGGACTAAGGCAAGCGCGAGAACGGGTATAGTCTGGACTGTGGTGGCGGCTAACGATTCGGTGAGAATCACGGTTATACATTCAAGCACGAGCCTGCAACTGGGGCTGCAGGCTTGATCTCGCCGAAGGTGGGACTCTCTGGTCACACTGGCATGTGTAACGACCATGTCGACGGAACTGGACACACCGGACGACACCCCAATGGTGTTTCGTACCCGGCGTTCGGGACGAAGAGGTCTGGCTGTACAGCCATCCATACAGCCAAGCCAGCCATCCAAGGCCGACGAGAGCCGACAAGCGCCGACACTCCGACCATGGAAGGGATCACCCGAGCAGCCCTCCGTGATCTTCTTCTAACCCCCAGGCCGCCTCCGATCCCGGCGAATGAGCAGCACGAACACAGCAGCGCTGACCAATGACATTGCCGCCATAACAAGCCCGCTTGATCGCTTGTCCGCCGGACCGGCGAGGATGGCTACAGCGAGCACGCCGGTGATGATCGAAATGACTGCTGACATTCCCCGGTTAACCAGACGATGATGTCGACGGTCCGTCTCAATCATTGCCGCGCGCTCAGCTTCGCTTCGATCGGCCACCCCGAAGCGTGACGGGTAACCCATCAAGAAGAGAACCCCAAGCCCTGAGACGATGACGATGGCCACAAGGATCGACTTCAGCACAGCGGTGAATTCCATCGTTGACCAACGTACTGGAGATAGAAGCCAGGGGGACAGAGTGGCCAGTTCAGGCGTCCTCCGGCGGCAACCCGCAAGCGGCTGCCTCCTGACCTCAGCCTGACCCAGCCGCGCCGACACGGCCGTCCCTCGGATGAACGGCGGCCCCGACCTGGTGTCGAGGCGAGCCCCCAGGTGTCCGTGGATACCGGACGGTCCTACCGACCAGAAGGTGGGCTGTACAGCCACCCGTACAGCCAAGCCCGCCGACGGATACGGCCCGGGGCCGACAGTAGGCGACACGGCGAGCAGGTCAGCCGTAGCGACCGACGCCGGCCGACAGCAGTCTTGATCCTTGCAATGCAGGGGCTCATCCGTCGATGCTGTGGTGGAGATCAACTAGTACAACGCCAGTACAAATGAGCGCCGCAAGCAGTGTGAAACGTCGAGAGGCGTTGACCGGTCGGAGCGAGGTCGGAGCGGCGATCGGTCCGCTTCAACCCGATGCGAGCCAGGCTCGCGGCTTAGGGGTTCGAGTCCCCTGGGCTCCACCACATCATCCGGCCAGGTCGCGGGCCATCTTCTCCCCAGGGCTATTGCGTTGTCGGGTAGCTGCTGGTCACGGCGGTGATTAGGTCGTGTGATCGGCGGTTGGCTTGGCGGGT
>NZ_JBNCLE010000049.1:0-1511 GCF_049844495.1 Micromonospora sp. DT48
TAGTACGGCAGCCGCCATTGGCGGTCTGACCTGGCAGGATGCGGTGGTGGGGCGTGCGAAGTGGACGCAGCCGCCCTGTTGATCATGTGTTTGTGAGAACTACAAGATCGAGGGCGGCTGCTGCTGCCAGGGTAGCGGCTGGGCGGGCGGTGCGGGCGCGGGCGGGCCTGTTGGAGCGGCTGCGGTCGTGTTTCGTGCGGACGCAGACGTGGCAGCATGCGGGCCGGTACGTGTCGGCGCTGGTCAGCCAGGTGCCGAAGCGCAACGGGTGGAGCATCGCCGAGCAGGTCGGGGACGCCACGCCGGACCGCACGCAGCGGCTGTTGAACCGGGCAGTGTGGGACACGACGGCCGCGATGAGTCAGGTGCGGCGGTTCGCCGCTGCCGGTCTGGACGAGGCGGCGAGCCGTCGGCGGCGGCGTGGCCTGGTCGTCGGGGCGTTGGACGAGACGGGTCAGCCGAAGCAGGGCGTCGCGACGGCCGGGGTGAAGCGGCAGTACATGGGGTGCGCGGGCAGGGTCGCGAACGGGATCAACACGGTGCACCTGTCGTATGTGCGGGAGCGGATCGGGCACGCGTTGATCGGGGCGCGTCAGTGGATCCCGGCCGAGCAGATCACCGACCCGCAGGCTGCGGCTGGCATGGGACTGCCGGCCGGGTTGGAGTTCCGCACCAAGGGCCAGTTGGCCATCGACATCTGCGCGGACGCGTACGCCGACGGGCTGCGTTTCGACGTCGCCTGCGGCGACGAGGTGTACGGCAACTGCACACAGTTGCGGGAGTTCTTCGAGACTCGCGGGCAGGCGTACGTGCTGCGGGTCGCCTCCACCTTCATGGTCGAACTGCCCTCGGGTGACAGGCTGACCTGCGCGCAGGCCGTCACCCAGTTGGCCGGGGACAACCGCGGGTGGGAGGTCCGCTCGGCAGGGGCGGGGTCGAAGGGACAACGCTGGTACGCCTGGGCGTGGATCGCCACCGCCTCACCGCGCCACCATCTGCTCGTGCGCCGCCACCTGCGCACCGGTGAGCTGGCCTTCCACTACTGCCATGTGCCCGAGGGGCAGATCCTGACCAAGACGACGCTGATCCGCGCCGCCGGGCTGCGCTGGCCGGTCCAGGAAGACTTCGAGTTCGGCAAGGACCACTTCGGCCTGGACCAGTGCCAGGCCCGCCTCTACACCGCGATCCAGCGTCACACCGTGCTGGTCATGGCCGCCCTCGCGGTCTGCGCGGTCACCGCCGCCCACCTCGCCGACCGCACCGACACCCAGGCACCACCGCCGAACACACCAGACCAGCCGCCACCGCCCGACCCCGGACTGATCCCGCTGACCGTGCCCGAGGTCAAGCGGATACTCGCCACCGCCCTCCAGCACCCGCAGCCGCCCGACCACGACACGCACTGGCTCACCTGGCGACGCCGGCACCAAGCCCGCGCCCGCTGGTTCCACCAACGCGCACGGCTAAGCAGGGACTACACCCTGGTCAGCTAGCAATTGGCGGCTGCCGTA
>NZ_JBNCLE010000050.1:0-1468 GCF_049844495.1 Micromonospora sp. DT48
GGGGGGTGTCCCTATGGGTTGTGTCAAGCGGCGAGGCGGGGTTCGGCCGCCGTTTTGGGCTGGTATGGCCGTTGGGCGCGGAGCATGGCGTGGAGGACGTCGACGCGGCGGCGGGCGAGGCAGATGATGGCGGCGTTGTGTTTCTTGCCCTCAGCGCGTTTGCGGTCGTAGTAGGCGCGGCTGAGCGGGTCGGCGAGTGCGGCGAACGCGGACAGGAAGAACGCGCGTTTCAGCTGCTTGTTGCCGCCCTTTGGTGGGTGCTCGCCACGGATGCTGGTGCCGGAGCGGCGGGTGACCGGGGCCAGGCCGGCGTAGGCGGCCAGGTGGCCGGAGGTGGGGAACGAGCTGCCGTCGCCGACTTCGAGCAGGATGCGGGCTGCGGTCCTGACGCCGATGCCGGGCATCGAGGTCAGGACCGGGGCAAGAGGGTGCGCATCAAGCATCCCCTCGACCTGTTCGGCGACCTGGTCGCGTTGGCGCAGCAGGTCACGCAGGTTGTCGGCGAGTCGGGGAAGGACGGTCTCGGCGGCGGTGGTGCCAGGCACGATCACGGTCTGCGCGTCGAGAGCGGTGAAGATCTGTTCAACCAGGCGGGTGCCCATGCGTGGCGCGCGGGCCTTGACGATCTCGGTGAGTTTCGTCCGGCCTGCCTTGCGGAGTCCGGTGGGTCCGCCGCACCGCGAGATGGCTTCCAGGACAGCGGGGTGCTGCAGTTTCGGTCCCAGGACGCGTTCCAGGGGTGGGTGGATCTGGGTGAGCAGGCCCCGGATGCGGTTGCCCACGCGGGTGACCTCACCGGCGAGGTCGTCGTCGTAGCCGACCATCACTTCCAGTTCGGCGAGTGCCTCGTCGCCGGTGTCAACCCGACGCAGCGTGTGGGGCAGGGTGCGGGCGGCGTCGGCGATGACGTAGGCGTCGCGGGCGTCGGTCTTCGCGGTGCCGGGGTGCAGGTCGGCCAGCCGGCGCATGACCAAACCGGGCAGGTAGGCCACCTGGTGGCCACAAGCACGAGCCACCGCGACCGGCAGCGCGCCGATCGACGCGGGCTGGTCGACCACCACCAGAACCTTGCCGTGACGGCCGAGTTTGTCGAACAGCTTCCGCAGCCCGGCCTCGGTGTTCGGCAGCGTCGCGTCGTGCAGCCGCCTGCCGTCGCGGTTCAACGCGACCGCGTGGTGGCCTTCCTTGCCGACATCGAGTCCGATGAAGACGCCGAACCCGTCGTACACAGCCTGCCCTCCTCACCGCGATGCCTGGCTCAGCCGCTGGTCACAGCGCCGGACTGCCGGCATCCACGTTACGGAGAGACCTACCCCGGACGGGGGTGGCCGGGTCCCTATCAGCGGTCCACCGACGCCACCCGGCCCGGCGACAACACCCCCCGGATCATCCAAACGACAGGGGCAGTCAGTCATACCGAGCCGGGCGACCGAGCCGTCCCCGGCTGGGGACGATCAAAAAGGTAACG
>NZ_JBNCLE010000051.1:0-1352 GCF_049844495.1 Micromonospora sp. DT48
CCGGTGGTGCCGTTCGCGTTGGTGGGTGAGGCGGATCGGGTGTTGCTGCCCGCCGGACTCACCGACGCCTACCCGGCCACCCAGGCCCAGGTCGGCATGGCCGTGGAGATCACCAAGAACGAGGCCGCGTCGCCGTACCACATCGTGCACACCATGCGGATCGACGACGAACTGCCCTTCGACGAGGCACCGCTGCGCGCCGTGCTCGCCGAGCTGGTCGCCCGGCACGAGACTCTGCGTACCTCGTTCGACCTGACCGGCTACTCGGTGCCCATGCAACTCGTGCACGCCGAGGCCGAGGTGCCGGTCGCGGTCCACCACGGTGCCGCCGACATCGAGGCGTACGTCGCCGCCGAACGGAAGCGACCGTTCGACCTGACGCAGCCGCCACCGCTGCTGCGGGTGGCGGTGCACCAGGAGGACGACCGGTCCTGGTGGCTCACCCTCTCCGTCAGCCACCTGATCACCGGCGGCTGGGACCTGAACCTCCTGCTGGCCGACCTGCTCGACGGCTACCACCGGCGGCGGCGCGGCGAGCAGCCGACCCCGGTCGAGCCGGTGAGCGTCCGCTACGCCGACTTCGTCGCCGCCGAACTGGCCGCGCTCGACTCGTCGGAGGACGCCGACTACTGGCGGCAGGTGGTGGCCGGTCGACCGAAGCTGACCCTGCCCGGCACCCGGACGAACGACACCGGCCCGCTGCGGGTGCACCGCACCGAGATCGACATCGCGGACCTGGACGGCCCGCTGCGTCGACTCGCCAGCACCCTCGGCGTACCCGTCAAGGCGGTCCTGCACGCGGCGCACCTGAAGGTGATGAGCCAGCTCACCAACGAGAGCACCTTCCACAGCGGCCTGGTGTGCGACGCGCGGCCGGAGGTGCGTGGTGCCGAGCGGGTGCACGGCATGTACATCAACATCCTGCCGTTCGGTCACGACCGCACCGCCCGGACCTGGCGCGAGTTGATCACCACCGTCTTCGACCGGGAGGTCGAACTCTGGCCGCACCGGCGCTACCCGCTGCCCGCGGTACGCCGACTCACCGGTGAGGACCAGCACCCGATCGACGTCGTCTTCAACTACACCGAACCTCGTACCAGCCCGTCCGATGTGACCGCGCCGGCCGCCGTCACCCCGGGGCGCCGGGCCGACGGGTCGGCGGGTGACCGGCCCGAGCACGCGACCGCGGCGACCGCCGAGGCGGCGGTGGCCGCCGACGGAGCCGCCACCGAGTTCGCCCTCTCCGTCGGCGCCAGCGGATCCGTGATCCGCCTGGTCGCGGATGCGCGGGTGTTTGGTGGTGGTGGGTTGTCGCGGTTGGCGGGGATGTTCCGGTTGGTGTTGGAGGCGAT
>NZ_JBNCLE010000052.1:0-1243 GCF_049844495.1 Micromonospora sp. DT48
GGCCGAAGCCGGTGTCCTTGCCGGTGCGGATGCGGTCCTCCACTCGGGCGTGGGCGCGGTGGCGGGCTTCCAGGTACTGGATCGAGGCGCCGCCGGCGGGAGTGTCGGTGGCCATCACCTGGTGGCGCATGCCTTCGATGGTGTCGAACAGCGTCAGTTGCGCGCCGGGGTGCGGGCGTTCGCGGCGCACGATGAACCGG
Source organism: Micromonospora sp. DT48 (assembly GCF_049844495.1). NCBI lineage: Bacteria > Bacillati > Actinomycetota > Actinomycetes > Micromonosporales > Micromonosporaceae > Micromonospora > Micromonospora sp. DT48. The sequence goes on from NZ_JBNCLE010000052.1 coordinate 201, forward strand.
GTGCCGTGGGGGTAGCCGGCCAGCAGGTCAGCGGGCAGCAGGCCGGTGATCTCGCAGATCTCGGCTCCGTCGCGTAGGTCACCATCGCTGTCGAGGGCGCCGATCCAGCCGGTGGCGGCGCGGATCGCCGCACGGATCGGCTCGGTGATCGCCACCCCGACGGAGAACCGCAGGGTGATCCCGTGTTCACGCAGGTTGCGGATGTGGGCCAGGAACCCCTGCGTGCAGCCGGCCGAATCTGAACGCACGAGGATCTCGGTGCCGTAGCGGTAGGCGTCGGGGATCTGTTCGAGGGCACGGTCGAGGACGGTGATGTGGTCAGCGGTGGTGTTCGACCCGGCCCGGCCCTCTCTCAGCAGCCCGGACAGCGCCTCACGGGTGCCGTCAAGGAAGCAAAACAGCGGGTGGTAGCCGAAGGTTTTCTTCCATGTGCGGGTCGCTGACTCCTTCTCGGAATGGCAAATCACGATCGAGGCGTCCACATCCAGCACGAGCCCCGGCACCGGCATCCCCGCCGCCGTCGAGGCGGGCAGGTGCCCGCGGGTCTCGACCATCTGCGCCCACGCCAACTCCCGCGCCCCGGCCCGTGCCTGCCGCAGCCGCGCCAACGCGGCGGCGTCCATCCCGGACAGCACCCGCCACGCGGTCGCGTCAGAGGCGACAGCACCGAACAAGCCGGCCTGGTCACGCAGGACGGCCAGGTCGGCGATCGCCTCACCACCGTCGGCGAGCATCACCGCCAGGTCCACCGCGACCCGGCCGGGGTCATGGCCTGCCTGCCGCCGCCTCAGCACAGCCAGGGCGTCGCTAAACCCGCTGGTCAACCTGCTGGCATCGGCGATATCGGCGAGCAGGCGCGTACCGGCGTGCCCGACCACCCCCCGCCCGTCACCGCTGACCACGATCTTCGGGCGCGTTCCGGTAACCTTCACCCTGCAAGTGCCTTCCGTGACGGGCGATCTGGACCTTAGACAAGTCAGATCTTCCCAGATCAGAAGGCACTTCCTCTTTCATGATCCACGATGCGGGCAGCCCTTACTGAA
>NZ_JBNCLE010000053.1:0-1186 GCF_049844495.1 Micromonospora sp. DT48
TGCATCGGTGTCTGACTGCCAGGGCTGATGCGTTGTTCGAGTTGGCTGATGCGGTGTTGTGTGCGGACGGGCCGGTACGGTCGTTGCCGGCGTTGTCGCTGGTGGCGGAGCACCGTCGTGGTCACGGGGCGTTGTACGACGCGTTGGGTGCTGGTCGGATCGATGTGCAGCGGTTGCGGACCGTGGTGGCGTCGATGCCGATTCCACGGGCCGCTGACGGGCGGATCGTCCTGGCGGTGGATGTGACCTGTTGGCTGCGGCCGGAAGCGCACACCGCGCCGGAGCGGATCCTGTGTCACACCTACGGTCGTGGTAAAGACCAGCACATCGGGGTGCCGGGCTGGCCGTACTCGTTCGTGGTGGCCCTGGAGTCGGGGCGAAGTTCGTGGACCGCGCCGCTGGACGCGATCCGGCTGGCCCCGGGCGCCGATCTGGCCGCGGTCACCGCCGAGCAGGTGCGTGCGGTGGTGGACCGGCTGATCACCGCCGGGCACTGGCAGTCCGGTGACCCGGCGGTCTGGGTGGTGACCGATGCCGGCTACGACGCGGCTCGGCTGGCCTGGCTGCTACGGGACCTGCCGGTACGCGTGCTGGCCCGGATGCGATCCGACCGGGTGCTGCGCCGCCCGCCGGGACCGTGGATACCGGGCCCCAGGTGCGGTCGGCCACCCCGGCATGGCAGCGAGTTCATCTTCGGCGACCCGGCCAGCTGGGGCACTCCGGACGTGACCACCGTGACCGAGACCCGCCTCTACGGCACCGCGACAGCCCGCGCCTGGCACCGGCTACACCCCAAGCTCACCCGCCGCGCGGCTTGGGCCGACTGCCCCGATCTGCCCATCCTGGAAGGCACTCTCATCCGCCTGGACGTGCAACGGCTGCCCTCCGGCGCGACCGCGAAGCCAGTCTGGCTGTGGTGGTTCACCGGCCTCGGCCACCAACCCAGCGACAACCCCACCCCGACCATCATCGATCTGCTGTGGCAGGCGTTCCTACGCCGTTTCGACATCGAACACACCTTCCGGCTACTCAAACAGACCCTCGGCTGGACGGTGCCGAAACTCCGCGACCCACACGCCGCCGACCGCTGGACCTGGCTGATCATCGCCGCCCACACCCAACTCCGGCTGGCCCGACCACTCGCCGCAGACCTGCGCCACCCGTGGGAACGACCCGCCCCACCCGA
>NZ_JBNCLE010000054.1:0-1077 GCF_049844495.1 Micromonospora sp. DT48
GTGACACGGTCAGGTAGGCGGTCTCGCGGCTGGTCTTGCCAGCGACGATGCGGGTGCGGGTGATGCGTACGGCTTGTTGGGCGTGTGGGAAGGCGATGCCGCCGGGGGTGGCGACGGTGACGGCTTTGACGGTGCGGGTTTCGCGGCGGCTGTGACCGCGGTCGCGGGTGCGGTCACCGACCGGGATCTGTGCCCAGGGCAGTCGTTTGAGTTGCTTGAACAGGGTCGGCTGGTGGGCCTTCACCTGTACGAGCAGGTGCGCTCGGCGGGCGGTGACCTCGTTGGCGTGACCGGTCTGGGTGTGTAGGGCGTCGGCGATGAACAACACCCCGGTCAGGGTGCCGAGCACCTGTTCGACGGCGTCGAGCAGCGGGGCGAACGCCGGGATCTCGTTGCTTTTGGCGTCCACGGTGACCTGGGCGAGCACGATCCCGGTGGTGGTGTCCAAAGCGGACAGCAGATGCACCTGGCGGCCGTCGCCGGTTCGGGCGCCGCGCAGCGTCTTGCCGTCGATGGCGATCACCGTGCGATACCGCCCCGGCGTGATCATCTCGACGGGAGTCCGGGTGCGCAGCCAGCCGGCCAGGACGGTGCCGAGCAGCGTGTCGTCCAGGCGCGTCAGGATCCGCCAGACAGTGCTGCCGACCGGCACTCCTGCGGTGAACCCGAGCCGACGCTGGGCCTGTTCGTCCAGGTCGTGCAGCCAGTCCGTGATCGCGGCGAACGACGACGCCCCGGCCATGACGGCACAGACCGCCACCGCCAGCAGCGGAGCCAGCGGGTAACGCACGCCTCGTGGGTCGCGTGGATCAGGAACAGCGGCGAGCGCGCGCAGCAGCCCGCCGTGTTCACCGTCGGTGACCGGCACGGCCTCGGCGGTGGAGGTGGGTGCGGCTACGGCAAGTGCCCGGATGAGAGATGATGCCATCGGCGGGTGGGGTCTTCCTCGGAGTCGTGAAGCGTCGCAACTCCATGATCACCGATGCGGCCTCACCCGCTCCTTGCGCCTCCACAGAGGCCAAACTCGTCTCGAAATCCCTGGTCAGCAGCCCGTCAGCCGACTACGCAATCGCCCTG
>NZ_JBNCLE010000055.1:0-934 GCF_049844495.1 Micromonospora sp. DT48
AGTGCGTGTTTGAGATGAGGTTGGTCAGGTCCGGTTGAAGGTGCGGCGGGCTTGTCGGTGTGCCGGTTGACCACGGGTGATGCGGCGGGTCATGCCGGTGATGGCGGCCCAGCGGATGAGGGCTGCGGAGACGGCGGGGTGGCGTTCGTAGTCGCGGGCCAGGCGGCGGCAGGCAGTGAGCCAGGCCAGGGTGCGTTCGGCGACCCAGCGGCGGGGATGAACGGCGAAGCCGCGTTGGTCGGCGGGTTTGCGGACGATCTCCAGCGTGGTGCGCAGCGTGTCGCGGGTCCAGTCGACCAGCCGCCCGGTGAAGCCCTGGTCGGCATAGACATGCCGGATCGGGGTGAGCATATAGGCGCTGAGCAGGGCGGTCTTCGCGCCATCGCGATCCTGCCAACTCGCGGCGAGGACAGTGACGGCGACCAGCAGGCCCAGAGTGTCGGTGACGATGAACCGCTTACGGCCGTTGACCTTCTTCCCGGCGTCGTAGCCCCGACTGTCCCGACCGACGGTGTCGGCGCCCTTCACGCTCTGGGAATCGATGATCCCCGCCGACGGCTCCGGGGCTCGGCCCTGCTGCACCCGAGCCTTGACCCGCAGCGTAGTCAGGAGCTTCTCCGTCACGCCGGTCTCTTCCCACCGGGTGAAGTACCAGTACACCGTCTGCCACGGTGGCAGATCCGCCGGCAGGTACCGCCACGGACACCCCGACCGCACCACGTACAGGATCGCGTTGACGATCTCCCTCCGCGGGTGCTTCTCCCGCCGGCCGTCCGTGTTCGGCTCCGGCAACAGCGGCTCGATCAGCGCCCACTGGGCATCGGTCAGGTCGGAGGGGTAGCCACGGCGCGCAGACACCGCGCCACCCTGCCCGCCCCAACGGTGCATGTCACGCCGCCACGCCGTCCAAAACAGACCTTCTCAAACACGCTCT
>NZ_JBNCLE010000056.1:0-926 GCF_049844495.1 Micromonospora sp. DT48
TGTCAGCGTTGGAGGGTGAGGATTCCGGGGCGGTAGGGCAGGAGGCCGTAGTCGCCGCCGGAGTTGGGGGAGCGTCCTTGGTAGAGGAGTTGGAGGTTGCAGGGGTCGATGGTCATGGTTTGGTCGGCGTTGGTGCGGATGAGTTCGCCGTGGCTGATGTCGTTGGTCCAGGTGGCGCCGCTGTTGGCTTTGCCGGCGAAGGGGTTGCTTTCGGTGGTGGCCTGGGGGGTCCAGGTGCCGCCGAGGTTGGTGGCGGTGAAGGAGCGGAAGTAGCGGCCTTGGGAGCCGATGGCCTCGACGATCATGAGGTAGCGTTGTTGGCCTTGGAGTTTGTAGACCTGGACGCCTTCGAACAGGTTGTTCGTGGTGTCGGTCATGATGGTGGTGTAGTTGGAGCCGAAGCTGCCGGGGAAGTTGCCGATGGGCATGCTGGCGCGGTAGATGCGGCCGTTGTCTCCGGCGAAGAACAGGTACATGTTCTGGTCGTCACCGATGAGGGCCTGGTCGATCGGGCCGGTGCCGGAGTTGGAGATCGATCCGGTGAACAGGGTCTGGTGTGCTGACCAGCTGTTCACATCGGCGGGGTTGGTGGAGGTGCGGTAGGAGAACGCCGGTCCGCCCCACTGGTAGGCCAGGACCCAGATGTTGCGGGGCGCGAAGTAGAACAACGACGGCGCGACCGCGGCGAACGGCATCTGGTTCTGGCTGGCCGAGCCCATCTGGTTCCAGTTCGAGAACAACCCGAAGTTCATCGAACCCCACGACGTGCCCGTGTCGTGGGTCGTGGCGTAGACCAGGTGCTGACCGTTGAACGGCGCGTGCGTGAAGTCCTTCAACGACACCCACCCCGACCGAGGCTGCGCCAACGCACCCGACGACGACCACCGATACGACGACGGCAGATCACACGTACCACCAGGCGGCGG
>NZ_JBNCLE010000057.1:0-870 GCF_049844495.1 Micromonospora sp. DT48
GATGATCAGGTCGCGGAGGTAAGCCGGATCGCGGTGCCCACCCGGACGGGCGATGACCAGCCGCGCCCCCGCCGACAACGCGGCGTAGATCTCCGCCGGAGACACATCGAACCCGATCTCCGTCTTCTGCAGGACCACACCGTCGGAGTCCAGGCGGTAGACCTCCGACACCACGTGCCGGGTCCGGTTCACCAAACCGGCATGAGTGACCACCGCACCCTTCGGCCGACCCGTCGAACCCGACGTGAAAACAACAAAACACGCATTCTCCGGCCCCACCAACACCGGCAAATCATCAGCCGACTCATCCGCCCACACCGGACGATCAACCAACACCACCCGCGCCGACGACACCGACAACCCCGACACCAACGACGACGACGTCACCACCACAGACGCCCCCGCCTCACCAACCATCAACCCCAACCGCTCCACCGGATAACCCGGATCCAACGGCACATAAACCCCACCCGCCTTATGCACCGCCAACATCGCCACCACCTGCTCCACCGACCGATGCAGACACACCCCCACCAACACCTCAGGGCCCACACCAACCGACCGCAGATACCGCGCCAACCTGTTCGACGCCGCGTTCAACTCCCCATACGACAACGACACCCCACCACCGGACACCGCCACCGCACCCGGCCGAGAAACCACCCACCCCGCAAAATCAGAAAACGCCACCCCAGACACCGGCACCACACCACCGGCACCCACACCCAACAACCACTCCGCCTCACCAGACGGCACACACACCACCCGCGCATCCCCACCCGGATCCGCAACCATCGCCTCCAACACCAACCGGAACATCCCCGCCAACCGCGACAACCCACCACCACCAAACACCCGCGCATCCGCGAC
>NZ_JBNCLE010000058.1:0-857 GCF_049844495.1 Micromonospora sp. DT48
CTCGATGAGGGTCTTGGTGTGGTGCCGGTGGGTGTGCCGGGTGAGTTGTGTGTTGCGGGGGTGGGTGTTGGTCGGGGGTATGTGGGTCGGCCGGGGTTGACGGCGGATCGGTTTGTGCCGGATCCGTTTGGGCCGGTGGGGTCTCGGTTGTATCGGACTGGGGATGTGGTGGCGTGGCGGTCGGACGGGAGTTTGGAGTTCCTGGGTCGGCTGGATGCGCAGGTGAAGTTGCGTGGTGTGCGGGTGGAGTTGGGGGAGGTGGAGGCGGCGCTGCGTTCGTGTGTGGGGGTGCGGGATGCGGTGGCGTCGGTGGTGGAGGTTGATGGTCGGCGGGTGTTGGCGGGTTTTGTGGTGCCCGAGGTGGGGTCGGTGGTGGAGCCGGCTGGGTTGCGGGAGTTTGTGCGGGGGGTGTTGCCGGAGGCGATGGTGCCGGCGGCGTATGTGGTGATTGATGCGGTGCCGGTGGATGTGCACGGGAAGGTGGATCGTCGGCGGTTGCCGGTGGTGGGTGCTGGTGATGTGCCGGTGGGTGTGTTCGTGGCGCCGGTGTCGGGGGTGGAGCGGGCTGTCGCTGAGGTGTGGGCTCGGGTGTTGGGTCGTTCGTCGGTGAGTGTGGAGGAGAGTTTCTTCGATCTTGGTGGTGACTCGATGTTGGCGGTGACGTTGGTGGGGTCGCTGCGGGCTGCGGGTTATCGGACGAGTGTGCGGGATGTGTTCGCGTATCGGACGGTGCGTGGGTTGGTGGCGTCGTTGGGTGGTGCCGGTGGTCGGGAGTGGGAGCCGGTGGTGCCGTTCGCGTTGGTGGGTGAGGCGGATCGGGTGTTGCTGCCCGCCGGACTCACCGACGCCTACCCGGC
>NZ_JBNCLE010000059.1:0-747 GCF_049844495.1 Micromonospora sp. DT48
AACAATTTTTTTATGACGACTCCGGCGTGGCGGGTGGTCACGGATGAGTTGTCGGTGGCTCATCGTGTGGTGAGTTATGACCTGCGGGGTCATGGTCGGTCGTCGCATCCGGAGACGTATCCTTCGTGGGATGATCACGCGGATGACGTGGTCGGGTTGTTGGATGCGTTGGAGATCGATAAGGCGTATTTGTTGTCGACGTCGATTTCGACGGTGTTGGCTCGTGATGTGGCGTTGAAGTATCCGGATCGGGTCAAGGGGATCGTGTTGGCGGGTCCGGCGCTTGGTCCTCGGGGTATGCGTCGGCATCGTCTGGTGCAGCGGGCGTGGTTGTTGACGTTGGAGCATCACGGTATGGCGGCGTTGTATGCGCATCTGTATCCGGAGGTGTTCGGTGCGGAGATGATCGAGGAGTTGGGTACGCCGGGTTTCCTTGGGTTGCGGGAGAGCTTTTTGGCTTTGTCGACCGAGGAGGATCTGACCAATGGTTTGAAGTTGGCGTTGACTGGTGAGTCGAGTCCGGATCTGTTGGCTCGGGTTCAGGCGCCGACGTTGGTGGTCATTGGTGATGATGATGTGTTGTTGAGTCCGTCGGGGGCGCAGGAGTTGGCGGCGAAGTTCCCTGATGGTCGTTGCGAGATCATGCCGGGGGCGGGGCATTTGCCGTTCCTGGATGACGCGTCGGGTTTCCAGGCGTTGGTGGCGAAGTTCGTCGACGAGGTCGAGGCGAATGCCTGACCAGGTAAC
>NZ_JBNCLE010000060.1:0-701 GCF_049844495.1 Micromonospora sp. DT48
CAGGGCCGTTGCGTTCTCGCTCGGCAAGCCAGTGAGCTGGGATGATGCTGGGTGATTGGCCTATGTGGAGGCGGTTGAAGCGGGTGAAGCCCTCAAGGTGATCATGGAGTTTCTCTAGGACTGCACGACACCGAGGACTCCACCCGCAGATGTCATCATCCCTGATCTCCGTACTGACTGTGACAACCCCCAGCGGTGAGACGCCATCACCGCCGATCACCGAGGGTGAACGTCGTGGGCTCCTGGACGCTGTGAGCGTGATCCCGGACCCGCGTGATCCGCACGGAGTGCGGTATCCATTGGCCGCGTTGCTGACCGTCGCGGTCTGCGCGGTCCTGGCCGGCGCCACGTCGTTCGCCGCGATCGCGGACTGGCTGTACGACCTGGACGAGGCGGACCAGCAGCGGCTCGGGTTCACCCGGGGCGTGCCGGCCGGCACCACGGTGTGGCGTCTGCTGATCCGCCTGGACGCCACTGTGATCAGCAAGGTTCTGGCCGGCTGGCTGCGCACCCGGACGCAACCGGTGACCGCTCGGCCGCGCCGCTACCGGACGGTGATCGCCGTGGACGGCAAGACCCTGCGTGGCGCACGCCTGCCTGACGGCCGGCAGACGCATCTGCTGTCGGCGCTGGACACCAGTACCGGCATCGTCTTGGCCCAGGTCACCGTCGACACGAAGAGCAACGAGATTCCCGCCTTC
>NZ_JBNCLE010000061.1:0-614 GCF_049844495.1 Micromonospora sp. DT48
ACGTTGAAGCCACCGGGCCACTCCGAGGCGACCGCGTAGTCCACCGCGCAACCGGCCGCTGCGGCACGCGCCGGTATCGCCACGGTGAGCGCCGTCGACGCCAGCAACGCGGCACCGAAAGACGCTAAATACACATTGGCACGTCTGGATCTGGACATGGGGCATCCTCCCGACCGAGGCTACAAAGAGACTTTGACGACTGTCAGCGTTAGGTGAGCGTTAACAGTGTGTCGTGTATATTACGGGAGCGCTCCCACGGGCTCAAGCACTGATCGGCGGTCATTAATGGGTTGACCTCGTTCTGGCTGGCAGTCGAACTGTCGAAAGCTGTCGAACGTATTTGCACACCGTTCAGCCCAGGTCGGCCCCGGAAGTGAACGCTCTCAGCAGATTGCCCCGGGAGCGCGCCACCACTCACCACCTCATCTCCTGAAGGGCACGTCAGCGATGAACCGTGTGAAGAGAAGACTCAGAGTGAACGCCGCCCGGGTGTCGGTCGGCGCCGTACTCCTGGCATCGGCCGCGGTCGCCGTGGCCATGCCGGCCGGCGCGGCGGCAGCGGGTTGCGCGGTGGACTACACGGTCTCCTCCGAATGGCAGGGCGGCTTCGGCGC
>NZ_JBNCLE010000062.1:0-519 GCF_049844495.1 Micromonospora sp. DT48
GAAGGCATCTTCACCGAACTGAACTACCAGCTCACCGGCCTCGTCCGCGACCACCACGGCCGCACCATCCAACCCACAGCATCCATCATGGACAGCCAGAGCGTGAAGACCTCCACCAACGTCCCACTGGCCACCCAGGGCACCGACGCCGGAAAGAAGATCGTCGGCCGTAAACGCGGCATCATCACCGACACCCTCGGCCTGCTCCTCGCCGTCATCGTCACCGCCGCCAGCGCCAGCGACAACGCCATCGGCACGGACCTACTCGACCGGGCCACCACCGCCTACCCGACCCTGACCAAGACCTGGGTCGACGCCGGATTCAAGAACCGCGTCGTCGAACACGGCGCCGCACTCGGCGTCGACGTCGAGATCGTCACCAAAGACCCGCAGGCCAAGGGCTTCAGCGTGGTCAAACGCCGATGGGTCGTCGAACGCACGATCGGCTGGCTCATGCACCACCGCCGACTCGTCCGCGACTACGAAACCCGACCCGACAACTCCGCCAGCATGATCACC
>NZ_JBNCLE010000063.1:0-445 GCF_049844495.1 Micromonospora sp. DT48
TGTCGGCGGGGGCGCGGCTGGTCATCGCCCGTCCGGGTGGGCACCGCGATCCGGCTTACCTCCGCGACCTGATCATCCGCGAGCGGGTGACGACCGTCCACTTCGTACCGTCGATGCTCTCCGCGATGCTCGCCGAAGGGCTCGACGACTGCACCTCGCTGCGCTCCGTCGGCGTCGGCGGCGAGGAACTGCCACTGGACGTGGCGCGAGCCTTCGTGGCCGCACTGCCCGACTGTGAACTGCACAACACGTACGGACCGGCCGAGGCGGCGGTCGACGTGACCTCGTGGCGGTGTGACCCACAGGCCCTGGCCGAGGTGAGCCGGGTACCGCTCGGCGGACCTCACCCCAACCTGCGGCTCTACGTCCTCGATGAGGGTCTTGGTGTGGTGCCGGTGGGTGTGCCGGGTGAGTTGTGTGTTGCGGGGGTGGGTGTTGGTCGGGG
>NZ_JBNCLE010000064.1:0-445 GCF_049844495.1 Micromonospora sp. DT48
TGTCGGCGGGGGCGCGGCTGGTCATCGCCCGTCCGGGTGGGCACCGCGATCCGGCTTACCTCCGCGACCTGATCATCGCCGAATCCGTCACCGTGATCGACCTGGTGCCCGGCATGTTGGCCGCACTGCTCGCCGAGGACATCACCGGCTGCGGGTCGCTGCGTTCGGTCGTGGTCGGTGGTGAGGAACTGCCCGTCGACCTGGCACGTGCGTTCCTGACCGCGCTGCCCGACTGCGAACTGCACAACGCCTACGGGCCGGCGGAGACCACCGTCGACGTCGCCAGCTACCAGTGCACCACCGAAGCCCTGGCCGACGCCGCGCGGGTGCCGCTGGGAGGCCCTTTCCCGAACATCACCCTGCGGGTGCTCGATGAGGGTCTTGGTGTGGTGCCGGTGGGTGTGCCGGGTGAGTTGTGTGTTGCGGGGGTGGGTGTTGGTCGGGG
>NZ_JBNCLE010000065.1:0-281 GCF_049844495.1 Micromonospora sp. DT48
CTGAACGGCCGAGGACGACGGCCCGCCATGGTGGGTGTGTGCTGTCGGGAATGATGGCGGGCGGTCGGTCGTTGTACATGGTTCCGGCGGCGTGATGTGGCGATACACGCCCCGCGTGTCGGGTCGAGATCGAGAAGGTCTCCCTTTTTCTTTCCCCCTCTTCTTTTGGGTGCCTGTTGTGGTGCTTGCGTGCGTGTGCCTGTCCCCCCTTGGGTGTGCGCGTGACCCCCGATTGGAGCTTTGTCATGAACTCGATGCTGCGTAAGAGCGTGCTGGGTATT
>NZ_JBNCLE010000066.1:0-237 GCF_049844495.1 Micromonospora sp. DT48
ACAAGCCGTACGCATCACCCGCACCCGCATCGTCGCTGGCAAGACCAGCCGCGAGACCGCCTACCTGACCGTGTCACTACCCGCCGACCAAGCCCAGCCGGTCGACCTGCAGATCTGGATCCGCCGACACTGGCACATCGAAAACAAGATCCATCACGTCCGCGACGTGACGTTCCGTGAAGACCTCCACCAAGCCCGGACAGGCAACGGACCCGCCATCCTCGCAACGCTACGTAA
>NZ_JBNCLE010000067.1:0-230 GCF_049844495.1 Micromonospora sp. DT48
GCCCACACCCAACTCCGGCTGGCCCGACCACTCGCCGCAGACCTGCGCCACCCGTGGGAACGACCCGCCCCACCCGACCGGCTCACCCCCGCCCGCGTCCGCCGCGGATTTCGGCACCTACGCGCCAACAGCCCCTGTCCCGCCAGCGCACCGAAACCCACCCGACCAGGACCCGGCCGCCCACCAGGACGACCCAACCGCCACCCCACCCGCCGCCACGACGTCCATAT
>NZ_JBNCLE010000068.1:0-208 GCF_049844495.1 Micromonospora sp. DT48
GGTGGGTTCCGTCGGGACGACCGTCGTGAGGGCTTCAGCGGTGAGCGTCGTGAAGGTGGCTTCCGGGGTGGCGACCGTCGTGAGGGTGGTTCCCGCGACGGTGACCGCCGCGAGGGTGGCTTCCGTGGTGCTGACCGTCGTGACGGTGGGTTCCGTCGGGACGACCGTCGTGAGGGCTTCAGCGGTGAGCGTCGTGAAGGTGGCTTCC